>CAYZYG010000045.1:26304-31444 GCA_964481395.1 uncultured Vicinamibacterales bacterium
GCGCCCCGTGGGGGGATTCTTCCACCGCCGCAGGACGGGTATAGTAGTCGCCGCAGCAGCCGTGCCATGGAACCCGTTCCCTCTCCCGAAGTCGACCGCCTTCGCCCGTTCACGGTCGGCGATTGGCTCGTCGATCCGAAAGCCTGCCTCGCCACCAGGCGCGACTTTCAGGTCAAACTGCGGCCGCAACTCATCGACGTCCTCGTCTGCCTGGCCCGACGCGCCGGCGAGATCGTCCTGAAGGACGAAATCCTGGCGGAGGTCTGGCGAGACCAGTACATCGCCGAGTCAGGTCTCTCCCGCTGTATCGCTGAACTCCGCCAGATCCTGACGGACGATGCCCAGGAGCCCCGCTACATCGAGACGATCCCGAAGCGTGGATACCGGCTCATCGCGCCGGTCGCGTGGGTGACTCCAGTTCCGCAGGAGAGCGCCGCCCGGCCAGAGCCGCCGGCTGAGCCCGACGAGACTCGGCGGGCGGCTGACGCCGCGAGTCCGCCGCCTGAAGCGCCACGCCAGGAACGCCGACCCCGCGCACGGCTGGGACGGCTGGCTGCCTGGGTGGCGGTCGCGGTCGTGGTCGCGGCGGCGGGCACCTACCTGGCTGGATGGCTGGCCCGGCCGTCGGCCGTCGTGCTGAGCGACCGCGACGCGGTCTTGCTGGCGGATGTGAACAACGCCACGGGCGACAGCGTCTTCGACGACACGCTGCGGCTGGCCCTCGCCGTGGAACTGCAGCAGGCGCCGTTCCTGCGCATCCTGCCGGACGAAGCGGTTCGTGCCGCCGTGACCAGGATGGGCCGTCCGCCGGAGACCCGCGTCGTCGGCGCGGTGGCGCTCGACGCGTGCCGCCGCGAAGGCGCCTCGGTCCTGCTGGCGGCCTCGATCGCACCGCTCGGATCGCGATACGCGGTGGGCATCGAGGCCATCGCGTGCGGATCGGGCGAAGCGGTCACACGTTCGCTGATCGAAGCGGACGGCAAGGAACGGGTGATCGAGGCGCTGGAGCGCGCGGCGAGGAGCATCCGGCAGCAGCTCGGCGAGTCGCGCGCCTCGCTGCGGCAGCATGGTGTGCCGCTCGAACAGGCGACCACGCCGTCGCTCGACGCCCTCAAGGCGCTGACGCTGGGCGACCGGAACCGCGAGCAGGCCCGCCTGGCCGACGCGCTGACGCTCTATCGAGAGGCGACCGAGATCGATCCCGGATTCGCGCTCGCGTGGGCGCGGCGCGGCGCCGTGGCTCGCAACCTGGGACTGCGGGACGAGATGATCCCGGCCTTCCGCCGGGCGTACGATCTCCGGGACCGCGTCACCCAGCCGGAACGGTTCTACATCGAGGCCCACTTCGTCGTCGACACGGACCCGGAACAGGCAATCGAGGTCTTCCGCGCGTGGAAGCGGATGTACCCGGGCTCGTACATCCCACCGAACAACCTGGCCGCCCTGCTCTCCGGCCAGATGGGACAGTACGACGCGGCGCTCGCCGAAGCCCGTGAGGCGGTACGCCTCGCTCCAGGCAACTCGATAGCGCATCGCACGCTGGTGATGGCCTGTCTCGGCACGGGCCGCATCGACGAGGCGAGAGAGGCGATCGCGGCCGCGGCGACGCAAGGCATCGACGACCCGCACATGCGCCGCCTGGCATTGAAGCTCGTGCTGCTCGACGGTGATCCTGCCGCTCTCGAGCGCGAGGCCGAGCGGGTGTCCGGCGATCCGATGGCAGAGCTCGACATCTGGCGGCTGCGTGCGTTGGCGGCGATGGCCCGCGGGCGCCCGAATGAGGCGAGGCGCCTGTGGACGAGCGCGCTCGAGCGGACCTCTCAAACCGGGCTCGATGGCCGCATCGTCGAGATGCATCTCTCCCGGGCTGAAGCCGAGGCCCTGCTGGGCGATCCGCGCGCCGCGCGCGAGGCGGCGCAGGCGGCCCTCGCCGCAGGCACCACCCGCGCCGCACTGGTCACGTCCGCCATCGTTTTCGTGCTGACTGGCGAGCCGGCTCGCGCCAGGGCCATGCTCGACGATGTGGTCCGAAGGCCGTCACCGGACTCCGGATTCCTGAAGGTGTGGCTTCCGTCGGCGCAGGCCCTCGTCGAGGCCGCGCTCGGCCATGCGGACAGGGCCATCGGCATCTGGCAGCCCATCGCGCGGTTCGCGCGCGGAGCGGACCAGGCACTCGTCCCGCTCGGCGTCGGCGCGCTGGCCGAGATGCACGCGCATCGGCCGGCCAACGCTGCTGCCCTCTTCCGCGACCTGACCGAGCTGCGCGCCCTCGAACCCGCATCGCCCTGGGCCGCGTTCGCCCCCCTGGGTCTCGCGCGCGCGCTGCGGGAATCTGGCGACGTCTCCGGCAGCCTCGCCGCGTACGACGCCTTCCTCGAATCCTGGAAAGAGGCCGACCCCGACGCCCCGCTCCTCGCCGTGGCCCGCCGCGAGCGCGCGGCGGTCGCCGCGCGGTGAGATCGTCGGCGTCGAAGCCGCCGCCAGCACCCGCCCGAGCCGCCCGTCCTACTTCAGCGCGAAGTTGACGGTGACCGTCATGACGACAGGGACCGGCACGCCATTGAGCAGCGTCCGCTCGTAGACCCACTGCTTCACGGCGGCGACGGCCGCCTCGTCGAGCAGCGGGATCGAGCGGACCACCTTCACATCGCCGACCGTGCCGTCGGGCCGGATGACACATTCCAGGATGACCACGCCCTGGACGCGGGCCGACACCGCCACCTCGGGATAGATCGCGTCGACGTGCCTGATCTTCTTCGGTTCCTTCACCGCGCCGCCGACGCGCAGGGGCTCGACGCCGCCGGTGATGGCCCCGCTCGGGGGCGGAGGCTCCGAAGCAGGCTCGCGCGCGGGCGCGGCCGCCGGCTCCTTGGCGGGCCGCGGCGGCACGGGCGGAGTCGCGCGTGTCTCACCCGGCAGCGGCGGCGGGCCTGACGGTAAGGGGGGCGGCGCGGACGGAAGCGGCGGCGGTGCAGACGGCAGCGGAGGCGGAAGAGCGGCGCCCGTCGGCGGCGGTGTGCTGCCCGGCGGCGGCGGGCCACCTGGCAACGGCAGCGGCACGACGGGTAGAGGCGGCAGGTCGGGTAGCGGAGGCGGCTGGGCATCGACGACAGGCAGCGACGGCGGCACGCCGGTGCCCGCCAGTTCCTTCAGGACGCGATCCACGTTTCGCTGGGCCAGTTCGTAACCCGGCTGCGCCGCCACCGCCTGCTGATAGTCGGCGAGTGCCCCCTGCAGGTCGCCCTTCTTCTGCCTGGCCGAACCCCGGTTGTTGTAGGCCGCCGCGTAGGACTTGTCCAACTCGATGGCGGACGTGTAATCGGCTATCGCGCTGTCGAGGTCACCGGATTCTCCCCGCGTCAGGCCCCGATTGTAGTAGGCCGCAGGGAAGGCTGGCTGCAGACGGATCGCCGTACTGAAGTCGGCGATCGCCGCCGGCCTGTCGTTCTTCCGGCGGAAGACACGCCCCCGCTGGAAGTAGACCCAGGCGGGGCTCGTCGCCCAGACATCTCCGGCCTTCGGAGGTCCGGCCGGGAGGCTCGCGAGTGAGGCGTTGCAGTCGGCGAGCGCACCCTCGACATCCTGCATCTGGATCTTCGCGTAGCAGCGCTGACCGAGCGCTTCCCCGTCGCGCGGCGAGGTTCGGAGGTGCTGGTCGAGGTCCGAGATGGCCCCGGCGAAATCTTGGGCGCGGACGCGGGACACGCCGCACTTGTAGTACACGCGGCTCGCCGAGGGATCCAGGGCGATCGTTTGTGTGAACAGCGCGACGGCCTGCTTGAAGTCACGAGCGGCGAACGCCGCGTCGCCCTGCGCCGCCAGGTCGGCGGCGCTCTGGCCCGCGGCGGGCCATGCGACCGTCAGCACGATCAGCCCGGCCGCGAGGCCCGGTCGCCCTCGTCGTCGTGCCCTCATCGTCCCCTCCTACCGCCTGGTCAGTGGAACCGTCACGGTCTCCCCGAACATCGTCATCGTCAGGCGGAGCGAGCGGCAGTCGTCGCTCAACGCACCGGAGAAGGTCGTGGTTTCGCCCTCGGCGGTGATGCTCAGCGACACCGATCGGCCCGACACCGTGCCTTCAACCGGGCCCGTGCCGGACTCGCCGTCGGGGTCGCGGAACGTGAGCGTCCCCGATACGCGTTCGCCGTCCTGCTGGAGGCGGAACGTCACCGACCCTCCTCCGTCGCTCCACTCCCACGTCCCGGTCAGCGTGCAGGCCGCCTCTCTCCGCCTGCGCTCTTCTTCCGCGCGGCGGGCTTCTTCGTCACGACGCTGCTGTTCCGCACGTCTCGCCTCTTCCGCGCGCCGGGCTTCCTCCGCGCGTTTCGCTTCCTCCGCACGCCGCGACTCTTCCGCGCGACGCGCCGCATCCGCCTTGCGGGCTTCCTCGGCCTTGCGCGCTTCATCGGCCTTGCGAGCGTCGTCGGCTTGCCGAGCAGCCTGTTCCTGCCGCTCGCGTTCCGCCCGAGCGGCCTCGGCGGCGCGCTGGGCCTCCGCCGCCTTGCGGTCCTGCTCCGCCTGCTGCGCGGCCTGCTCCTGCTTTGCGACGGCCGCCTCGAGCTGCGCAATGATCGGCGGCAGCTGGGGGTCGTTGATGTACTTGAGCGCCTCGCGGTACTTCGCGGCCGCTTCGCGGTACCGCTGCTGCTTCTGGAGCTCGATGCCCTCGCTCCGCAGCTTCGCTCCCAGCGCTTGCGCATCCTGAGGCTTCTGGGCCTCTGCCTGTCCAGCCTGTTGCTTGGCAGCCTCCTCGGCTTGACGCGCCGCTGCCTCCTGCCGCGCCGCCTCGGCTTCGACCTGCGCGATGAAGGCCTCCATCGCCGGGTCCGGCACGTATGTCAGGCTCTCGCGGTACTTCGCGACCGCCTCGCGGAGCTTGCCCTGCTGCTGCAGCGCCTGCCCCTCCGCCCGCAGCCTCGACGCCGCCTCGCGCGCCGCCTGCGCCTGCGCCTGCTTCTGCTGCTCCGCGGCCTCGAGCCGGGCCGCCTCGGCTTCCACCTGCGCGATGTGCGCTTCCATCGCCGGATCGGGCACGTATGTCAGGCTCTCGCGGTACTTCGCGACCGCCTCGCGCAGCTTGCCCTCCTGCTGCAGCGCCTGCCCCTCCGCCCGCAGCCTCGACGCCGCCTCGCGCGCCGCC
>CAYZYG010000045.1:31544-39657 GCA_964481395.1 uncultured Vicinamibacterales bacterium
TGCGCCTGCGCCTGTTTCTGCTTCTCCGCCTCTGTTTGCTGCTGGCCGCCCTGGAGATCCGCCTGAGAGATGCTGATGGCGATCGGCGCGCTGGCGCCGCCGAGTTCCGCGTCCTCGCTGTCGCGCACGCGCACCTGCGCGGTGAACGTGCCGGTCTGGGAACAGTTGATCGTCGGCTCCTGCGAGAGGGGATTCGAGATCGAACAGCCTTCGGGCGCGATGGTCCACGAGTAGCGGACCGTCGTGTTCACCGGAACGGGCGTCACGTCCGCACGCACGCTCAGTTCCTGGAACACCGCGAACTGGTTCGGCACGTCGACCAGACCGCCGCGTTTGGGATCCCAGATCCTGGGCGCGGGACCTCTTGCTTTCGGCGGGCTCACCTTCACGTCGTACGGGCGCGCCGTGACGACGACCTCCTTCGTCCCGAGATCGTCGCCGCCATCGCGCCCCTTGGCGTGCGCGACGATGGTCACCGGCTTCGTGTCCTTCGGCTTGAACGAGTAGACGCGCGGGTTCGCCTCCGCACCCGGATTCAGGACGCTCCCTTTGTACTCCCACCAGTAGGTGATGAGCGCGTCGCCGACCGCCGGCTTCTCGGACGCCGTGACCCGGACGACTTGCCCGGGGTAGACCTCCGCGGGCTCGACCCGCAGGTCGAGTTCCGGCGCGACGACCTCGATCTCGATCTGATCGGACTCGGCCAGCGTCGCCATGGTGGCGCCGCTCTTCTGCAGCACCTCCACCCAGACCTTCGTCCGGCCGAGCCGCGGAAAGCGCGCTGTCGTCGAGGTTCGGGCGCCCTCGAACGGCGTGAAGCCGACCTCGGGATGCGGCTGCCACCGGAGGACGAGCCCTGCCGGCGGCGCCGAGCCGTCCGCGGCAGACACCGTGGCGGTCAGCGGGGCCTCCTGGCCCACCGTCACGCGCGTCGCACCGCCAGCGAGCGCGAGTGTGACCGCGACCGCCTTCACCTCGACGGTGAACGGCGCCGAGGCGGTCAGCCCTTTGGCATCGGTTACCAGCACGGTGAACGCACTGGAGCCAGGCTTCGCCGCGGTGAACGGCAGCGTCGTCGCCTTGCCCGTCGCGGCTCCGGACCACGCGTAGCTGTACGGCGGCGTGCCGCCAGCCGCCGTAGCGCTCATCGTGATCGTCTCGCCGAGTTTCGGCACCGGCCTGTCGCTCGACACGGTCACCGACAGCGGAGTCGCTGGGGCGGCAGGTGCCGCCGGAACCTCCGGCATCGGCCCTGGCACCCACTCGTATTCCACCTCGCGGTAGAGACCGTTCGCCATGCCCGAGTGATTCACCTGGATCCCGGTCGTCAGGGAAACGTCTCCCGTTACGCTGGCGAACTGCCAGGCGTCGCTGCGGGGCGGGTCCATCCGGAACTGAACGCTGATGGTCGGATTGGCAGGCGTCACGGTGAAGTGCTCGCCCTGCGGCCCGATGATCTGCGCCCAGATATCCTTCGCGCTCACTCCAGGTGGCGGTTCGGTCCACTTCAAGCCGAGTTGCAGCGTCACGGTCGCGCCGCCCTGGACCTGCTTGGGCAAATCCGACCACGACGCCGTGCTGCTGAAGTCGAACTTGTGCTCGATGTAGCGCTCGCCCATCGGCTTCGACATGTCGATGGTGTCGTACGTCCCGGCGACCCGCGACGTCGACGAGGACGCGGTAAACGACGGAGTGTCCTTGTACCGGGCGTTGATGAACTTATGCTGGACGTCGAGGGCTGCGCCTCCCAGAAAGGTCGGTGAGTCCTTGACGCCCTTCAGCCGCCAGTAGCCGGCCACCGCCCCTCCGGCAACCGTGCCACCCGCAGCAGGCACCTCGCCTGCCGGCTGTTCGCCCGTCGGCTTCCCGGCCTCGCGCTCCTTCTCCTTGGCGCGCTCGGCTTCCTTCTGCCGCTCCGCCTCCTTCGCCCGTTCGGCGGCCGCTCTCGCCTCCTCCTCAGCCTTGAGCCGCTCGGCCTCCTTCTGCTTTTCCGCTTCCTTCTGTTTCTCCGCCTCCTTGGCCTTTTCGGCAGCCTCCCGCTCAGCCTCGGCCTTGGGATCCGGCTTCGCGGCGACGCTGACCGACCAGGTGCCGTCCCCGATCGCCGTCAGCACCTCGCGCCCTCCCTTCGTGACCCGCCGCTTGCCGGTCACGCTGAACGTGTGGGTGCCGGGCGTGTCCAGCCTGTAGGCCCGCTGGGTCTCCGCGCCTTCTCCCAGGTCGGCCTTCCCCGACCGCCAGGCGAAGACGAACTGCCGCGCGATGTCGGGCGGCACCTGCGACAGCGTGCCGTCGGCGGACCGGATGAGCACTTGAGCCACGAGCATCGCGTCCGTGCCGGACGGCACCTCGGCGGGGCCGGTCAGTTCCACGACGAACTCGCCCTTGACCGCGTAGTGCTCCCGGAACTCGTCCTCGAGCGCGGTGTACTCCGCGTGCAGGGCGCTCCGGCGCGTCGACGCCTCGTCCCGCTTGTTGTACAGCGCCTGCTTGTCGAAGATCTCGAACGCCCTGTGAAGCTGCTGCGCCTCGGTCGCGCCCATCGCCACGCTGCTCTGGTAGGCCTCGCGGGCGAGGACGTCGTACATCCGGCCGAGCATCATCGTGTCGTAGTCGCCCTCGAGCTTCCCCTGCTTGATCAGCTCGAGCGTGCTGACGAGCTTCGGCCCGACCGCGCCGAGTTCGCTCAGGTAGGCGTTGGCAACCTGCAGATCCGACTCCGGCCTCCCCGTCAGCGGCAGCGACCCGGTGAGCGGGCGCTGCGAGGGAAACGCGCCCGACGCCAGATACGGCTCCGCGGTCTCCTCCGCCCGCTCGCGCATCTGCAGCACGCCGCGGTAGGCATCGAGGAACTTCTGCACGGCCTTCACCGCCGTCACCTGCTGCTCGCGCAGCGACGTCGTCCAGCTTGTGAAGATGGTGTAGGGCGCCCCCTCCGCCTCCAGCGCCGCCGAGCCTTCCTTGACGATGTTCAGCTCCTGAAGGATCTGCATGAGGGCGTCGTACTCGGCTTTCGCCTTGCCGCTGTCGAGCGACGCCTCGGCGCGGTGGCGCTCCAGGAAGGTGCGGACCATGGCGGCGGCGAGCGCCGCGCGGGCCTCGCCGCGCTTGGCCTGCCGCCTCTCGAGCAGCGTCGCCAGCGCGCGCGCCTGCGCCGGGTCGAGGCCCCCGGGGAGGTCGCCGGCGTGCTCGGCCGACAGCGCCACCTCGACGCCCCAGATCTTCGCGCAGTCGGTAATCTCCTCCGTGATCCGCGAGATACCGGCGCCCGCCGCACGCAGCGGCCCGTCCTCGGAGAAAATCAGCGGCCGCCCGTTCTCGACCGTCGCCTTGATCGACGACGCGATCGCCTTGATGGCGAACGCGTTCACCGTGACACCGGTTGGTGTCGCCTGCGATTTCGACACGATGTCCTGGGCCACCTCTTCCGGCGCGCCGTCGCACATGGCGTCGACGTAGTACCGGGCGCCCGGCACCCCCGGCATGCCCAGCCCGCCGAAGTCGGTAATCTCGGTCTCGCTGAACGTCGAGGCGAGGTACACGCTCTCCATCTGGGCCTCGAAGAGCATCTGCGAGCCCATGTTGATGGCGGTGTTGCCCAGCGCCTCGACCAGCGCCGGCAGCGCGGCCTCGGGCACGAGCATGTACATGACGGCCTTGCCGAGGGCATCGTTGTCGCCGAGCACGATGCCCGCGTACGCCGAGTTGAGGACCATCCCGAAGAAGGTGTTGTTGATGAGCGTGCGGCCGAGCGCAATGGCCAAATCGGCGTCGCTTTTCGATCGGCGCACGCTGTCGAGTACCTCCGTCCACATCGCCGCCGAGCCCAGCACGGTCACGACCGTCTGGCCCGTCGCCCTGGTGGAGTCGACGATGTGGTTGACGAACTCGGCGGCGGCCGATCGGTACTTGCCGGTGGCCATCTCGATGACCGGCGTCCGGCCGATCTCCATGAGCTTGCCGCCCGCGTCGAGCATGCGTCGGCCCAGGTTCGTCTGCCGCAGGAACTCGACCGTCTGCGCCACCAGCCCCTGGTCGGCCTGTCGCAGGGTCTCGAGGGACTTGTAGTTCTTGCGGATCTCCTCGATCGCGCCGGCGTCATTGGCGTCCTGCACCTTCGAGATCTGATCGACGGCGGCCCGGGCGAGGTCGCTGTAGTCGCCGCCCTCGTCGGCGATGATCCGGAAGTCGTCGGTCAGCTTGTCCAGGGCCGACTTGCGGGCCGCGGGGTCGTTGACTTCCAGAATGATCCGGTCCATCTCGGCCTGGAACGCCACCTCCGACATGCGGAGGATGGCGCGCCGGGCCCGATTGCCAAGCTCGGTGAGCGCGGCGTCCGGCGTGTCGCCGTAGTGTTCGCGGATGAAGGCGTCCACGGCCGCGTTCGGCGCCGCGGTGTACCGGCGCGCGAAGTCGACGACTTCGACATACGCCGGGTCGCTCAGGAGCGGGTCGGCCGCGACGAGCTTGTCGAACCCGGGCACGCCCCGGATGATGTTGTCGGCCCTCGAGACGTACTTCAGGGTCTTCTTGAACTTGGCCGCCGGCACGTGCTTCCTGGTGATGACCTCCTCCTGGAGGTGCTTCGCCATGTCGAGCGTGCCGCCGGTCGCGGTGGTCGACCGGCTGCGGTAGAAGTCGACGCCGGAATCCGACAACAGTTGCGTGTACTTGTCCCAGAGCGCCTTGGCCCGCGCATCGTCCGGATTGTCGAACAGCCCCTCCTTGAGGTACCCCCTGGTGTCGAACAGGGCATCGTAGTCGCCGTTCTTCGTCGCCAGGTCGCGGAACTTCGCCATGTGCTCGGCGTTGGCCATCTCGGCCACCGGATCGCCGCCCGCGCCCAACTGGTACGTGCGCGTTGTGCCGTCGGGGTGCACGACGGTGACGCGCCGCATGTTGCGCTTGGCCCAGTCAATGCCGCCTTCCGTCTCGAAAACCCCAGCCGCGGCCTCGTGCCCTTCGGCGGTGATGACGACATCGAAGTCGGCCAGCGTGAGGCCCGAGTCGTCGCCCGCGAGGGTTCGCAACAGGTCGGCCTTGCACTGATCGCGCAGGTCGGCGGTGACGGCCGGATCGGTGCCGAACACCGTCCAGTCCACGTCCATCGACGCGTCCGGATCCGTCGCCGTCGCCCACGACCCGATGTCGCCGTTCCCGTACACCGAGCGGAACGCGCCGGCATTGGACCCGCGGTACCGGTTGTACGTGGAGGTGCGCGTCGCGAGCACCTGGCTGCGCACCTTGGCCTGCGCCGACTTCTGCTTGCTGATGATGGCCTCGGCGTTCCTCGCCACCTCGGGCGGCATGGCTTTGTCGGCCATGGCCTTGTTCAGCTCGCGCATCGACACGATAGCCGGCGCGTCCGGGTTGGCTGCTTTGACGGCCTTGAACAGGTCGCCCGGGTTGCTGCCGTCCCAGGCCATGATCGCCTCGGCCACGCGGCCGAGCGCGGCGTTGCCGCCGCCCTGCGCGGCGGCGCCCGGTGCGAGCCCCAGCGTCAGGACGAGGAGGAACCCGGGCGCACGGAAGAGCGCGGGGACCCGGATGATCATCGCGGTGTTCCTTCAGAGACTGTCGCTGTTGAGATCGAGAGCGCCGTCGCGTCACCGGTGGAGGAGGCTCCCGGGCCGGCGGGAGGAGCGGACGTAGCGGGGCCGGAGCGGAAGCCGGCGCATGACCGAGTCTGCATGGCGTGCCCCGCGCCGCCGAGCATGGCTCAGCCCGGGGACGAAACGCATGCTACTCCCGGGTGGTCTGGAAGTAAAGGCGGCCTCACCACCTGAGTTCGCCGGACTCGGAGCCGCCGACGCGCCAGACCTGCACGTGGAGCGACTTCGGCCTGACGTAGCCGCAGCAGAACGTCAGCACCCGGTCGAACAGCTCGCCGGGGAGCGACTCCCGCTCGTCCTCGAACCAGTCGTTCGATCCGGTGTGGAAGAAGCGCACCTTGACACGGAAGCTGTGGCCTTCCCACGCGGGCGTCGTTCGGACGATGACCGTCGTCACGGTGCGGCCGTCGGCAAAGGCATCGACCTTCTCTTCGAGCGTGAGGGCGACTTCCCCGCTGGTCTGCGCGCCGGCGCTCGCCGCCTCGCCCGCCGCTGCAGGGAGCGGCGGAGGGGGCGTGTCGGGCAGTGGCGGCGGGCCGCTGGGCAACGGCGGCGGGCCGGTCGACAGCGGCGGCGGCCCACCTGCAGGGGGCTTCGTTCCGGACCCGGGCAGCGGAGGCGGACCGGCGCCGAGATCCGGCAGTGGAGGCGGCGGCCCGGGCAGCGCCGGCGGCGGGGGCGGGCCGGGCAACGTTGGTGGCGGGGGTGGCAGCGATGTGGTCGGCGCGTGCGGCGCCGCGCCGGACTCGGCCATCTGCTCCAACAGGTTGTCGAGGTTCCGTTGCGCGAGCGCCCAGTCGGGCTGCAGGGCTACCGCCTGCCGATAGTCGGCCAACGCTCCCTGGAGGTCGCCTTTCTTGACCTTCGCTGCGCCACGGTTGTTGTACGCCACAGCGTAGGCAGCGTCGGCAGCGATGGCTTCCGTGTAGTCGGCGATGGCAGCGTCGAAGTTGCCCAGCCTGGCCCACGCCAGCCCGCGGGCATTGTAGGCCGCTGCATACTCGGGCTGCAGCCGGATCGCCGCCGTGAGATCCGTGATCGCGGCGGTGGGGTCGTCGCGTCGCAGGTGCACGCGTCCCCGCTGATGGAACACCCACGCCCGGTTGCTGGTGGACGGCTCGCTCGATGTCCTGGGGGGACCCGACGCCATCGCCAGCGAGGCCGTGCAATCTCGCAGGGCAGCCTCGATCTCACCGGTCTCGATGAGGGCATAGCAACGGTGTCCCAGGGCTTCGGGGTCGCCGGGATAGGATTCCAGATACACGGCCAGATCCGACGCGGCGCCCGCGAACAACTGCCGGCGGAGCTTTGCCAGGGCGCGCTTGTAGTAGACAACCGTCATCGACGGATCGCGTGCGAGCGCCTGCGTCAACAGGTTGATGGCTTCGCTGTGCTGACCGGCCGCAAAGGCCGCATCGCCCTGCGCGACGAGTTCGGCGGCGGTCTGGGCCGACGCGGGGCTCGCGGCCGCCGCAGCGAGAAGCCCCAGGAGCAACCATGCAGTGGGTCGTGCGGACATGTGTTCCTCCCTATCGCCGTCTGATCACCAAGACCTCTCCATCAACCCTGAAGGTGATGGTGCGGCAGTCGTCGCTGAGGTCACCTGACATCGTGCCATCGAATGTGAGCCTCACGGTACTGCCTGATACCGTCCCCTCGCCGGACTCCGGGTCGAAACACACGCTCGGTGCATTCACGTCGCACGCCTTGAGCGAGCCGGTCAGCCGGTTGCCCGTGTGCTGCAGCTGGAGCGTGTACGCGAGGGCCTCGTCGCGACCGGCCCACGTCCCCGTCAGCGAGCAGGCGCTCTCGGCGCGTCTGCGTTCCTCCTCGGCCCGCCGCGCGTCTTCCTGGCGGCGCTTGTCTTCGGCCGATTTGACCTCCGCGGCCTTGCGCGTCCGCTCCTCCTGCTCGCGCCTCGCCTGCTCCTCGCGCCGCTGCTGCTCCGCCTGACGGGCCTCGGCCGCGCGGCGCTCGTCGTCGCTCTGCGTACTGGCCGTCGTCGGCTTCGGCGTGCTCGTCGTCGACGGCGGCTTCGACGTCGACGTGCCGCCTGTCTGTGACGGCTTCTGCGTCTCCGCAGCTTCCAGCGCCTTGCGGACTTCCTCCGCGCGCCGCTCGCGATCGGCACGCGCCGCGTCGGCCGCGCGCAGCGCCTCCTGTGCCTTCCGGTCGGCGTCGGACTTGCGAGCCTCCTCCGCCTTGCGGACGTCCGCCTCGCGCCGCTCCCGCTCGGCACGCGCCGCTTCGGCCGCGCGCAGCGCCTCCGCGGCCTTCCGGTCCTGCTCGGCTTTCAGGGCCGCCTGCGCCTGCTTCTGCTTCTCTGTTTCCACCGCCTGACGCGCCGCTTCTTCCTGCTGAGCTGCCGCCGCCTCCACCGTCCCGATGTACTGCTCCAGCTGCGGGTCCGGCAGGTACTTCAGGCTCTCCTTGTACTTCGCCGCCGCCTCGCGCAGCTTGCCCTGGTTCTGCAGCGCCTGCGCCTCCGCCCGCAGCTTCCC
>CAYZYG010000046.1:0-39629 GCA_964481395.1 uncultured Vicinamibacterales bacterium
CTCACCTACCCGTGGGCCAACGGGCTGAAGGCCGACGAGATCCTGGCCTACTACCAGGCGTCGGGTTTCAAGGACTGGACGCACGCCGAGAGCGGCGCCGGCACGTTGAAGGCCCAGCATCCGGAATTCGAGATGTGGAACCAGGGCATCCACGCGCGGTCCGGCGTGGCGTGCGCGGACTGCCACATGCCGTACCGGCGCGAGGGCGCGCTCAAGATCAGCGATCACCACGTGCGCAGCCCGCTCCTGAACGTGAACCGTGCCTGCCAGACCTGCCACCGCTGGTCCGAGGAGGAACTGAAGGAACGCGTCCACACCATCCAGGACCGGACGCATCAGGTGCGCAGCGTGGCCATGGATGCGCTCGTCGATCTCATCGCCGACCTGAAGGCCGCTCGCGAGGCCGGCGTGTCGGACGAGCGGCTGGCCGGCGCCCGGGACGCCCAGCGCCAGGCGCAGTTCCTGCTCGACTTCGTCGAAGCGGAGAACTCGATGGGGTTCCACGCGCCTCAGGAGGCCATGCGGGTGCTGGCTCTGTCCATCGAGCACACCCGGAAGGGGCAGATTGCCCTGCGCGCGGTCTGGTCCCGGCCGGCGGCGCCGGGCACCGACTGAGCGAACCTTCGGGCCCGTTCGCTCGTCTCAGGAAGCATGAGGGCGGCTTCGGACGCCCCACATACCCGCGGAGGCCGCCATGTCGTTCCTGAGCAAGCTCTTTTCGAGACCCAAGCCGCAAGCGCGCGTGCGGATCTGCGTCGAGTGCGGCATGCCCGTCGGCGACCACAAGGAGTGGTGCAGCATCTTCCGCGCGCTCCGGGAACGGGCCGCCGCCAAGTAGGTCGCGCCGGGGCCGCTCGGCTCCTCAGACCAGCGTCAGCCCCCAGGCCGTCTTGAGATCGATGACCTCGCGGCGCCGGACCATCTCGCGGGCCTCGTCGATCGTGAACACCCGCACGCGCAGATCCTCGTCGACATCCTGATGGACGGGCGGGGCTCGGGGATCCGGAGGCCGCAAGTCGGTCAGGCGGTAGAAGTGCATCGCCTCGGTGACGAACCCCGGCGTCGGGTACCAGGAGCCGGCGAGTTCGAGGCGGCCAGGGACCAGGCCGATCTCCTCTGCGCACTCGCGCGCGGCAGCGGCTTCGGGATCCTCGCCCGGGTCCAGACTGCCGGCCGGCAGCTCCCAGATCCAGCGATCCAGGGCGTAGCGGTACTGGCGGATCAGCACGATGTGCTGATCGTCCTGCATGGGGATCAGCACCACCGACCCCGGATGATGGACGATGTCGAGCGTCGCTTCGCGGCCGTTGGGCAGACGGACGCGGTCCTGCGTCACCGAGAAGACGCGGCCCTGGAAGCGGGGTTCACGGGACAGGCGCTCGGCCGTGGGTTCCATGGAGACCTCTCGTGACCCGGGATCCGGGATCCGGGATCCGGAACGGGACAGCATGTCGTTCAGCCCAGATCCCGGGTCCCGGGTCCCGGGTTCCGGTTGAGCCGATCCTGGATGTCCGTGAGCACCCCCTCCAGATCCTCCGGCAGCGGCACCGTGAACTCCATCCGGCGATCCGGTTCGGAGGGGTGGGTGAAGGCCAGGCGCATCGCGTGAAGGAACGGCCGCTCGAGGCGCTGGACGGGGCGCAGGTGCGCGGGCATCTGGCGGCGCACGCCACCGTAGGTCGCGTCTCCGACGATGGGATGACCGATCCCGCTGAGGTGGACCCGAATCTGGTGGGTCCGCCCGGTGGCGATGGCCACGTGCAGATAGGACACGCCCCGGAGGAACCGGGACTTCGTGATTCGTGTCACGGCCGATCGGGCGCGCCGCGCGCGCGACGACATTCTCGTCCGGTCGTTCGGATCGCGGCCGATGGCGGCGTCGATCCGCCGCCCCTGTTGGACCTCGCCCCAGGCCAGGGCGACGTACTCCTTCTCGACCTCCCGGTCGTGGAACTGCCGCGCCAGCTCACGGTGAGCCGCATCGTGCTTCGCGACGACCATCACGCCCGAGGTGCCGCGGTCCAGCCGGTGGACGACGCCGGGTCTCAGTTCCCCGCCGACGCCGCTCAGATCGCCGACGTGATGGAGCAGGGCGTTGACGAGCGTGCCGCCGGCGTGGCCCGGTGCCGGGTGCACCACCATGCCGGCCGGCTTGTTGACGACGATGAGGTCGGCGTCTTCGTACAGGACATCGAGCGGCAGCGCTTCGGGCCGGGGTTCGGCGGCCCTGGGCTCGGGCAGGTCGACGGACACGATCTCGCCGGCCCGCACGGCCAGGTTGGCCTTGGCTTCGCGCGTGCCGATGCGGACGCAGCCGTCCTTGATCAGTCGCTGGACCTGCGAGCGCGAGTGCCCGGGAACCCGGGCGACGATGAAGTGATCGAGCCGCTCTCCGGCGTCCGCCGGAGCCACGGTCAGGTCCACCCGATCCGCCCGGCCGGGTTCCGGTAGCCGTTCCTCGATCGGCACGCGGTCCACGGTGCAGCCCCCTATCGGCGGTGTCCTCGCCTCGTGGCGCTTCCCGCCGGCGCGTCGGCCGGTGTGGCCGTCGCCGCCCGCCGCCAGAGCGCGATGAGCATGATCAGCGCCAGTGGCGCGAGCACCAGCGAGATGATCTGGGACGTCGGCAGGCCCCAGACCATGCCTCGCGGGTCGCCCCGGAAGAACTCGATCGAGAACCGCGAGATGCCGTAGAAGAGGATGTACAGCCAGAAGGTCCGGCCCGGATACGTCCGACCCCGGCGCTCGGTGCCCAGCAGGACGAGCAGAATCAGCAGTTCGGCGCCGGCCTCGTACAGCTGGGTGGGGTGCAGCGCGACGTGCAGCGGCGTGCCCACGTTCGTCGCGGCGAACGGATCGCTGAACGTCACCGCCCAGGGAAGCGACGTCGGCCGGCCGTAGCAGCAGCCGGCGAGCAGGCATCCCAGCCGCCCGACGACGTGACCCAGGGCGATGCCCGGCGCGATCGCATCGGCGGTGGACCAGATCGGCAGCCTGTGGCGCCTGACGTACCACACCGCGACGAGGAACGCGACGACGAGCCCTCCGTAGAACACGCCGCCGGAACGCACGAGCGTCCAGAGTTCGCCCGGATTCTGGCGGAAGTAGTCGAAATCGACGATGAGCAGCAGCAGCTTCGCGCCGACGAGCGCGGAGACGATCACGTAGATGCCGAGATCGAGGACCCGGTCCCCGTCGATGCCGTACCGCCGCGCGCGCCTGACCGCCATATACAGGCCGAGCAGATAAGCGCTGGCGAGCAGCACGCCGTAGCTGTAGACCGTGATCGGGCCGAGCTCAAGAAGTCGAGGGTACATGCGTCA
Source organism: uncultured Vicinamibacterales bacterium (assembly GCA_964481395.1). Classification (GTDB taxonomy): domain Bacteria; phylum Acidobacteriota; class Vicinamibacteria; order Vicinamibacterales; family JAKQTR01; genus JBFMFH01. The sequence goes on from CAYZYG010000046.1 coordinate 3,324, forward strand.
CCGATCTCAGAGAATCGAGGATGACGACGATCACGCCGACGGTGATCGCCGAGTCCGCCACGTTGAACACCCAGAAGTGCCAGCCCCAGAGAACGACGTCGATGAAATCCGTCACAGCGCCGAAGCGGAGGCGGTCGAACAGATTGCCGGCCGCCCCGGCGATGATCAGCGCGAAGCCCAGCCGGGCCATCCGGTCGTGCGGCGACGCCCAGGTCGAGTAGATCGCGAAGCCGAGCAGCGCAATGACGGCTACGATCGACAGAAGCGCCGCCTTATACGGCAACTCGACGCCGCCGAGCAACCCGAAGGCCGCGCCGGTGTTCTCGATATGCGTCAGGTTGAGCCAGCCCGGGACGATCTCGATGGTGTCGAAGAGCGGGATCCTGGCGCGCACGAGAGCCTTGGTCACCTGGTCGGCGGCAACCAGGGCCGGGATGAGCACCAGCTCGAGCCGACGCTCCCGCCAGTTCCAGCGCGACCCCGGTGCGCCGGGATCGGACGGGTTTTCGGCCAACGGCGGCGCGGGCTCGGCCGTGGGTCTGTCGTCGGTCACAGCGCGCTTTCCGTCAGGGCGGCCTCGCAGCGCGGACAGACGCCCTCGCGGCCCGGGACGTTCGACACGGCAGGCACGTAGCGCCAGCAGCGGTCGCAGCGGGTACCCGACGTGCGGGCCACCTCGACGCCGAGCGACGAGCCCTCAGCCTCACTCCACGTGGGCACCGTGTCCAGGTGGCCCGGACCGCTCGCCAGATCGACGTCGGAGGCGATGAACAGCATCGGAAGGTCGGCCTCGTGGCGGCGCAGAAGGTCCGCCAGCCCTCCCGTCGCCCGAAGCGACACGCTGGCCTCGAGGGATTGCCCGATGGTCTTCGCCTTCCTCAGTTTCTCGAGTTCGACGTTGACGGCTGTCCGGACCCTGAGCAGCCGCTGCCAGCGGTCGGTCAGCTCGGCGTCCGCGAAGCGGTCGTCGTCGTGGCGGAACTCGGCGAGGTGCACGGAGGTCTCGCGCTCCCCGGGCAGGTGCCGCCAGAAGTCCTCGGCGAGCACGGGCAGGATCGGTGCGATGAGCCGGGCCAGCCCGTCGGCGATGATGAACATGGCCGTCTGTGCCGAGCGTCGAGCCGGGTCGCCGGCCGCAAGCGTGTAGAGGCGATCCTTCGACACGTCCACGTAGAACGCGCTCATGTCCACCGTCAGGAACGCATTCACGGCCTGGAACACCGCGGGGAAGTCGAACGCCTCGTACGCCTGGCGCACCCGCTTCGAGACATCGGCATAACGGGCGAGGGCGAACCGGTCCACTTCCAGCATCGAGTCCAGCGGCACCGCGTCGCGGGCGGGATCGAAACCGCCTTCCCGGTCGGCGAGATTGGCGGCCAGGATGCGCAGCGTGTTCCGGAACTTTCGGTACGCCTCGACGACACGGGCGATAATCTCGGGGCCGAACCGCACTTCCTCGCGGAAGTCGACGCTGGCGACCCAGAGCCGCAGGATTTCGGCACCGCTCTGACCGATCACGCGACCGGGCGGGATGTCGTTGCCGAGCGACTTCGACATCTTCTTGCCCTCCTCGGTCACGACCATGCCGTGCGTCAGCACGCCGTCGTAGGGCGCGCGCCCACGCGTGCCGAGGGCCACGAGCATCGAGCTCTGGAACCAGCCACGGTACTGGTCCGTGCCCTCCAGGTAGAGATCGGCCGGCCAGCGCAGTTCGGGGTGCACGGACAGGACCGCCTCGTGGCTCGAACCCGAATCGAACCAGACGTCGAGGATGTCGGTCTCGCGCTCGAAGGCCTCCCCTCCGCACGAGGGGCACGAGAAGCCGGACGGCAGGAAGTCGCCGACCGGTCGTTCGTACCAGGCCTCCGCGCCGTCCCGCTCGAACGTCTGAGCGGCTCGCTCGACGAGCTCCGCCGTCAGCGTGGCCGTTCCGCACCCGGCGCAGGTGACGGCGGGAATCGGCACGCCCCAGGCCCGCTGCCGGGAGATGCACCAGTCAGGTCGGCTCTCGAACATGCCCCGCATCCGCTCGCCGCCCCAGGAGGGATGCCACGCGACGCGGGCCGTCTCGTCGATGGCCTTGCGGCGCAGCCCGGTGTCGTCCATGCCGATGAACCACTGCGACGTGGCGAGGAAGATCACGGGATGGTGGCAGCGCCAGCAGTGGGGATAGGCGTGCGAGAAGCGCTCGCTCTTCCAGAGCCGCTCGGCAGCCGCCAGAGCCTCCTCAACCTTCGGGTTCGCCTCGAAGACGGTCAGGCCCGCGAACCGCTCGACCTCCGGCAGGAACCGTCCGTCGCCGTCGACCGGCGCGTACACGTCGAGCCCGTACTTCACGCCCGTGTGGAAGTCATCCGCGCCGTGGCCCGGGGCGGTGTGCACGACGCCGGTTCCGGTGTCGAGCGTGACGTAGTCGGCGAGCACCCCGACCGACTCGCGGGCGTAGAGCGGGTGCGAGAAACGCAGGCCCTCGAAGACCGCTCCCGGCATCTGGGCGACGCTCGGTCCCAGGTCTCGTCCCAGCACCTGGGAGAGCTGTTCCGCGAGCGACTCCGCCACGACGACGATCCGGCCGTCGACGTCGAACGCGCCGTACCGCGCCTCGGGATGGAAGGCGAGCGCGAGGTTCGACGGGATCGTCCACGGCGTTGTCGTCCAGATGAGCGCGGAGATGCGACGGCCCCGCAGCGCGGGCACCCGCGCCCCAAGCTCGGCGGTGCCCTGCGTCGTCAGAGGGAATTCCACGTAGATCGACGGCGACGAGTGATCTTCGTACTCGACCTCGGCTTCGGCCAGCGCCGTCCGGCAGTGGATGCACCAGTGGACGGGCTTCTTGCCCTTGTATACCATGCCCTGCTCGACGAATCGGCCGAGCGCCCGGACGATGGCCGCCTGGTACCGGAAGTCCATCGTCAGGTACGGGTCCGTCCAGTCGCCCATGACGGCGAGGCGCTTGAACTCGTCCCGCTGGATTCCCACGAACCGGGTGGCGTAGGCTCGGCACGCGCGCCGGAAGTCCGCGATGCTCATGTCGCGGCGCTTCGGACCCAGTTCCTTGACGACCTTCAGCTCGATCGGCAGGCCGTGGCAGTCCCAGCCGGGCACGTAGGGCGCGTCAAAGCCCATCATCGAGCGGGAGCGGACGACGAAGTCCTTGAGGACCTTGTTCAGCGTGGTGCCCAGGTGAATGTTGCCGTTCGCGTACGGCGGCCCGTCGTGAAGGATGAAAGCTGGCCGTCCGCGGCGCCGTTCCCGGAGCTGCTCGTACAGGCGCGTCGCCTCCCAGTGCGCCAGCATCTGCGGCTCCGTAACCTGGAGGTTGGCCTTCATCGCGAAATCGGTTCGCGGCAAATTCAGCGTGTCTTTCCAGTCAGGCATGGTGATCCCGCTATTGTAGTCCGAAAGCGCGGGCGGACCGGGGCACTGCGTCACGGCGTTCGTCACGGCGGGTGTGAGCGCGGGACGGGACGGAGGGAGGCGACCCGACGCCGGCGTGGGCCGGCGTCGGGTCCCGTGTCTCGAAATCGGGAGGAACCAGCAGAGGGGGCGACTACCGCACGCGAATCTCGACCTGGTACTCGCCCTGGTTGTCCTCGACCCGCGCCTCGTTGATGCCGATGAACAGCGTGCCCGCAGCGGGCATCGGGATGAACTGGGTCTGGTTGCCGATGCCGAAGGGGTTGGTGTTGCCAATACGGCCGATGAACGCACCCGCGAGCTGGTTGGCCAGCGGCGCTCCGACACCGGCCATCCTGCCGGTCACCGACCCAGCCGGGCGTGCCATGTCCTCGGCGTCGTCGCTCAGCTGGATTTCGCCCGTGACGGTGAACGAGACCATCTGGCCGCGGCGGACCGTGATGCCGGTGTTCACCCAGCGCTGGTTGCCCCGCAGGGTGAACGTGCGGCCCTCCTGCGGCGGCGGATCCACCACAGGGGGCTTGCTGGTGTCGCCGGACGGCATGCCCTCCCACTTCCGCAGGAAGATCCGCCCGACCTCGCTCGACATCACCTGGCGTTCACCATCAGGGGTGCGGAACGTAATCCGCAGGGGATCGCGCTCGGACATGTCGTAGAGCTGGCCGTACCAGAAGTCGCCGCCGCGCATGAAGATCAAGGTGCGACCGGACTGCATCTTCGAGGTCTCGGTCGCCGGAATGCCGGAGCCGCCGCCGACGAAGTCAATGACCGCAACCTCGCCGATCGAGATGCGGCGCTCACTCCCACCCACGGTCATCGTGAAGTCTGAACCGTTCATGTCCACGAGCTGGCCGCGGACGCGCTCCCCGCCAGACAGAATCAGGGTAGCCTGCGGCTGGGCCTGTGCCGCGGCGGGCAGCGCCAGCACGGCAGCCGTCAGGAGGACCAGGACTGCGATCTTCTTGACCATGGCGAGCGTCTCCTGCGGTGGTGTCCCACCGCGGTGTCCGTGAATAGCCGGGAGCCCCCATTATATACCCCGTCGCCGGGGCCCTGCCGGATCCGGATGGCCGTTATAATGCTGCCCCTGACACCAGGTCTTCCGACGGACGCGATGACACGTGCGGTCTTCTTCGACGTCGACTTCACTCTGATCTATCCCGGCCCCACACTCCAGGGCGAAGGGTACCAGTTTTTCTGCACGAGGCGCGGCGTGAGGGTTGACGCGTCGCGGTTCAGGGCTGCCGTCGCGAAGGCGGCCTCCGTGCTCGAAGAGGTCAAGGACCACAACTACGAGCCCCAGATCTTCGTCGACTACACGCGCACGATTATCGAGCACATGGGGGGCAGCGGCCCGGGCGCCGCGCACGCGGCCCGCGACATCTACGAGGAATGGGCGGCCTGCCACCACTTCTTCCTCTATGACGATGCCGAACCGACGCTGCGCGCGCTGGCGGACGGCGGCCTGGCCATCGGACTGATCTCGAACACGCAACGCCCGCTGGATGTGTTTGCCTCGCACTTCGAGCTGGAGGGGCTCATCACGGCGGCTGTTTCGTCTGCTGAATTCGGGGTGCTGAAGCCGCACCGCGCGATCTTCGAAGCCGCGCTCGAGGCTGTCGGCGTCGAATCCGGCGAGGCCGTCATGGTCGGCGACAGCGTCAGCCACGACATCGAAGGCGCCCGGCAGGCGGGCATGCGCGCTGTTCTGCTCCGGCGCTCCGGCGACGGATTGTCGGGGCCGCTGCAGCGTACGCTCGGCCCAGGCTACGAAGACGTGCCGGTCATCACCTCGCTGCACGATCTGCCCGCGCTCGTCCTTGGGCGCGCAGGTCACGCCCAAGGACGCCACCCGTGAATTCGAGTCCCGAGCCCCGAATCCCGAATCCCGGTGCGGGGCACATTGTCGTGCGTCGCCTCCACACGATTGCCGAGTTCCGCGACGTCATCGCCCTCGAACACCAGATCTGGGGCTACGACGATCCCGAGGATGCCGTCGGGATCCCGATCTTCGTCATCACGGTGAAACGCGGCGGCATCCTGCTCGGGGCGTTCGACGACGGAAACCTCGTCGGATTCGTCTATTCCCTGGCCGGGCTGAAAAACGGCACACTCATGCAGTGGTCCCACATGCTGGGCGTCAAGGCGGGGTACCGGGCGTCCGGTCTGGGCCGTCGCCTCAAGCTGGAACAGCGGCGGGCGGCTCTCGCGATGGGCGTCGATCTGATGGAATGGACCTACGACCCCCTCCAGGCGGTCAACGCGCACCTCAACTTCCAGCGCCTCGGTGTGGTGGTCGAGGAGTACCACCAGAACGTCTACGGAGACTCGAGCAGCACGCTGCACCGCGGCAATCCGACGGATCGGTTCATTGCCCAATGGTGGCTCCGATCTCCTCGGGTCGACGCCCTGCTCCAGCGAACGGCGACGGGGGGCCCGGGGCCCAGGCCGGCAACGGGCGCCGACATCCCGCTGGTGCTGGCGGCGGAACATCGGAACGGCTCGGTCGAGCCCGCCCGACTCGATCTCGGCAGGGAGGACCCCGCGCTGCAGGTGGCCATTCCGACCGGGTTCACGGAGATGCTGGAACGCCAGCACAGCCTGGCGCAGGCCTGGCGCCTGGCCACCTGTGACGTGTTCACGCACTACCTGGCGCGTGGTTACCGCGTCGTCTGGTTCGAGTTCGGGCCTGGCCCCGGCGAAGGGCGGTATCTGATGCAGGGAACAGGGGACAGCTGCCAGGCGGCCCTTCGACGTGGCTCAGGGCAAGCAGGGAAGGGCGGGGACTAGGGATCAGGGGGCAGCGCTTGGGGCGTCACCTCAGGCCCGGTCCGAGCATCTCTGGGATGTCCACGCCTCGAGGGGGGCAGCCACTGGCGGCGCGCCACCGACAGGCGGGTGAGGAACGCACATCATGGAGATGACGGTTACGTTTCCGGGAGGCGTCAAGGTCGATGCCCAGGTCGGTCCACACACGATCCGCACGGATCAGCCGCCGCACGCCGGCGGCGAAGGCTCGGCCCCGGCGCCCTTCGCGCTCTTTCTCGCCTCGATTGCCACGTGCGCGGGTATCTACGTTCTGGGGTTCTGCAAACAGCGCGGGCTTCCGACTGACGGCATCCGCCTCGTCCAGCGGCTGGAGGCCGACCCCCGAACCGGGATGATCAGCCGGGTCGTCCTGGACATCCTCGTGCCGCCGGGTTTCCCGGAGAAATACCACGCCGCGCTCGTGCGCGCCGCCGATCAGTGCGCCGTGAAGAAGCATCTGGAGCAGCCGCCGGCGTTTGAAGTCAAGACGGTGGTGGGCTAGCAGCCCGTGGTGCACGTCTGTCTGCATTCGACCGACGCTGCATCCCGCCTCGCGGCGTGGCTCAACGCTCAAATATGGGCCAATATTCTCGCGCCTCGCGCCTCGCGCCTCGCGCCTGGCGATCCGGGCGCATCGCCGGTCTCGGTGCGACGACCGACTTGCACCGCGGGCTGCCAGTAAGGGAACAGGGATTAGCCGGGGGGCCAGTGCATGGCCCGTCCGCCGAGCAGGTGCAGGTGGATGTGGAACACGCTCTGGCCCGCGTCGCGGTTGCAGTTGAACACCGTCCGGTAGCCGCGCCGGTCGATCCCGAGGTCTGCCGCAATCGACACGGCCCGGCGCATCATCCTGCCGACGAGGGCATCGTCTTCTGGCGCGAGATCATTCAGCGTGGCTATGTGCCGTCGCGGCACGATGAGCACGTGCACCGGGGCCTGCGGATTGATGTCGTGAAAGGCGACGAGGTCGTCGTCCTCGACGACCTTTCTGGCGGGCACGTCGCCTGAGATGATGCGGCAGAAGAGGCAGTTCATCGCCGGGACCCGGGACCCGGGGATCCGGGACCCGGGTCGGAACACACCGGCCTGTTGGCCGACGTCGCACGTCTTCTCCCTCGATTGTAGAGAGAACCTCCCGACAACGCGAATCGGCGGACATGGCTGCGGGTCATTGAACGGACGCGTCGCGCCTGACCACGGCGACCCGGGGAATGCCGGCGTAGTCCGGGCGAATCGTCACGAGCGTCAGCGCGGGTTCCGCCGAGATGATGGCGCGCACCCCCTCTTCCTGGCCGAAGCCGAATTCGAAGATGAGGAGACCGGCCGGCGCGAGACGACGCGCCGACGCGGGCACGAGCCGGCGGATGACGTCCAGGCCGTCTGGGCCGCCGTCGAGCGCCTCGCGGGGCTCGAAGTTCCGGACCTCGGGCTGCAGGGACGCGATGTCGCCGGTGGGCACGTAGGGGGGGTTCGAGACGACGAGGTCGAACAGGGCCGGGATCCGGGATCCGGCCTTTCGACTCGCGTGCGCTCGCTCAGGCCGCCCTGAGCGACGTCGAAAGGCGGGATCCGGGCCCCGGGAGGCGCCCGACCGCCCTGGGTTGCTGGCTGCCTCGCCAGAATCGTCCGCTCCGATCTCCCTGACGGGCTCAGGGAGCAGGTCGGCCTGCACGAGCGTGACCCGGTCCGTAACGCCGTGGCGTTCGATGTTGCGTCGCGCGATGGCGAGTGCCGCATTCGCAAGGTCTGACGCCACCACCTGCGCGTGCGGCAGCCACCGGGCCAGCGCCACCGCGAGGCAACCCGACCCGGTTCCCACATCGGCCGCGACCAGGGGCCGGGGACCAGGGACCGGAGCGCGCTTCAGGGCCTCTTCGACGACGAGCTCCGTTTCGGGTCTCGGGATGAGCACGCCAGGAGCCACGATCATGTCGAGCTCCCAGAACTCGCGGATGCCCACGATGTAGGCGGCCGGCTCACGCCGCTCACGCCTGAGCAGGGCGGCTTCATAGGCCCCCGCAACGCCCTCCGGGAGCGGCTCGTGGCGGTGGACGATCAGTTGCCCACGCTCCCATCCGCCCAGGGCGAAGCGGGCCAGCACGTCGGCGTCGAACGCGGCGTCGGACGGACCCAGGCCTGCCTGCTGCAGGCGCGCGCTCGCGTGGCGGACGGCATCGTGAATGGTCATGTCGCGTTTGCCGGCAATCGGCCTATCATAAGTCGTAGGGCACTGACCTCGCGGCCCGGTTCGCAGCGAACTCGGGAGGCGCGCCAGACGTCCAAAGGGATAATCGGGCTTCCCGGACAGCACGATGAATTGAACCCGGCACCGGCGGAGGTGTCCCATGGTCGGCCAGACAATCGCCCACTACCGGATCACCGGCGAACTTGGCCGAGGCGGCATGGGAGTCGTGTACCGGGCGGAGGACCAGAAGCTCGGGCGCAGCGTCGCCCTGAAGTTCCTCGCCGAAACGCTGGGGGCCGACCCGGCCCTTCGCGAGCGCTTCCTGCGCGAGGCGCGTGCCGCAGCCTCACTCAATCATCCGAACGTCTGCACGATCTACGAAATCAACGACAGCGGCACCGTCCCGTTCATCGCCATGGAACTGCTGGAGGGTGAAACGCTGCAGCAGCGTCTGGAGGCCGGTCCCATCGGAGAGCGGGTGCTCCTGGAGACGGCCGTGCAGGTGGCCGACGCGCTGGCGGCGGCCCATGCCAAGGGGATCGTGCACCGCGACATCAAACCGGGCAACGTCTTCCTGACCGGAGACGGACGGGCCAAGGTCGTGGATTTCGGCCTCGCCAAACCCACGCCGCGGGGCGGTGCCGAGGCTGACTCGCGAGCGGAAACGGCCTTGCGCGGCACGACGTCCATGACGCATGCGGGCACGACGCTCGGCACGGTCGCGTACATGTCGCCCGAGCAGGCGCGTGGCGAAGACGTCGATGCGCGATCCGACGTCTTCTCGTTCGGCCTCGTGCTCTACGAGATGGCCACGGGACGCCGGGCGTTCGACGGGGCGACCACGGCCCTCATCTTCGACGGGATCCTGAACCGGACGCCCGAGGCCCCGTCGTCTGTGAACCCCGCGGTCTCGGCGGATCTCGAGGACGTGATCGCCCACGCCATCGAGAAGGCCCCTGCGGCGAGGTACCAGCGGGCGGCAGAGGTCGGGGCTGATCTGCGGCGCCTGCTCCACACGAGCGACCCGGCGGTGGCGTCGGCGGTGGCCCCGGCCGTGAGCCCCGGCGCGGCGTCCCGGGCCTGGGGGCAGACGCCGGCTCGGGGTACACGCTCGACGGCCCGGCGCGGAAGGCAGCGGCGCATCGGGGCAGCGCTCGCGCTCGGCCTGGCTGCCGTCGCGCTTGGCACGGCCGTCGTGATCTGGCGGTCCGGCCCGGTCGACGCGCTGGCCGACGGGGATCCGGTACTGGTTCTTGACTTTGAGAACAGGGCTGGCGACCCGGATTTCGACGGGACGCTGCGCCAAGCGCTCGTCATCAAGCTGGAGGAGTCGCCGTTCGTCACGGTCGTGTCGCCGCAGCGGGTCCGCGAGGTGCTGGCCCTGATGGCGCGGGACCCTGGCGAGCCGGTGACCCGCACCACGGGTCTGGAGGTGTGCCGGCGCATGGGGGTCAAGGCGCTGCTGGCAGGCGACATCGCCACGCTCGGCACGACGTACGTGCTGACGCTCACGGCCGAGTCGTGCGCGACGGGCGACGCCATCGCGACCGAACAGGCCGAAGCGAGGCGCAAGGAGGATGTGCTCGCCGCACTCGGACGGGCTTCGTCGGCCATCCGCCGGCGGCTCGGCGAGTCACTGGCGTCGATCGAGAAGCTGGACCGCCCGATGTTCGAAGCGACGACCTCCTCGCTTCAGGCGCTGCAGAGTTTCGGCCTCGGCGACGAGCGCCGCGCCGCAGGGGTGGAGGCGGAGGCGATCGCGTTCTACCGGCGCGCCGTCGAGCTGGATCCGCAGTTCGCCATGGCGCACGGCCGCCTCGGGACGGTATACGCCAATCTCGGAGAGCCCGATCTCGCTCGCACGCACTATCAGCGGGCGTACGAGCTGCGAGACCGGGCGAGCGAACGCGAGCGGTTCTACATCGAGGCGCACTACTTCAATCGCGTGGCCAGCGATCCCGACCGTGCGCGGCAGGTCTACGAGCTGTGGCGGCAGACGTACCCGCACGACTACGTGCCCGTGCACAACCTGGGGACGATTCACTCAGCGGACGGCCGCTACGAGGACGCGCTGGCGGCGTTCCTGGAGGCGGCGCGGCTCGAACCGCGCAACCGTCTGGCCCGGGACGTTGCCGCGCAGATGCTGGTCCTGCTCGACCGCGACGATGAAGCGCGCCAGCTCGCCGAGCGGACCCTCGTCGAACTCGGGCCGGCGCCGATGACCCACCAGTTGCTGTACCAGCTCGACTACCTCAGGGGTGACTCGGCGGCCATGGAGAAGCACGCCGCCGCGCTCGCGGGCACGCCGTACGAGCTCGACCGGATGGGTATGGACTACCAGTTCGCCATCTTGGAGGGCCGGTTCGCGGAGGGGCGACGCCTGCTCGACGTCCTGGCCGCCGAGGCCGGCCGGCGTGGGTTTCCGCAGCGTGCACTCGGCCTCGAAACAGGCCATGCGGCCGCCGAGGCGCTGGTCGGCTTCACCGAGCACGCGCGGCGCTCGGCTCGGGCGCTGCTGGCGCGCCAGATTCCCGATGACTTCAAGCTGAATCTGGCGTTCGCCCTGCTCGTGACGGGTGATGAGGCGGGTGCCAGACGCCTGGCGGCGCCTGCCTGGGCGCGGCTCGATCGGCAGCCGGCCCAACTCGGCCTGCTCCGCCCGTTGTTCGACGCGTGGGGGGCCATGCGGCGCGGTGAGCCGGCGCGGGCCATCCAGGCGCTCGAAGCCGGGAGGCCGTGGGAGGGCCGCGGTCAGAACTCCATCGGGGTCTGGTACCTGCGCGGCCTGGCCCAGCTCGAACTTGGTGAGGCGGCGGCAGCCGAGTCGTCGTTCCGCGCGATTATCAGTCGGCGCGGTCTCGCCAAGTTCGACAGCGCGTACGCGCTCGCACACCTCGGGGTGGCGCGTGCCCGCGCGCGTACGGGAGACCCCGCCGGCGCGCGTCAGGCGTACGACGAGTTCTTCAGGATGTGGTCGAGAGCCGACGCGGACGTGCCCGTTCTGCTGGAGGCGCGCGCGGAGTACGCGAAGCTGCAACCGGGCGACTGACGGGGGTCGTGGCGTCAGTCGGTCACGGTGGTGGCTTCTTTCAGCCGCTCGGCCGTGAAGTAGGTCACGACCTCGTCGATGAGTTCGGTGAGGTTGCCGTCCAGCACGTCGGGCAGGCGATGGGTCGTGAAGTTGATGCGGTGATCGGTGATGCGATTCTGCGGGAAGTTGTAGGTCCGGATCTTCTCGGATCGCTCGCCCGTTCCGACCTGGCTCTTCCGGTCCTTCGCGATGGCCTCCTGCTGCTTCCGCATCTCGATCTCGTAGAGGCGGGCGCGCAGCACCTTCATGGCCTTCGCCTTGTTCTTGATCTGCGATTTCTCGTCCTGCTGCGAGACGACGAGGCCAGTCGGGATGTGGGTCAGGCGCACGGCGGAGTACGTCGTATTGACGCTCTGGCCGCCCGGGCCGCTCGAGCAGAAGGTGTCGATGCGGATGTCCTTCGAATCGATCTGTACATCGACCTCCTCGGCTTCGGGCAGCACCGCGACCGTGGCGGTCGACGTGTGAATCCGGCCGCTGGCCTCCGTGGCCGGGACCCGCTGCACGCGGTGCACGCCGCTCTCGTACTTCAGCCGGCTGTAGACGCTCTTGCCCGAGATCTCGGCGATCACTTCCTTGATGCCGCCGACTCCGGTCTCGTTCGACGACAGCGCTTCCACCCGCCAACCCTGCCGCTCCGCGTACCGCGAGTACATCCGGAACAGATCCGCCGCAAAGAGCGCCGCTTCGTCGCCTCCGGTGCCTGCCCGGATCTCCAGCACGACGTCCTTCTCGTCGTTCGGGTCCTTTGGCAGCAGCAGGACCTTGATCTCGCCGATCAGCGCCTCGGACCTGGCCTTCAGCGCCGGGATTTCCTCGAGGGCCAGCGCGCGCATGTCCGCATCGTCGCCGCGAGCCAGTTCCTCGGCCTGTACCAGGTTCGACACGACCGACTTGTAGTCACGGTACCGGTCCACCAGCGGTTCGAGGTCCGCGAGGGCCTTTGCGTGGGTCCGGTACTGCGCGGCATCGCTTTGGACGGCAGGGTCGCCCAGGAGCGTCAGCAGATCTTGATATTTGGCTTCAACGGCGTTCAGCTTGTCGAGCATGGGAAGAACCAGGCGACAGGCGCCGGGCGTCGGGCGACCGTCCCAGCACCTTTCAGATCGATCGTAGCACTACCCGCCGGAGACGGGTGGCAGGAAGGCGATCTCGTCGCCGTCACGGACCGGGGTCGTGAAGGGTGCGAACTCGGCATTGACGGCGACCGAGAGTGCCGCACGGTGCGGGGCCAGGTCCGGAACATCGACGATCAAATCGTCCCAGACCCGCTCGACGGACCAGTCCGCGCCGACGTCGCGCTGCAGGGTGCCGGATCCGGCGATCTCTCTCAGCCGGGCGAACAAGAGGACCCTCACCTGCGGCATGTCATTCCGCCTGCCCGGCGCCCGCACCACGCGCCCGCGCCAGAGCGGCCGCCCGCACCGCTGCGTCCGCGGGGTCGGCGGTCGCGCCTTCGAGCCAGGCCTCGCCGCCCTCGAAGACTTCCCGCTTCCAGATCGGCACCACCTGCTTGATCCGTTCGATGACGTACCGGCAGGCCTCGAACGCGTCGAGGCGATGCGGCGACGCGGCGACAATTGCCACGCTGGCCTCGCCCGGCTCGAGCCGGCCGACGCGGTGCCGCACCCCCAGACGCACCGACGGCCACTCGACACCCACCTCGTCGCGGATGGCCTCGAGAGCCTTGACGGCCAGCGGCTCGTACGCCTCGTACTCCAGGCGGGAGACAGGGCGGCCGAGGTTCTGATCCCGCACGGCACCCAGGAATGACACGACCGCACCGAACCGGCCGGCCGGCGCATCGGCCGTCGCCAGCCGCACGAGGTCCTGGATGTCGAGCGGATCGGGCGAGATACCGAGGGGCGCTGAGGTCATCGTCGGCAGGAGTCCAGTATACCCTCACCGCCCGGCGCTGCCGGCCGCATCGTCCCTGACGAAGATCAGAAAGAACTGGTACGGAAGAAAGGTCTCACGTCCGTGCAGCCGCAGGCCTGCGGCCTCAGCGTCGCGGATCACCTGCTCCGGATCGACACGCTCTTCGAGCGGGGGCCCCGGACCGAGCCCGTCCATGCGGAAGTCCACCACACCCAGGCGCCCGCCGCTCTTCAGCGAGGCTGCGGTGTTCCTGAGCATGGGCACGGGGTTGTCGAACTCGTGGTACGTGTCGACCATCAGCACCGCATCGAGCGTACCGGCCGGCAGCCGCGGGTCGTCAGAGGTGCCGAGTACGGTTTCGACGTTGCGGAGGCCCTCGCGGGCCAGCCGGCGGCTCGTGGCCTCGAGCATCGGGCGCTGGATGTCCTCGGCGTACACGCGGCCGTTGGGGCCGACTCGCCTGGCCAGGCGGGTCGTGAACCAGCCGCCGCCCACGCCGATGTCGCCGACCACGGCTCCTTCGGCGATCCCGAGCGCATCCATGATCTGGTCGGGCATCTGCCAGAGATCCCGATCCGGTCCTTCCAGAAGGCCGAGGTCCTGCGGAGGGAAGAGCCGCCCGTGGCGGGGCCGCTCCTGAGCCGGCAGAGCCGTCGTCAGCAGCGCCAGGCACACACCGGCCGCGAAGAGTCCGAATCCGAAGCCCGTTCCCCGAGAAGGGGACCGTCGCTCTGGGACCGGCAGCGTGATCGGGTCCCCGGTCCCGGATCCCGGATCCCGGGCAGGCGCCGTCGAGCGAAGGGTCGGCGCGCTCATTTGCGATATACTCCCCGCCATGTTACCAGCATTCTTCGACAGCATGCTCGAACTCATCGTCAAGACATCGACCGATCTGCCGCCAGACGTCCGCGCCGCGATGCGTGCCGCCCAGGAGCAGGAACCGCCCGACACCAGGGCCGGGCAGGCGATGTCCATCATCGCCGTCAACATCGATCAGGCGGCCGATGACGAGGGGGCGATCTGCCAGGACACCGGCATGCCCACTTTCGAAATCAAGACGCCGCGCGGCGCCGATCAGATCGGAATGGCGGAGGAGATTCGCAAGGCGATTGCCGAGGCCACGAAACGCGGCAAGCTGCGACCGAACTCCGTGGATTCCATCACCGGCAAGAACTCGGGCAACAACCTCGGCCCCGGCACGCCGGTCATTCACTTCCACCAGTGGGAGCGCGATGACGTCGAAGTCCGGCTCATCCTGAAGGGCGGCGGTTGTGAGAACTGCAACGCCCAGTTTGCCGTGCCTGTGGAGCTTCCGAACCTGGGCCGGGCGGATCGCAATCTCGAAGGCGTCCGCAAGTGCATCCTCACGGCGGTGTGGCAGGCGCAGGGCAAGGGCTGCAGCCCGGGTGCCGTCGGCGTCTGCATCGGCGGCGATCGCGCGTCCGGCTACGCGCACGCCAAGCAGCAGCTCTTCCGCACGCTCGACGACGTGAATCCCGACCCGAAGCTGGCGGAGCTCGAAGCCCAGATCATGGGGACCGTCAACAACCTCAACATCGGGCCGATGGGTTTCAGCGGCAGGACCACGCTCATCGGATGCAAGATCGGCGCGCTGAATCGCCTGCCGGCCAGCTTCTTCGTGAGCGTCGCGTACGACTGCTGGGCCTTCCGTCGCCTGGGCGTCGTCTGCGACGGGGCCACCGGAGGGATCCGCCAGTGGCTGTACCGCGATCCGTCGAGCCCGGTCATCCCGATGGCCGATCAGGCCGGGATTCAGCGGACGGGCCGCGAGATCGTCCTGACCGCGCCGTTCGACGAAGCCTCGATCCGCGCGCTCAGGGTGGGCGACGTGGTCATGCTCAATGGTCGCATGTATACCGGCCGGGACTCGGTGCACGCCTACCTGATGAAGAACCAGCCGCCAGTCGATCTCAGCGGCGCGGCCCTCTACCACTGCGGGCCCGTGGCGGTGAAGGACGGCGAGCGGTGGAAGATGAACGCGGCGGGGCCGACCACGAGCATCCGTGAGGAGCCGTACGAAGCCGACGTCATCCGCCGTTACGGCGTGCGCGTCATCATCGGCAAGGGCGGCATGGGCCCCAAGACCGCCGAGGCGCTCAAAGAGAAGGGGGCCGTCTATCTGAACGCGATCGGCGGCGCGGCGCAGTACTACGCCCGCTGCATCGAACGCGTCGACGACGTCTCTCTCATGGAGTTCGGGATTCCCGAGGCCATGTGGCACCTGCACGTCAAGGACTTCCCGGCGATCGTCACGATGGACGCCCACGGGAACAGCCTGCACAAGGACGTCGAGACCGACAGCGCGGCCCAGTTGGCGGCGCTCAAGGGGTAGGGACGGCTCCACCCGGGAACCGGGATTCGGGATTCGGGAGTCGGGAGTCGATTCGGACGGGTCCATGACGCATGACCCAGCTGGGGGATGGAGGGGACATCCTGCAGCCTCCTAACGCGTCGTGTCCGGCAGGCAGCGGTGGACGCTCGTCCGAGTAACGAATCCCGAATCCTGACGCCCGATTCCCGGCATGGCAGCACCATGCTCCGCGTTTCCGTCATCGTCAATCCGAACGCCGGTCCGGCCCGGCGGCGGCGTCCGGCGCGCGAGGCGGTCGTCCTGGCGGAACGGATCATCGGGCACCTCGGAGCGGAGCCCCGGATCCTGGTCGCCTCGGGTGCCGGCGCCGGGCGGGACGCGGCGCTCGCCGAGCTGTCGCGCGGCACCGACGTGGTGTGCGCGTGGGGCGGTGACGGTACCATCAACGAGGTCGCCTCGGCTGTCGTGGAGCGCGACGGCATCCTGGCGATTGTCCCGACCGGGTCCGGCAACGGTCTGGCCCGCGAACTCGGGATTCCCGCCCACGCCGACGAGGCCCTGCGTCTGTCGGTGTCCGGCGCCGACCGCCGCATCGACGCTGCCGAATTCGACGGCCGTCTCTTTTTCAACGTCGCCGGCCTGGGCCTCGACGCGGCCATTGCACACGCCTTCGCGGTGAAGACGGGTCGCCGGCGCGGTCTGGCGTCCTACCTCCTCGCCGTCGTCCACGGTCTCTTCACTCACGTGCCCGCCCGCTACGACCTGACGATCGATGGCGTCGAGCGTCCTGCCGCAGCGGCCGCGATGGTGACCGTCGCGAATTCGCGGCAGTGGGGAAACGGCGCGGTGATCGCGCCCGGCGCCCGTCCGGACGACGGGTGGCTCGACGTCGCGTTCGTGGGTGAGACCAGGCCCCTCGTGATCGCCGCGCGGATGTGGCGGCTGCTGAACGGAACGATCGATCGGATGCCTGGAGTATCTCTCACGCGTGGCAGGACGATCCGGATCGCGGCGAATCGCGAGGTCCCGGTCCATCTCGACGGCGAACCGGCGGGCGCGACCCGCGCCTCGGAGATCCGCGTGAGGCCTGGTGCGCTGCGCGTGAAGGTCCAGGCCCGGGGCGGAACAGAGAAACGTTAGGAGTCAGGAGCCGGCCTGGGCCAGCACGGCAGCGCCCAGCAGTCCCGGGTCCGGATAGACGATCACCCGCACTGGTACCGCCGATACCAGATCCCTCATTGGAGCCTTGTCGAGAAAGGCGTCGAGAAACTGCGGTCCCCGGAGCGCGGGCAGAATCTTCGGCGCGATGCCACCGCCGATGTACAGCCCGGCGGTCGCCACCGAGCGCAGCGCCAGATTGCCCGCTTCCGCGCCGAGCACGCTGATGAAGAGATCGAGCGCTTCGACGCACGCGGGGCAGCGCCCCTCCATTGCCGCGGCACTGATGCGCGCCGCCGCACCGTCAGACGCGGGATCGACAGCGGGGCACGCCTCGTCGTGCGTGAACCGGTGGAGGTTGAGAAGACCGGGCCCTGAGAGGATGTCTTCGTAGGTGGCGCGGCCATGTATGGCCGTGAGCCGTTCCAGCAGTGCGATTTCCCGGGCCGTGCGCGGGGCGAAGTCCGTGTGTCCCGCCTCGCTCGGAGACGGGAGGAACGCGGCGCCTACCCGGTGGAGGAGGGATTCGCCGAGGCCCGTGCCCGGGGCGATGAGCGCCGCGTTGCCGTTCGGATCGGACGCCCCTTCCTGCAAGAACGCCAGTTCGTGCGTCTCGAGGACCGGCACCGCGAGGGCCATGGTGATGAGGTCGTTGGCAAGCCGCACCGTGGAGATGCCGAGGCGGGACGACATGGCTGCCGCCTCGATGTGCCAATTCGCATTCGTCAGCTCGACCCGCTGGTCCCGCACGGGGCCCGCCACGCCGAAGGCTGCCGTCGTGACGGCCCTCGCGCCGGTACCCGCGTCCGCGAGGAACCGCTCCACCATGTCGTCGAGGCTGCGATACGCGGCGGTTGAATACGTCGACAACCGGAGCGGAACCGGACGGGTCCCGCCCGCCTCGAACAGGCCGAGCCTCGTATTCGTGCCGCCCACGTCACCTGCGAGCATCATCGGCGTCAGTTGTCAGTTGTCAGTCGTCAGTTCTCAGTCGTCAGTTCTCAGTCGTCGCCAGTCTGATACCTGATAACTGAAAATTGACAACTGAAAACCAAATCCCCACCCTCAGAACTCCGATTCGCGGACGACCGGTGCGCCCCGGTCCAGCGCCGCGAGATCACCGTCGATGCGGGCACGATCTCCGACGGCGACAATGACGAGGCGATCGGGATCCAAATGCGCCTGTGCCGCGCGCGTCACGTCAGCCGCGGACAGGCTGGTGACACGCGGCGCAAAGGTCTCAAACGTGTCATCCGGGAGTCCGTGCACGACGAGTTGCGCAAGGGCGTGGCTGACCTGGGCCGACGACTCGAAGTGGCGTGCGTACCCCCGCGTGAGGGACGCCTTTGCCAGGTCGAGCTCTGCGGCATCGGGCGGACGCTCGCCGCGGATAGCCGCGATCTCGGCGATCGACTCGCGGATGGCCTCAGCAGTCCCGCCGGTCTGGACGCTGGTCGCCAGCACGAAGGGCCCGGGCAGCCGTCGGAAATCGAAGGACGTCCTGACGCCGTAGGTCAGGCCGCGCCGTTCGCGCAGGTTCATGTTGATGCGGCTCACGAACTGTCCACCGAGCATCGCGTTGAGCAGCACCAGCGCATGAAAATCCGGCGTGCGCCGAGGGACGCCGACGTGGCCGATGCGCAGTTCAGTCTGGGCCGCGCCGGGCCGGTCGAGGACGACCACGGGGGCGGGGCCGTTCGGCGGCGGCGACGCCGCCGGCCGCGCGAGCGGCGATCCGGACCAGGTGCCGAACGCCGCATCGACGGCATCGACGATCTCCCGTTCCTGGATGTCCCCGACGGCGATCAGCGTCGCGCCGTCCGGCAGGTAGGCGCTACGGTGAAAGGCCGCAACGTCCGCGGCGGTCGTGGCCTCGAGCGACGCGGCCGACCCGATGGCCAGATGTCCGTACGGATGACTGCCGAAGAGCGCGGCAGCGAACGCCTGCTCCGCCAGCGCCGACGGCACGTCGCGGAACTGCCGCAGGCGGTTGAGCCGCAGAGTCCGCACGCGCTCGACGTCCTCCTCGGCCAGACTCGGGCGGACGATGATGTCAGCGAGCAGCTGGAGCGCCGCGTCGACGTGGCGCCGGAGCACGGTGACGCCGACCGTCACCGAGTCCGGCCCGATCTCGGTGTCCAGTTCCGTCCCCAAGCGGGCCAGCGCCTCGGTGATCTCGATGGCGGACCGCTCGCCGGAGCCCTCGTCCAGCATGTCGGCGGTCAGGGCCGCCAGTCCGTCGCGGCCGACCGGGTCGGCGGCGGAGCCAGCCGGCAGGACCACCAGCAGCGACACGAGCGGCAGACGCGGCCGTTCAACGCTCCAGATGCCGAGTCCGTTGTCGAGCCGGCGCTTGCCGGCCACGGGGAAGTGGAACGCCGGTTCCTCGCCGACATCGGGGAGGCGGCTGCGATCGACGGCGTTCACGATGCCTCCACAGGCCGGCTCCCTCGCGCCGCAGCATCGAGGCGGCCGGCGGGGACGACGCTCAGCGTCACCGGCGCAGGCGAGGGGAAGTAGCGCCGGGCGCTCGCGCGGAGCGAGTCGGCATTTGTCCGCGTGTAGCGGGACAGGTCACGCTCGAACGACCCCGGGTCGTTCAGGTGGACGTTGTACCCGTTCAGCTGATCGGCCTTGCCGCCGAATCCTCCGACGTGCTCCAGCCGCGACCAGAAGGCCGACTCGGTCAGCGCGACGGCCCGGTCGCGCTCCTCGTCGGTCGGTCCTCCGCCGGCGAGGCGGGCCACCTCCTCGAGAATGGACTGCTCCAGGGAATCGAGCGTGGTGCCGGGCACGGCCGTGGCCGCGATCTGGAAGTAGCCGCCCAGTTCCCGGGAGGCCTGATACGCGGACACTTCGGTGGCGATCCGCCGCTCGTACACGAGGGTGCGGTACAGGCGGGACGCCTTGCCACTGCCGAGGATCTCGGCCAGGAGATCGCACTCCGCATCGCCGTCCTCGAACAGACCCGGTGTGAGCCAGGCCAGATACACCCGCGGCAGTTCGACGCGGTCCTCGAGCACCAGCCGCTGCGGCTCCGCCGCGAGGGGGGCGCGATCGACCCGCTCCGGCTGGGGGCCCGGGGGGATGTCGCCGAAGTAGCGGCGGACGAGTGCGAGGGCGCGGTCCACGGTCACGTCGCCGGCAATCGCCAATGACGCGTTGGCCGGGTGGTAGAAACGCCGGAAGAAGGCGTGCACGTCGTCCAGGGATGCGGAGCGGAGGTCGTCGGGATCCCCGATGGTCAGCCAGCTGTACGGGTGCGACGCCGGGAAGAGCGCGGCCATCAGGGCGACCGACGCGAGACCGTACGGGCGGTTCTCGTAGTTCTGCCGGCGCTCGTTCAGGACCACGTCGCGCTGGTTGCGGAACTTCTCCTCGGTGACCGCCGGAAGCAGGTGACCCATCCGATCGGATTCCATCCACAGGGCCAGTTCGAGGGCGTTCGGGGGAACCACCTCCCAGTAGTTGGTCCGGTCGGTGTTGGTCGAGCCGTTCAGCTGACCGCCCGCGCGCTGCAGCGGTTCGAAGTAGCTGCCCCCGTGATGCGCCGAGCCCTCGAACATCAGGTGCTCGAAGAGGTGGGCGAAGCCCGTGCGTCCGGGCGTCTCGTCCTTCGACCCGACGTGGTACCAGAGGTTGACCGCCACGATTGGGCAGGACCGATCCTCGTGGACGATGACGTCGAGCCCGTTGTCCAGCTCGCAGCGTCGATACGGAATGTCGAACGTCGTGTCCCTCAAAGGCCTCGTCCGCGAATGAGCCTGCCGGCTGTTATGATGAATCCCGACCCTTGGGCCATCGTAGCGGACTTTGACGTCTCATGGAACACGGTCGGCAGGCGTGGCGGATGCTCGCCCTCGTCGGGATGGCCGAACTCCTGGCCATGACGCCCTGGTTTTCGGCCACGGCCGTCGCGCCGGCACTCGTGTCCGAGTACCACCTCACGGGGGCGCAGGCGGCGTGGCTGACGATGGCCGTACAGGCCGGCTTCGTTGCCGGCACTGTCGTCAGCGCCCTGCTGAATCTGTCGGATCTGATGAGCGCGCGTTGGGTGTTCGCCATCGGCTGTCTCGGGGCTGCCGCGGCCAACGCGCTCGTGACGCGGGCGCCGTCGCCCGTCGAAGCGGTGGCCTGGCGGTTTGCGACCGGCAGCGCGCTCGCGCTCGTCTATCCGCCGGCCATGAAGATCATCGCCGGCTGGTTCCGCAGCGGACGCGGTGCGGCCCTGGGCATCCTGATCGGCGCCCTCACGCTCGGCAAGGCGCTGCCGTACCTGATGGCGGGCGTGACCGACGGATCGTGGCGCGCGCTGATGCTGCTGGCCTCGCTGCTCGCGGCCGCCGGAGGCTTGCTCGTCGTGTTCACCGTCCGCGACGGGCCGTTCGTGGCTGCGAGTTCACCCTTCGACCCCGCCGCGGCGCTCAAGGTCTTCACCCGCCGCGCCCCGCGCCTCGCTGTTCTCGGCTACCTGGGGCACATGTGGGAGCTCTATGCCATGTGGACCTGGGTCGGGGTCTACGTGGCGGCCGCCGTCACGGCGGCAGGCCATCCCAGACCCGATCATGTCGGGGCGCTGGCGGCCTTCACGAGCGTTGGTGCGGGCGCGCTGGGGTGCGTCGTCGCCGGTTTCTACGCCGATCGCCTGGGCCGGGCGCGCATCGCGGCGTGGGCCATGATGGTCAGCGCCACCTGTACGGCACTCACGGCTGCGGCGTTCCACGCGCCCATCGCGGTGCTGTTCCTGCTGGCGGCCGTGTGGGGCTTCTCTGTTGTGGCGGATTCCGCGCAGTTCTCAGCGATCGTGTCGGAAACGAGTCCGGAGGAGCACGTGGGCACGGCGCTGACCGTCCAGACGTGCCTCGGCTTCCTGCTGACCATGTTCTCGATCAGGCTCGTGTCCGCCATGGCGGCCTGGGTGGGCTGGCAGTGGGCGTTCCTGATCGTCCTGCCCGGGCCCGTGCTGGGGGTCCAGGCGATGCTGGCCCTGATGCACCCGAGACTGGAGCGCGAGTGACGTGATCGAGGTCACCAACCTGCGGAAGCGTTTTGGAGAGATGGAGGCGCTGAGTTCGTGCTCCACGCGGGCCCCGAGGAGTCGTCGCGCGAACGGGATCTCCGCTTCAGGACCCAGAAGGCCCTGACACGACTGTACTTCGCGCTGGCCGGCACCGAGGCCGACGCAGGCCTGCCAATGCCGAGTGCGGACGCTCCGCTCGTCGTCCGCGAAGACGACCTGGGCGTCCGGCGGCGTGGCATGACGACCGGCTTTCAGCGAAGCGTGCCGGCGTACCTCGTGATGTTCGTCTTTCTCAACCTCCTGGTCTCCGGCGCGGGTGTGGCCGAGGACCGCGCCAGTGGACGTCTCAGACGCATGGCGATGGCGCCCGTCTCGATGCGCCAGATCACGCTGGGCAAGCTCCTCGGTCGTTTCGGCATCGGGTGGGTGCAGATCGCCTGCATGCTCGGGGTCGGCCTGGTCGCCGGCGCACAATGGGCCGCCCATTTCTGGGTGTTCTTCGGGTTTCTCAGCCTCTTCGCGCTGGCGTCGGCCTCGCTGGGTATCCTGCTCGGGACGCTCTTCAAGGACCCCGACAAGTGCGCCAGCGTCGCGATCTGGCCGTTCGCCCCGGGTTTTGCGGCTCTACTAGCGGTCACCTACCCGGAGGCCGCCCGCCGGCTGCAGCCCTGACCCAACCGGAAGGCCCCGTCGTCCGTCTCAACCACGAAACCCGGTGGTGCCGTGGTGCGTATTAGTAGTCGGACCCGGCCCGCAGGTGTAAACTGTCGGCAAGTCCCCGGCCAATTCCATGAGTTTCGTCCGCCTGAGCCTGAGCCTGTTCGGCACGGTTGCCGTGATGTCGGCAGTGCTGGCGGCGGCGACCATCTGGCTGCTGCTGACCGATCCGGTCACGGTGGCCGACGCCGTCGAGTCAGGACAGGTGTCGCCGCTCGTCAAGGCCCTCGCTGGCGTTCTTTACGACGCGTTCCAGGGGCTGCTGAAGTACCTCTGAGCGTCCTCGCCCTCAGAACCTCGTGTCGGCGCCGATCCACGCGCTCCGGCCGTAGCCGTCGATGCCCGAACCGTGCGTCCGGTACGCCTCGTTGAAGAGATTCAGGATCCCCGCTGAGACAGAAAGCCGACGGCTGAAGGTCTTGCCGGCAAAGACGTCGACGACCCACCAGCCAGGCGTTCCGCCCGGCGGAATGCGGTGATCGTCGATGTCGCCGGCCGCGAGCCGATCTTGCGTGGAGGCAGCCTGCAGCGAGCCCTCGATCCACCAGCCAGACCAGGCGTCCTGACGAAGGCCGATGAGGCCGTTCACGGGCGGGATTCTCCGCATGGGTTCGTTCCGGCTCTCGTTCTGGCCGTAGGCGTAGGCGACGTAGCCACGGATCGTGGTGCCCCGCCTGGCGATCCACTCGCCTTCCGCCTCGACGCCGCGGACGAACGCCTCACCGACGTTGGCCCGCTGGTACACACGATCGTCACCCAGGGGCGGAAGTCCCGGCGGCACCGCGTCGATGCGCACCCGGTCGATGAGATTGGTGAGGCTCGTCCGGAACGCCGCGATCGAAGCCGCGCCGGCGGCGCCCCGAAACCGAATCCCCGCCTCGACGGCGAGCGACCGTTCCGGTGCGAGCTGGCCGGCGGGAATCTCCACGCCGAAGTCGAAGGGCCCGAGCGTACTGAGGTCATCGAGATTCGGGGCCCGGAATCCCTGAGCCGCGCTTCCGAAGAGCTGCGCCTGCCGGCCGAGATCGAACGCGGCCGCGGCCGATCCGACCCAGGCGCCGGGCGACACGTCCGTGTCTCCGAAGACCGCGTCCTCGGCCCGGATGTGCGTCCACGTGTAGCGGCCGCCCAGATCGGCCGAGAACGCACCCCGCTGGTAGTGGCCGAGCCCGAAGCCCGCCGCAAACAGGGCAGTCGCTCCGTCAGGGAACAGTCCGCGTCGCGGGACGGACTCGCCCGTTCCGGAGTCATCGTCGCGCCGCCAGCTTCGGACGGTGTCGTGGTAGATCTCGGTCCCGGCGACGAGCGTCCATCCGTATCGCAGCACCCGGCGGGCCTCCACCGTCGCCGCCCAGGTGGTGACGGTGTCCTCCTCGACGATCTGCAGCGTCGAACCGGCTCGCCGCCGCTCGCGACCCTCCAGCGAACGCATCCACGCTCCCGTGATCGTGACCGCGTCGAACCCTCCCGTGTCGGATGGCAGGGCCAGGCGGGCGAACGCCATCTGGCGGACCTGCGGCGCGAACGAGTAGCGCTCGTACCCCCGCTGCACCTGATCGAACCGCGGCACATCGTCCTGGTGGACGTGCTGATACGCCAGGGTGAGACGGCCCATGCGTCCTGCGTCCACGACGGCGCGGACGTCACCGTCGATTTCGGTGTAGCCTGAGGGAGATTCCCTGCCCAGTCCGGCACCCGCGACGATGTCGCCGAAGTTGCGGACGGCCACGGCGCCAGCCAGGGCGGCGCCCGACGACGAGATCCCGAGATCGACGCGGGCCGTCTGCTCCTGCCCCTGCGTCATCAGGCGGCCGCCGACGCGACCGCCCATGAGCGTGCCGGCGGGCGACAGCACCGGCTCACGGTTGCGCACGTGGATGACGCCGCCAAGGCCGTCGCTGCCGTACTGCGCGGATCCGGATCCGCGCAGCACCTCGATCCGATCGGCCTGGCCGGGATCGACGGTGGCCAGATACTGGTTCGGACCGTATCGGAAGGTCGAGTTGTTCAGGCGCAGCCCGTCGACCAGCACGAGAATCTGGTTGCCGACCAGACCGCGGATGAACGGGGATCCGCCGCCGTGATTGGTCTTCTGGACGAACACGCCCGGCGTGCGCGAGAGGGCCTCCGCGCTGGTTCGCGGAGCGGTTCGCTCGAGGTCGGCCGTCTGCACCACGGAGACCGATCTCGGCGTTTCGAACGTGTCGCGGGCCTCCCGGCTGGCCGTGACCGAGACCGTTTCGTCCAGACGAAGGACTGCAGGCGCGAGGGCGAATTCCAGCGGTCGTCCCGGGGCTCCGCCTTCGACCAGGACCTGGATCTCGACCTCGCGATACCCGCCGGCCCGCGCGCGAACACGGTGGCTGCCGTCCGGGATCGGGCCGATCTCGAACGAGCCGTCGTGACCACTCTCGGCTGAAATCCCGAGCCCAATCACCGCGACGATCGCGCCCTCGAGACCGAGACCCGTCCTGACGTCCTTGACGACGCCGGACACGCGCCCCTGCGCGGAGAGGGCGACCGGCGGCGCGAGGCAGAGCAGCATGACGACAATTCGGATGGTCACTCGATGGCTCACAGGCTTCTCGCGAGAAAGCGGACCAGATAGAAGGCGTCGAGGTACTTGAACGGCGCGATGCCCGTCGTGTAGTGGCCGCACGGCAGCACGCGTACCTGCGTCGGGACGCCGTGCAGCCGGTACTGGCGGACGATATCGCGGGAGAGGTGCAGGGGGAACGAGAGGTCGAACAGCGCGTACACGAGCAGCGCGGGACGCCCCACCACCTTGTCGACGTGGCACTGCGGGCTGATGGGCCTCCACAGATCGCGCAGCAGGGTCAGGTCGAGGTGTCCTTCCATGCCGGCCCGCACGTGGGCCGTCGACAGTCCCTCCCAGATCACGTCGGCGAACCACGTCGAGACGTGGTTCAGGGCCGTGGCCTTGACCAACGGCTCGTGGGCCGCGGTCAGCATCGACAGGCACGAACCCAGGCTCGTCCCCAGCAGACCGATCGACTCGTAGCCTTCCTGGTGCAGCCAGGCAACGGCGCGCCGCGCATCGAGCACGGCCTGCCGGTTCACCTGCAGCGTGCGGCCGATGTTGCTGCTGACGATGTAGTCGGCGCGGGTGAGTTCGGGCGGCATGCGGCGATCGTGGTAGGGCAGACTGAGGCGCGCCGCGCTGATGCCCGAGCGGGCCAGGAGTCGGCACAACCCGACGTGGCCGCCCTCGTCGGCGTTCCATTGCGGCAGCACGACAACCGCCCGGCGGCGCGTGCGAATTGGGTTCGAACCCCGGGCGGCCGCGGGGAAGTAGCGCAGGTAGACCGAGTTGTTCTCCGGGTGCGGCGTCGTCAGCGCGCTCGGAAACGTCACCAGGCGCTCCCCGGGCTTTGCGTCGGGTGGAAGCCGGGCTGATCCGTAGTCGCGCGCCGGATCGACGGCGAAGAACGCGTGCGTGTCCTGCATGACCCGCTCCACGTAGTCCTGGAGCAGGAAAGAGGGGTCCTCGTGTTCTCCGAGTTCGCTTTCCGGGATCCAGTCGAGTCCCCACTCGAAGGGCCGCACGATCCGGTTCCGATCGACCGACGCGAGCCTCCGCTCCCAGCGATAGAAGACCTGGCTCAACATGGGCGGGAGCGCGCTGCGGGGCGGACACCTCGACGGCGTGAGGAGGGGGACGGGAACCGGATGCGGGTCGAGGCGTGTGCCGATCGCCTTCTGCGGTTCGATCGACAGACCGCTTCGACTCGCATCATCCGCGGATGAGTCTGGCCGCGGCCTGCGGCTGGAGCAGGGAGGACCGTCATCCTTTGCCGTCATTCCCGCTTCCGCGGGGCGGCCCCGGAATGACGATCCGAGGGAGAATCACCGATGATCGGCTCGGCGGCAGCCGCGAGCGCCAGCAGGCGTTCCGTGTCGTGCCGGCGTCCCGCGAGCTGCAGGCCGCAGGGGAGTCCGGCAGAGGTGGCCCCGCACGGAACGGATATCGCCGGGTGTCCCGTAAGGTTGAAGAGCTGCGTCAGGCGCAGCATCATGTTGCGGACCGGCTCGCGCGAGCCCGACACCTCGACCGTCGGCGCGCCAATCGGCGGCGCGGGGATGGGCAGCGTCGGCAGCGCCAGCGCGTCGCAGCACGCCAGCGCGGCGTCAACGTCCGCCCGGAGCACCACGCGGCCCTGCTGTGCCCGGACGTAGTCCTCCCCCAGCAGGTACCGTCCCATCTCGATCCGCAGGCGCACGTTGGGCGTGTAACGGTCCGGTGCCGCCGTGACGTCGGACGCATGATACGCTGCCGCCTCGGGCAGCGACACGAACAGATAGACGGCCGCGATGCTCCGGGCATGCGGAACAGCGACGTCGACCGTGACCGCTCCGGCCCGGCGCAGGCGATTCAGGCAGGCGTCGAAGCGAGCCCGCACCTCGTCGTCGAGGACGTCGAGGAAGTAGGTGCGCGGAATGCCCAGGCGTATGCCCTGAAGCGAACCAAGCGACGGCATCGGCCAGCGGGCCGCATTGGCCTGACCACCCATGATCAGGTAGAGCAGCCACGCGTCGCGCACCGAGCGGGCCAGGGGGCCGACGTGGTCCAGCGATCGGCTGAGCGGCACCACGCCGTCTGCCGGGATTTCGTCCCAGGTCGGCTTCAGCCCGACGACGCCGCACGCGGCGGAGGGGATCCGGATCGACCCACCGGTGTCGGTTCCGATCGAGGCGACCGACATGCCCGTGACGACGGCCACCGCCGAGCCGCCGCTCGATCCGCCAGGCGAGCGCTGGGGGTCGAGGGGATGCCGGACGGCCCCGAACGCGGAGTCCTCGCTGGTGGTGCCGAACGCGAACTCGTGGAGATTCGTCTTGCCGATCAGGACGGCCCCGGCGTCGCGGAGCCGCGTGGTCACCGGCGCGTCGGTGCCGGCCACATGGCCATCGCGCATCCGCGACGCGGCCGTCGTCGGCGTACCGCGCTGGTCGATCAGGTCCTTGAGGGAGACTGGAATCCCGTGCAGCGGGCCACGGCTCTGCCCGCGCCGCGTCTCGGCGTCCAGCCGCCACGCCTGGTCGAGGGCCTCGTCCCGGCACACCGTGATGAAGGCACGCAGCTCGTCGCTGCGTGCATCGATTTCGGCGAGGCAGGCCTCAGTCAGCGCCTCCGAGCTGATCTGACCCGCCGCGATTCTCGGCGCAAGCTCGGCTATCGTGAGCCGGTGGTCGCCCGGCGCGACGCCGGCCACCGCCGCAGAGTCACGCGTGATCCGCGGCCCGCGAGGGCCGACCAGGAGGCCAGCCGACCCGGCTGGCTCGGATCCTCCTGTCCCCTGTCTCCTGTCTCCGGTCTTCTGTGTCCTGGATTCCGGTCCCCGGTCCCCGGTCCCTGGTCCCTGGTCTTCCCGCAGCGTTCGTGCTGCTCCCGCAAGCCCCTCGAGAAGTCCTGTGAGGTCCGGGAGCCCCCTCCGCTCGGCATCCTCACACGCGTTGGTCAGCCACTGTTCAATCGTCATGCTCACCCGTCTCTTCCCGGTCGAGATCCTCCAGCGTGGCCATGGCCCGCCTCAGATGGGGGATCGTGATGGATCCACCGACGACCAGCGCGACGTTGAAGGCCTCGAGCAGTTCGTCGAAGGTCACGCCCTCTTCGCGGCACCGGACCAGGTGGTACGTGATGCAGTCGTCGCAGCGCAGCACCAGCGAGGCCACCAGGCCCAGCAGTTCCTTCGTGCGGACCGGCAGCGCACCCGGTTCGTACGCCCGCGAGTCCAGGGCGAAGAACCGCTTGATCTCCAGGTTGCCGCTCTCGAGGATACGGCCGTTCATTCGCTCCCGGAATTCCCGAAAAGCCTTCAGTCGCTCGCTCATGGGGGCCTCACGATAATGGTCAGTAGATAGTAGATAGTAGATAGTAGATAGTAGACAGTAGATAGTAGACAGGGGACAGGAGACGACAGCCGCGTTCGGCCTACTGCTGACCCGGCGCTCAAGAGTGCCTTCCAAGAATCCAGGTTGCGCGACCAGCGCAACGCCTCCCCTACTGTCTACTGTCTACTGACTACACTACTGTCTACCGGCTGTTTCCTGACCGAGACCGCCACCCCATCCCCCACCGGCAGGAACACCGTGTCCAGCCTGGCATCCGCTGCCAGCCGGCGACCGTGGGCGATTACGGCATCGGTGCTCTCGCGATCGTGCTCCGGGTCGGCGTTGAATCCCGGCACCACGTCACCACCCCAGAGGATGTTGTCGGTGACCAGCACGCCGCCGGGACGCAGGAGCGCAACCGTCCGGTCGTGGAGCGCTTCGAACAACTGCTTGTCCGAGTCGACGAGGATCAGATCGAAGGGGCCGGCGACCTTGTGAACCAGGCGTCGGGCATCACCAATCATCACGTTCACGCGGTCGGCCAGGCCGGCCTGCGTGATGTGCTCGCGCGCGACCTCCGCGCGGGCCGGCCTGAACTCGATGGTGAAGAGTGAGCCCTGAACGTCCATGCCGGAGGCGAGCGCCAGCGCGGAGTAGCCGTAGCCGGTGCCAATCTCCAGGACGCGGCGCGCAGAGACGAGGCGCGCCAGGACGCGGAGTAACGAGGCCGCTTCGGGGGCGATCGCCGGCACGCCGTCCGCCTTCGAGCGCAGATAGACACGGTCCAGGAACGGGTCGGCCCTTCCGGCCAGTCCATTGAGATAGCCCCGCACGTCGGGATCCAGCAGGTATCGCATGAAACCCTAATTCTATCGGACGCGGCCGATTTGCCTACGATCTACTATCTACTATCTACTATCTACTGACGCACGCCCGAGCGTCCTGTTGACACCATGCAACCCAGCGATTCCGCTCCCGAGAACGTCGCGGTCATCGACATAGGCGCGAGCGCCGTCCGCCTCGTCATCGCCGAGGTCCGCCCCGGTCAGCCGCCCGTCGTGGTCGAGGAGGCGTCCCGGGCGGTTCTGCTCGGCAAGGACACGTTTTCGTCGTCCGGCCGCATCGGTCCACAGGCGCTCGAGGCGACCCTCCGAGCTTTGCAGGGGTTCCGCCGGATGATGGACGAGCACGGCGTGCGGCGAAGCCGCGCCGTCGCCACCAGCGCCGTCCGCGAGGCTGCCAACGCCGACACCTTCATCGATCGCGTGCAGGTGCGCACGGGCCTTCAGGTCGAGATCATCGACGGATCGGAGGAGAGCCGGCTCACGTACCTGGCCGTCCAGAACTCGATGGCGGGACACCCGGCGCTGGACGCGCACACGCTGCTGGTCGAGGCGGGCGCCGGCTCGGCCGACATCACGCTGCTCGAACGCCGGCAGCCGAAGTACTCGGGCGTCTACGCGCTCGGCGCGATCCGCATGCGCCAGGGACTCGGCGCGTGGCGGGCGGACCACGAGCAGCGGGTCCGCGTCCTGGCCCGCCTCATCGGGAACATCGTCGGCGAGATCAAGCGCGACATGCCCCTCGATACCGCGCAGTACATGGTCGCCCTCGGCCAGGATGCCCGGTTTGCCGCCGGCCAGCTCGTCGACGCCCCTGACCACACCCTGCGCGAGGTGCCGAGGGACGCGTTTCTCGAGCTGTGCAGCACGGTCGAGCGGTACGACGAGGAGGGACTCGTCGATCGCTACGGGCTCTCTCTCGTCGATGCGGAGACGCTCGTGCCGGCCCTCCTGGTCTACCGCGAGCTGCTCAACGCCACGGCCGCCTCCACCCTGCTGGTTCCCGACGCCACGCTGCGGGTCGGCCTGCTCGCCGATCTGGCGGGCGCGCCGGCCGACCTGTCGGACCTCCGCCGGCAGGTCCTGGCGAGCGCCGAGTCGCTCGGTGAGAAGTACCGGTACGACGCCGCGCACGGTCGCGCCGTCGCGCGCCTGGCGGTTCGGATCTTCGACGACCTGCGGGTGGAGCACAGCCTGGGCAGCCGCGATCGCCTGCTGATCGAAGTGGCGGCGCTCCTGCACGACGTCGGCGTTTTCATCGGCCTTCGCGCCCATCATAAGCACACGCAGTACCTGCTGGCCTCTTCCGAGATCTTCGGGCTGTCGGCGGACGATCGCGCGATCATCGCGAACATCGCCCGCTACCACCGGCGGGCGCTTCCGCAGCGATCCCACCTGCCCTACACGGCGCTGGACCGCCCCGAGCGGGTACGCGTCAACAAGCTCGCGGCCATTCTTCGCGTCGCCAACGCGCTCGATGCGGAGCACCTGCAGCGCGTGTCGGACGTGCGCGTGCTGGACGAGCCGGACGGATTCGTGATGGAGCTCACCGGCGAGGGCGATCTGTCGATGGAGCGCATGGCGGCCGTGGCGCGCGCCGACCTGTTCATCGACGTGTTCGGCCGCAAGCTCGCATTCAGGACACGAGGAGCGTGACGGCATGAGCCGGGACGGCAAGGGCAGGAAGGCGAAGCGCCAGGCCGGGCAGTTCTTCAACCGCGAGGTGTCGTGGCTGGCTTTCAACGAGCGCGTGCTGGAGGAGGCGGAGGACGGCTCGAACCCTCTGCTCGAGCGCTTCAAGTTCGCGGCGATCTTCGCGTCGAACCTCGACGAGTTCTTCATGGTGCGCGTCGCGCGTCTGAAAGCCGCGGTCTACGAAGGCGACGCCGACCCGGATTCCGCGGGCCTCACACCCGCCGCTCAGTTGCAGGAGATCTCGCGCCGGGCCCATGCCCTCGTCGGGCGCGCGTACGCCCTCGTCAACGGGACGCTGCTGCCCGAGCTGGCCTCCCACGGCGTACGGATCGTCAAGATGGCCGACCTCGACCAGTCGCGGCGGGCGGCACTGTCGGCGTGGTTCCGCGAGGACCTGCTGCCCGCGCTGACGCCCCTCGCTATCGACCAGTCGCGGCCGTTTCCGATGCTCGCGTCGCTCACCCTGAACCTCGCAGTGAGGCTGCTGCCAGCCGCCGAGGGGGAGGCCCCCCGACTGGCGGTCGTCCAGGTTCCCGCGAGGCTGCCGCGCCTGGTGAAGGTGCCAGGCGCGGTCGGGGCGACCTTCGTGCTGCTGGAGGACATCATCCGCTCGGAGTTCGAGGCGCTGTTCCCTGGACAGCTCGTCCTCGAGGCTGCAGCGTTCCGCCTCGCGCGCGACTCGGAACTCGAGCTGGACGACGAGGGGGGGATGTCGTATCTGGAGGCGATCGAGGACGAACTGCGTCGCCGGCGCAGAAACGACGTCGTCCGCCTGGCTATCGAATCCTCGGCCAGCGAGGAGCTGTCATCCCGAATCGCGGGTCAGGTCGAAGTCACCGCCGACGACGTCTACCGCGTGCCGGGGCCGATCGACCTCCGCGTGCTCTTCTCCCTCGCGGAGCTGGCCGGTTTCGACCACCTGCGCGACACGCCTCTGAAGCCGGTGCCGGTACTCGACGCGCAGGAACTCGCGCGGATTTTCGACGTCCTCGACGAGCGCGATCTGCTGGTCCACCATCCCTACGACTCGTTCGACCCGGTCGAGGCTCTCGTGGAGCGGGCGGCCGACGACCCCGATGTGCTGGCCATCAAGCTGACCCTGTACCGCACGAGCGGCGACTCGCCCGTCGTGCGCGCGCTGATGCGGGCCGCCGACCAAGGCAAGCAGGTGACGGCGGTGGTCGAGCTGATGGCCCGCTTCGACGAGGAACGGAACATTCAGTGGGCGAGGCGGCTCGAGGAAGCCGGTGCTCACGTGATCTACGGCATCCGCCGCCTGAAGGTCCATTCGAAAATCGCGCTTGTGGTGCGGAGGGGGCCGGAAGGGACGCGACGCTACGTTCACCTCGGGACGGGCAACTACAACGATCGGACGGCCCGGCAGTACACCGACATGGGCCTGCTGACCTCGTCGCACCTGTTCGGCATCGACGCG
This sequence comes from uncultured Vicinamibacterales bacterium, assembly GCA_964481395.1. Taxonomy (GTDB): domain Bacteria; phylum Acidobacteriota; class Vicinamibacteria; order Vicinamibacterales; family JAKQTR01; genus JBFMFH01. The sequence goes on from CAYZYG010000046.1 coordinate 35,758, forward strand.
TCGGCGTTCTTTAATGCGCTGACGGGGTACTCGGACCCGCCGCGCATGCGGAAGCTGGTGATGGCTCCCACGCAACTGCGCGACCGGCTCCTGAAGCTCATCCAGCGGGAACAGCGCCGTGCCGAGTCGGGCCAGCCCGCCGCCATCCGGGCGAAGATGAACTCACTCGTCGACCCGTCCGTCGTCGAGGCGCTCTACGCCGCCTCGCGGGCCGGCGTGACGATTGCGCTGAACGTGCGCGGCATCTGCGTGCTGCGGCCCGGCGTCAAGGGCCTGAGCGACAATATCCGCGTCGTCTCCATCGTCGGCCGCTATCTCGAGCACGCGCGCGTGTTCCACTTCCTCAACGGCGGCGAAGACGAGGTCTACCTGTCGAGCGCGGACTGGATGCCGCGCAACCTCGACAAGCGGATCGAGCTGATGTTCCCGGTGGAGGCTCCCGACTGCCGCAAGAAGGTACTGAACGCCCTCGACACCCTGTTCGCGGACAACGTCAAGGGGCGCCGGCTGCTGAGCGACGGCACGTGGCGCGTGCCTCCACGGCCCGCGTCAGAGGCCCCGGTGAACGCCCAGACGGCCCTGTACGAGCAGGCGAAGCGGGTGTGGGAGCGGCGGCAGGTGGCGGCTCCGCTGACGCTCGAGCCGCTCCGGCCCCAGGAACCGGGACCCGGGACCCGGGATCCGGGACCCGGCGTTTCGACTCGCGTGCGCCCGCTCAGCCCGCGCTGAAACACGTCGAAGAGCAGGACTCGGGAATCCGCCGTAGGCGGCGGGCTTCAGCCCGCCGCGGATGGGCCGCTCGAGAGCTGCATCAGGCGGCCGTCGTCCAGCAACCAGCACTCCCCGTCGAACCCGGCTTCCGCGATCTGCGACCGGAGGCGCGGGAGCGCTTCGCTGCGTTCGTAGCGGACCGACAGGTGGTGCAGCACGAGACGGGAGATCCGCGCCTCGCGTGCCATCGCCAGCACCTCCCGGGACGACGCGTGGATGTTCCACTTGCGATCGCCAGGTTCGAGAAACGTCGCGTCATGCACCACGAGGTCGGCGCGCGACACGAGCGAGGAACTCACGGGCATACTGTCGCCCGTGTGGGCGAAGAGCACGTGACGGTACGGCTCCATCAGCGCGTCGCGCCCGAGCGCGCGGACGCGATCCCGGATGTCGCGCTCCGGAAGACCGGTGAACTCCGGCCGCAGACGCCTTCGTTCGTCGAGCACGCGGTAGCCCAGCGTCGCGTCGGACGTGCCGTGCTCCGCGCGGAAGGCGTGCAGCACCCGGCCCTTGCCCAACGGCAGCTCGCTGCCGTCCTGTACGGCGACCCACGTGAGCGGGAACGTCTCGTTCGGCCAGAGGCTCTCCAGGAAGGCGCGAATGGTCTCCACGCCGGCGCTGCTGTCCGGGTACACGATGGTCAGCGGTTTGTCCTGCGCTCCCTTGCTGAACCGGCGCGACGCGACGAAACCGGGCAGGCCGAGCAGGTGATCGGCATGTCCGTGCGTCAGGAGCACCGTGTCGACGGCCCAGATCTTCGGACCGAGCGCGAGTTGAACACCCTCGCCGGCATCCACCAGCAGGTTGAGCGGCCGGTGCCACAGCCAGTTGCTGAACATCGCCCGGCTGAAACCGGTGATGGTTCGGTGAAGCGGGGACACGAGGTACATAGTACACTCCCCCCGGGGACCGGGGACCGGGGATCGGTTGTGAGGATCCCCACGCCCGAGAGAGGCTCCATGACCGAGACGACGAGGCCGCTGCCGCCGAAGCTGTTCCGCTGGCTGGTGCTGGTGTTCATCAGCCTGGCGATGTTCGGGAACTACTACGTCTACGACTGCATCAGCCCGATGGCCGATCTGCTCAAGGCGCAGCTCGGTTTCTCGGACGCGAACATCGGCCTGCTGCAGGCCATCTACAGCATCCCGAACATCGTCATGGTGCTGATTGGCGGGTTCATCATCGACCGTATCGGCACCCGGAAGTCGACGCTGATCTTCGGGGTAATCTGCCTGCTGGGCGCGGTCGTGACCTCGCTGTCGGGCACCCTCGCCGTCATGGCCGCCGGCCGTCTGATCTTCGGCCTCGGCGCCGAATCGCTCATTGTCGCCGTCACGACCGCCATCGCGAAGTGGTTCAAAGGCAAGGAACTCAGCTTCGCATTCGGCGTGAACCTGACGATCGCCCGCCTCGGGTCGTTTGCCGCGCTGAATTCGCCGTCGTGGGCCGGCTGGGCGTTCGACGGCTGGCGCTGGCCGCTCCTGATCAGTGTGGCGTTCGCGACCTTCTGCGTGACGGGCGCGATTCTCTACTGGGTGCTGGAGGTGCGCGCCGAGCGCCGTTACAACCTCGGAGACGCCGGCCAGACCGACAAGGTGGTGTTCTCCGACATCTTCCGCTTCGGCTGGTCCTACTGGTTCATCGTGGCCATGTGCGTCACGTTCTATTCGGGCATCTTCCCCTTCCAGACCTTCGCCGTGAAGTTCTTCATGGAGGCCCACGGCGTGACGCGCGAGACGGGCGGCTTCCTGTCGAGCATGCTGACGCTCTTCGCGATGATCTGCACGCCGTTGTTCGGGCTCATGGTCGACAAGGTCGGCCGGCGGTCCCTGTTCATGATGTTCGGATCGCTGCTGCTCATCCCGGTGTACCTGATCATGGCCTACTCGGACATCACGCTGTACCTGCCGATGGCCATGATGGGCGTGGCCTTCTCGCTCATTCCGGCGATCATGTGGCCCTCGGTGGCCTACGTCGTCGAGGAGAACAAACTTGGCACGGCCTACGGGCTGATGACGCTCATCCAGAACATCGGTCTGGCTGGCTTCAACCTCGTGATCGGATGGGCCAACGACTATTCGGGCGCCAGCGCCGCGAATCCGGCGGGGTACCACCTCGGCATGTGGATCTTCTCGTCTCTGGGGTTCATCGGGTTGTTCTTCGCCTGGATGCTGCGGCGGCGTGAGACCGGGCCGCACGCGCACGGGCTCGAGACGATTCGGGCGTAGGGAAGGAGGCAGAAGAAGACAGAAGACAGGAGACAGAATAAGGCGAGTCGACCTGATCGGCCGACCGCCCGCAACTTCGCCGCGGCGCTTCACGGCGCGGCCCGACGAGCGCGCCGAGGGCGGAAGGACGCAAACCCGACCGTGAGGGGGCGACACGCTTGGGGATGGGGGACCCCAAGCCTTGCAGCAGGACGGACCCCCGGCATGGTCCGTTTTGCGGGCGCGTCGATTCGGCACGCATATTGAAGTGCCGCGGCGACGCGCGGACCGGCGAACGTGACGTTTGCCCGGTCGCCGCAGTACAATCGGGCATCATGGCCATGTCGAAAGTGGCGGTGCTGCGGACGCGGCCGGCGACGGTCCTGCGCGACTACCGCGAACTGATGAATCTGGCGGGCTACCAGGACGTCATCGCGAAGGACGCCGACACCGCGCTCAAGGTCAACATCTCCTGGCACTTCTTCTTTCCCGGCAGCTCCACCACGCCCTGGCAGCTCGACGGCGTGATCCGGGCGATGAAGTCCGACGGCTACGACCCGGCCCTCATCCACGCGTGCCACAACCGGACGGTCGTCATCGACGCGCACCTCGGTGAGCGCGAAAACAAGCAGGTCGATGTCGTCGAGGCCCACGGACTCCGGAACCTCCACCTCTACGAAGGCGAGGAGTGGGTCAGCATCGGTGACGCGGTGGGTGACCTGAGAAAGAAGTTCCTCTGTCTGAACGAGGTGTACCCGAACGGCTTCGCGATCCCGCGGCGGTTCATCGGTGAGAACATCATCCACCTCCCCACCGTCAAGACGCACGTGTTCACGACGACCACCGGCGCGATGAAGAACGCGTTCGGCGGCCTGCTCAACGAACGCCGCCACT
>CAYZYG010000047.1:0-39600 GCA_964481395.1 uncultured Vicinamibacterales bacterium
ATCACGCGGGCGATTGCCGATCAGGCGAGGACGATCCGCATCCCGGTACACATGATCGAGACGATCAACAAGCTGATCCGGACGTCGAGGTCCCTCGTCCAGGAGCTCGGCCGCGAGCCCACCTCCGAGGAGATCGCCCAGCGCATGGACATCCCGGTGGCGAAGGTCCGCAAGGTGCTGAAGATCGCCCAGGAGCCGATTTCGCTCGAGACGCCGATCGGCGAGGAAGAGGACTCCCACCTCGGCGATTTCATCGAGGACCGGAACGTCGTCTCGCCGGCGGAGGCCGTCATCAACCTCAACCTGCGCGAGCAGACCGACTCGGTGCTCAAGACGCTCACGCCCCGGGAGGAGAAGGTCATCAAGATGCGCTTCGGGGTCGGCGACGGGTCGGAGCACACCCTCGAGGAGGTGGGTCAGAACTTCGCGGTGACCAGGGAGCGCATCCGCCAGATCGAAGCCAAGGCGCTGCGCAAGCTGCGGCACCCCTCGCGCAGCCGCAAGCTGCGGGCCTTTCTCGAAGGGCGGTAGCCGGGGCGACGCATTTGACGGTATGCTAACCGGGGCCCATAGCTCAGCGGTTAGAGCCGCCGGCTCATAACCGGCCAGTCCCAGGTTCGAATCCTGGTGGGCCCACCAGAAACGGGATGCATCCTGACCTCGATCGTCTGATTCACCTCCAGCGGCTCGAGGACCTCGCCGGTCACGCCCGGCGGGTCATCGCCGACGAACCGGTACGCCAGCACGACCTCGACGCGCGCCTGGCGGCCGCCCAGACACGCGTCGACGATCAGCGGCGGGCGCTCGACGCCAACAAGGCCGCACGCCGGGATCTCGACAAGGAAATCGCCACCCAGCAGGCCCGGCTGTCGAAGTACAAGGACCAGCTGATGGAGGTGAAGACGAACCGCGAGTACCACGCGGTCCAGAAGGAGATCGAGGTCGCCCAGGCTGAACTCCAGAAACTCGAGGACCGGCTGCTCGAGCGGATGCTGGAGTCAGACGAGGTGAACGCCGGCCTCAAGCAGGCAGAACTGGCCTTGCGCGAGGAGCAGGCCGCTGTCGCGGCCGAGCGCGACGAACTCGCCCGCCAGGCCACGGAGGCCGCGCGCAGCATCGCCGACGTGACCGCCGAACGCGATGCCCTGCTCGCGGTCCTCAGCCCTCCCCTCGTGGCCACCTTCGAGCGGATCCTCAAGGTCCGGAAATCGTCAGCCGTCGCCGAGGTCCGTGATGGCCGCTGTTCGGTCTGCCAGGTCCGCATCAGGCCCCAGGTCGCCAACGACCTCCGCCACAACGACATGATCTTCCAGTGCGAGAGCTGCCAGCGCATCCTCTACTTCCCGGTGCCGGCCGCGCCCGCGTCCTGAGTCCATGATCTTCTTCATCGACGGGGGCGCCCGGGGAAACCCGGGGCCCGCGGGCTACGGCGTGCGTGTGGTAGGCGCGGACGGGTCGACCGTCGACGAGATCGCCGAGGCCATCGGCGTGGCGACCAACAACGTCGCCGAGTACCGCGGCCTGCTCGCCGCCCTCGAGTACGCGGTGGCCCGTGGGCTCTCCGACATCGTCGTCAGGTCGGACTCCGAGCTGCTGGTGAAACAGATGCGAGGCGAATTCCGCGTGAAGAACGCCGGGCTGCAGCCGCTGCACGCCAGGGCGTCCCTCCTCGTGCGCCGGATCGGACGCGTCCGGTTCGAGCACGTTCGACGGGCGCAGAACGCCGAGGCGGACGCGCTGGCGAACCGGGCGATGGATCGGGCCCGGGATCCGGGATCCGGGATTCGGGACTCGGACTGATCCCGTTCCGACCGCCGAATCTACTCGCTTCCGTCGCTCGACACTCTGCCGCTGGCCTGCCAGCGGCGGAACAGCCACTCCAGCATCAGTTGATAGGGCCTCGTGTACCATCGGTGGACCCGGATGAAGAGGCTCTTCTCGTGAACGACGCGCCACTCCTCCGGCGTCAGTTCGTCGGGCCTCAAGCGGCTCTTGTGCTTGAGGACGTGATAGATGTCCGCCCATTGAAACTGCCGGAGGAGCCACCGCGTCACGATCGTGTCGGCCGTACGGAGGTCGAGGCTGATCTGAAAGTCGACCAGGTACGGCTCGCCGTCGTCGCCCACCAGGATGTTCTGACGCTTGTGGGAATCCACGTATGCCATCCCGCGAGCGTGCAGCTCACGGAACATCTCGATCAATCGATCGAAGAAGCCGTCCGGGATCTGACGCGTCGCGGACAACGGCTGACCCGGAACGAAATCATGGACGAAGGCGGTGGTTCCAACGACGGCCCGCAATCTCGGAATCTGCGGCATGTCTGCCAGGGCCCGGTAGAATCGCACCTCCCGGTTGCGCAGGTAGCGGCCCAGCCACGTCAACGGGATACCAGCGCACGGCGTGTTGCGATTGACCTTCAGAACGACGCCTCCTCCCCGAGCATCGCGGTAGACGCCGGTGGCCGCGTAGAAGTCGTGTTTCAGGGTCTGGACCAGAACATATCGCGTGGCATCGAACCTGAGGGTTTCCGGCAGGGTGTCCCGCCCGAGCGCGCGCAGCCAGTACAAGCCTCCGGCAACATCCCGGGGGATCAGGTGCCTGGCATTGAACGCCGCGTCCCCCATGCTGCCTCCAGGACGACCGTCCCTCGACAGCCGAGCGGGACGGCAGGCGCCCGTCGCGGCCGTCACCCGATCCTGTCGACCCGCCGCAGACACCGCCCCACCTCTCAGACGCGGGTCCCCCTCGCGTCCGGCGAGCGCTGACGGGCCTCGCTGTAACACGGCACGCATTATGGCACGGTGGGGCGGGCGATGGTCGGCGACGGGATGGTTGTCCTCCGCGGCGGCCAGCCGCACTCACGCGCCGAGGGTGGCGGGCCGCTCGAGGTATCCACCTGACGGGCCTGACGCCCGTGACCAAGGACCCCACCCAGGACCGGGCCCGAATCGGCCACGGCCACCCAGTCCGGAGTGTTTCGCCAACCGCGACCCGGGATTCGGGCGCGATGACGCCACCTCGTCCGGGCCCAACGGCCTGACTGGTGCTTGCGGCCAGCGTCACCGGCCGTTTGCCGGTTCCCTGGTTGTCGCCCTGATCGCGGCCGCCATCCGTCCCGCCCGTCGACCATCGACACGGTAGGAGTGGAAGATGTCCCGGTGGCAGGACGTGCAGAGGGCCGCGATGAAGATCTGACGACGCGGCACGCCGGCGGTCGCCAACTGGTCCGCGTTGGCGGTCCATGTATCGAGGAAGTGGGATGCCATGCCGGCTGCGCCCAAATCCGGGCCGGGAATACCGCGCATCGCCCGCCCGACGGGATGCTGCGACAGCCAGCCGTCGGCGCGCGGCCCGCTGGCTTCCTTCTGGAACGCGGCGGCCACCTCGGCCCCCACACGATAGCAGCACGGCCCGATGCTGGGTCCGATGGCCGCGACGATGTCGGCGGGGTGCGTGCCGAACGCGCGGGCCATCGCGTCAACCGCGGCCGTGACCACACCCTGGGCCGTGCCTCGCCATCCGGCATGCACGGCGCCCACGGCAGCGGACCGCCTGTCGGCCAGCAGGACGGGCACGCAATCGGCGACCCGAACCGAGAGGGCGAACCGCGGGTCGTCGCTGATCACGGCGTCCGCCGTGCCCCACGGCTGGCCGACGGCCGGGAGCGCCGCCGTCGTTCCGTCTGCCACCAGCACCGCCCGCCCGTGCACCTGCTCGACCCAGACCAGGTACGGCGGCTCCACGCTGAGCGCCGCCGCCAGCCGCGCCCAGCCGATATCCGCCTCAGGGGCGCCAGCCGCCAGGGCCGGCTCGCGCGTCGTGAACACGTGCGCGGCCACGTCTGCGAGCGGCCGGCACCGCAACGCCGTCCCCCACGGGGCCGGCACCCACTCCCACGAAGCGTCCAAGGGGATTTCAGGCATACTGGCCTCTATGCATATCATCGGCATTGGCATTGACGCCACCGACATTCCCCGCATCGACCAGGCGATCGCACGATACGGCGAGCGCTTCCTCCACCGGGTGTTCACGGACTCGGAGATCGGCTACTGCTCGTCCAAGTACCACCCGGCCCAACACTACGCCGGCCGCTTCGCGGCGAAAGAGGCCGCGATGAAGGCGCTCGGGACGGGGCATACCCAGGGTGTCCTCTGGAAGGATATCGAGGTCGTGCGCGGCGGGGGCCCGCCCCGCGTCCGGTTCCACGGAGGCGCCCTGCGGCGCTTCGAGCACCTTGGCGCAACATCCTCTCTGCTCACGATCACCCACTCCGACACGCTCGCGATCGCTCAGGTGCTGCTGCAGAAGGCCGGCTGAGCCCGATCGTCCGGCCGGGGGACCACGCGTTTCCGTTTCCGCCCGTCCGACCTTCAGCCCGGCACCGGTTCGCGCGGTCCCACGCCGCAAAGTCCCAATTCGGCAACGGGTTGAGCGGGCAGTCCGCAGGCGGCGTGTCGAGGCACGACCATTGCGACCGGCCCTGACGTGGCGGGCCGGCTGATGCGAGATGCCGCAGTCCCGGGCCGTGGGGTTTCCACCCGCTCCGGCCTGCCACGCATCCGCTGCGGCCACGCGGCCCGGGTCCCGCCGCACGCGTCCGAAGGAGGGTCAGATGGTCGTCAAATTCGCACCCAACGATCGCGGAAACCCGCCCGGCAAGCTGGCGGATGCCGAGCTGCACTTCAGTGGCGGCACGCTCGACGGGCTGAAGCTCATCGGCTTTGCCGTGTGGGAGCGACGCAACGGCTCGGGTCGCAACGTGACGTTCCCGGCCCGCCAGTACTCGGTCAACGGCGAGCGCCGGTCCTTCGCGCTGCTGCGGCCGGTCGTCGATGCGGCCAGCCAGGAGCGGCTCCGCGAGTTCATCCTCGAGGCATTTGCGGATTACGAACAGCAAGCTGCGGTCGCGGAGTAGCGGGGGCGCAGGCTCGGACGGGCCCTCGGACCGGCCGGTCGTCCCGCCCTCAGGGCAGGGGGCGCTCCCGGGAACGTCCGGGCGGCAGGGTCCATTCGGCCCGGAGGCTCCGTTCGAATTCAGCCTTGAAGAACGTGGTTTTCAGGCCGCCGTCGATGATGTCCCAGGGCAGCACGGGGTCGGCGCGACGATCGCGGAAGACGTAGAACGCGGGGTCGATGCCGGCCTCCTGCAGGGCCGCCCGCCACTGCCCGCCGTTGCGTTCCGCCGCAACGATCGCGGGGGCCACGCGTCGGTCACCGAGTGACAGCAGGGCCTGGTAGAAGGCATGACGCTCCGACTTGATCGAGAAGTGCACGTTGTCGATGCCCGCCACGAGCCGGCGCAACAGCTTGGTCCTGCGATCGATGGCGCGGTCGTCCTCCATCGGCATCCACTGGTAGGCGGTGCCGGGTTTCGGCACGAGCGGGTTCACGCTCGCGGTGATGCAGCCGAGCCGACCGGCCTTTCGGCCGTGGTAGAGCATGCGGTCGCGAATGGCCAGCGTCAGGTCGCGGATGGCCACGAGGTCGTCGTCGGTCTCGGTCGGCAGGCCGATCATGTAGTAGAGCTTCAGGTTGCTCATGCCGCTGCCGAACACGAGGTCGGCCTTCTCGAGGATCTCGTCGTTCGTCACCGTCTTGTTGATGACGCGTCGAAGCCGATCAGAGCCGGTTTCCGGCGCGATCGTGACCGATCGCTCACCGCTCTCGCTCAGCAGCCTGATGATCGTCGATGTGAGGTCGTCCAGCCTGAGGGAAGCCGGGCTGATGCCGTAGCCCATTTCGACGAGCCTGCCCAGGATTCTCTCGATGTCGGGATGGTCGCAGAGCGCGATCGAGACCAGGCCGATGCGGCTCGCATGCGGCCTGGCGCGTTCGGCAATCGCGAGGATCCGATCGGTCGGAAAGGCCCTGACCGGCAGGTAGTTGTACCCCGCCCAGCAGAAGCGGCACATGTTCGCGCAGCCTCGAACCACCTCGACCAGCAGCCGCGAGCCGAACTCGGTCTCGGGCGTGAAGATGGACGTGGCCGGCGGATCCACCGCGTCAGTGGCCTTCAGGGCAGCCTTCCGGACCGGGTACGCGATGCCGTCGTCTGTCGGCACGAAGGCCTCGATTCGCCCGTCGGCGCCGTAGCGGACGTCGACGAGGGACGGCACGTAGAATCCCCGCTCGGCAGCCAGCCGCCGCAGGAGCGATCGGCGATCCGGAGCCGCCAGCAGCGCCTGGATCAGCGCCGGGATCAGCACCTCGCCTTCCCCGGCGGCCACGCAATCGGCGAACGGGGCCAGGGGTTCGGGGTTGACGAACGTCACGGCGCCGCCGATGACCACGAACGGGCACCCGTCGGAGCGCTCGGCCGCGAAAACGGGCAGTCCCGCCAGTCGCAGCATCGTCACGACGTTCGTGTAGTCCCATTCGAAGGAGACGGAGAAGGCGAACACGTCGAAGTCGCCGACGGGCGTTCCCGACTCGACGGTTCGCAGCGGCCCGAGCGTTCCCCGCCCGGCGATCAACTCCTGGCGCGGCGGCAGGAAGACGCGCTCACAGACGATCTCGTCGTGCGCGTTGAAGAGGGCGTAGGCGGTCTGAAGCCCGAGGTTGGACATCCCGACGTAGTAGGAGTTCGGGAAGGCCAGTGCCACCCGGAGGCGTCCGGCGTGGGTCTTGCGGACGGCTCCGATCTCCTGCGGGAATCGGCTCGGCTCCTGGCGGTGAACGGTGCGTCGCTGGCGAGTCATTTAGTGCCGGGGCGGGCGCGGAGCGGGCTCACGCCCCTGGTGCGGGAGCTGTGGCTCCGACGTCGACGTTCAAGGCATCCCGGAGTGTTCTCAGTGTACCACGCGCGCGGCGCCGCCCGAAGCGGGCGGGCGCCCGGAGCCTTGGAATGGCGAGACCGCCAGGGTCCGCTCTCGATACACGCCTGAAGATCCGGGGCGAATCTGCGGGCTATCCCTGCTTGGCCCGCCGCAGGAAGGCAGGTACGTCCAGCGGCGTTCTGTCGTCGGTGCCTGTGGCCTCCACGGCCGGTGTCGGATCGGCTGCGCCGATCTCCCGGACGCCAACACCGCGCCGGCGGGCGATCGCGAGGTGCGCTGACACGCCCGGCGTGCTGCCGACCTCGGCTTGTGTCCAGGCCGTATAGGCGCTCATGTCGACCGGCGTGTGTCCGGCCGCGCCCGGCACGGCCGGACGCGCGCCCTCCCGATCGAACCCGGTCGCAATGACGGTCATCTTGACCTTGCTGCCCAGACCAGGATCGACGACGGCTCCGAAGATGATGTTGGCTTCCTCGTGGGCGGCCTGATACACGATGGACGACGCCTCGTTGACCTCTGCCAGCGACAGATCGGCTCCGCCCGTCACGTTGATGATGACACCCCTGGCTCCGTCGATCGAGGCGTCCTCGAGCAGCGGGCTCGAGATGGCCTTCTTGGCCGCCTCCGTCGCGCGGTCCTCCCCTTCGGCGATCCCCGTGCCCATCACCGCCACACCCATGCCGGTCATGATGGTCTTCACGTCCGCAAAGTCGAGGTTGATCAGGCCTGGGACCAGGATCAGGTCCGAGATGCCCTGGATGGCCTGCCGCAGGACGTCGTCAGCCGTCGCGAACGCGTCGAGCAGCGGCGTCTTCCGGTCGATGGTCGCGAGCAGGCGCTCGTTGGGAATCGTGATGACGCTGTCGACGCAGTCGCGGAGTTCGGCCAGGCCCCGCTCGGCCTGGGCGGCGCGCTTCCGGCCCTCGAACGTGAACGGCTTCGTGACGACCGCGATGGTGAGCGCCCCGAGTTCGGCAGCCAGGGTGGCGATCACCGGGGCTCCTCCCGTCCCCGTCCCGCCTCCGAGGCCCGTCGTCACGAAGACCAGGTCCGCGCCGTCGAGCACCTGGATGATGCGGTCCGTGTCTTCGAGCGCTGCCGCCCGACCGACGTTGGGATCCGCGCCGGCGCCCAGTCCCTTCGTCAGCTTTTCCCCCAGCTGCAGCTTGACCGGCGCCGCACTGAGGCGCAGGGCCTGGAGGTCCGTGTTGGCCACGATGAACTCCACGCCATCGAGCCCCGCAGCCACCATGCGGTTCACGGCGTTGCTGCCGCCGCCGCCGATGCCGATCACTTTGATTCGCGCGCCGCGGTGAGAGGAGTCGTCGAGCGTCAGCCTGAGCGGCTGGCGGTCACCAGGAATCGGCGGGCGGTCGTTCGCGTTGGGCATGACACGGTCTCCGGATTAGAAGAACTCCTTGAGCACTCCCATGATGCGGTGAGTCAGCCGGCCGAACATGCCGCCCGGCCCGACGTCTTCGTGGTGCGCTCGCCGACGGGAGGCATGGACGAGCAACCCGACCGCCGTCGCGAACGCGGGGCTGGAGATGTGATCAGCCAGCCCGCCGACTCCCTGGGGTTCACCCCGGCGCACGGGCATGTCGAAGATCTGCTCCGCGATCTCCACCATGCCCTCCAGATTGGCGCCTCCGCCGGTGAGCACGATCCCGGAGTTCAGCGAGCGCTCGTACCCGGCGCGGTGAATCTCGTCCCAGACGCCGTGGAAGAGTTCCTCGGCCCTGGGCTGAAGAACCTCCGACAGGATGCGCCTGGGCATGGTGCGCGTCGGGCGTCCTCCGACGCTGACCACGTCCATGCACTCGTCGTCGCCCACCAGGGCTGAAAGCGCGGCCCCGCACTTGCGCTTCAGCTTCTCGGCCTCGGGAACGGGCATGCGGAGCCCTACGGCGATGTCATTCGTGAAGTGGTCGCCCCCGATGGCCACGACGCCCGTGTGCCAGAGCGCGCCTCGCTCGTAGATCGCCACGTCCGCCGTGCCCCCGCCAATGTCGATGAGGCCCACGCCCAGTTCCTTCTCGTCAGCGGTGAGGACGGCCTCGGCTGCGGCGATCTGCTCGAGGACCGACTCGCGCACGTTCACGCCCGCTCGGTTCACGCATTGGATGAGGTTCTGGGTAATCGACGCACTGCCGGTGACGATGTGAACGTTGACTTCGAGGCGGGATCCGGTCATCCCGACCGGATCGCCGATGCCATCCTCGTCGTCGACCACGAACTCCTGGGGAAGGACGTGCAGGATCTCCCGCCCGGGAGGCAGGCTCACCGCCCGGGCCGCGTCGATGGCCCGCTGAAGGTCTTCGCGCGAGACTTCGCGGTTCTTGCCCGCTACGGCCACCACGCCGCGGCTGTTGAAGCCCTTGACGTGGTTTCCCGAGAGCGCGATGTACGCGTTGTCGATCTCGACGCCGGAGGTGAGTTCTGCCTCCTCGACCGCCTTGCGGATCGAGTCGACGGCGGCTTCGATCCCGACGACGGCGCCGCGCCGGAGCCCCTGGCTTTCGGCCACGCCCAAGCCGATGATCTCGACCGCCTGCCCGTCGACCAGTTCGCCGACGATGGCGGTGACCTTCGACGTTCCGAGGTCGAGCCCGACCAGATGCCGCTCCTTGCGTCCCACGGATCCTCCCGCCCTTCCGGTTCACCGGCCCGCACGGTGCGGCGCCAGTCCACCCGGTCCAAGGCCTCTGCTACTTCGCTGGCGCCGCTGTGCGCGACGGTCCCACATACACGCGCGGCTCGAACCGCAGGTCGACGTAGTCGATCTCAGGCACGCGGCGCCGCAGCGCCTCCTGAACCTGCACGTACGACTCGAGCCGTTTCACGTACTCGGAGGTGCCGAGTCGCACCACCGCCGAGTCCCCGGTCAGAATGACCTGAACGTCGCTCGGATCACTCACATCGATCTGCGAGAGCCGCGCGGCCAGTCCCGGTCGAGTTCGCATGTCAGCCAGAAACTGCGCGACGAGCGCGCTCCGCAGCGGGTCGATCGCCACGCCGCTGTTGCCCGGTGCCAGCAGCCCGTCGACGATGGGCAGGCTGAAGTTCGCGTATCGCGGGCCGAACTCGTCGATGACGGCACCGGTGGCGTCTACGAGGTACAGCTCGGACCCGAGCCGGGCGATCCCGACCGGCTCCCGTTCCACCAGATCGATTTCCAGCGTCGACGGCAGGCGTCGGCGGAGCGACACCTCCGCGACCCACGACGACGCGAGCACCCGCTCGCGCCACCTGGCCAGATCCGTCAGCAGGATGTTCTGTCCCTTCAGATCCTCGATCAGGGCCGAGACCTCGCCTGGCGACAGGTGGCGGTTGCCGGTAATCGTGACGTGCCGCACCCTGAGCCAGGACGCCTCGAGCGCCACGACCGACGCCTGATAGCCGGCCCAGCCCAGGACCCCGGCCGTCAGCAGCAGCCGCACGCCGCCGAGGACGGCACGACCGCGCGGACGCCGGTGCCGGATGGGCCGCTCGGTGGCCCGTCGGAATCGCCGGTCGGAGGGCGCGGAGACGCTCATGCTGGTGTCTCCCTCGGGCGACGGTCCTCGAGCGCGGCCAGGATCCTCGGCCCCAGCAGGCTGATCGAGCCGGCTCCCAGCGTGATGATCGCGTCCCCAGGGCGCGCGAGAGCAAGTGCCGCACTCAGGGCGTCATCGAGCGTGGGAGCCACGTGGAGCCGGCGGCCCAGCGCCCGTCCCACTGACGCCGCCAGCCTGTCGAGCGTCCCCCCCGGCACGGGCGCCTCGCCGGCTGGGTAGATATCCGTCATCACGACGGCATCAGCCCGCGACAGCGCCGGGCCGAAGGCGTCGAGCAGGGCGGCGGTCCTCGAGTAGCGGTGCGGCTGGAACACGACCACCAGGCGTCGCCCGAGAGATGCCCGGGCGGCATCGAGCACGGCGGCGATCTCGGTGGGATGGTGACCGTAATCGTCGACGACGATCACGCCCCCCGCCTCCCCTCGAACCTGGAACCGACGGTCTGCCCCCTGGAACTGCTGGAGCGCGTCCGTGATGACGTCGGGCGCGAGGCCGAGTTCGAGGCCGACGGCCACGGCCGCAAGGGCATTCAGCAGGTTGTGGCGCCCAGGCACGCGCAGGCGCAGCCCCCCCAGCGCCGCGGGCGGCGGCGACGCAAGCCCGACCGCGTCCATCAGTCCGGGTCCGGGCACCAGATCGCATAGCCACTCGCGACCCTCCTGCCGCACCCGCCGGCCGACCAGGTCGGCCTCGACGGGTTCGAGTCCGTACGTCACGAGACGCCGGGTCAGCCTGGGCACGAGCGCGGCGATCTGGGGGTCGTCGACGCAGGCGACCACGACCCCGTAGAACGGGACCTTGTTCGCGAAGTCGACGAACGCGTCGCACAGGTCGTCGAAGTCGCGGTACGCCTCCAGGTGCTCCCGATCGACGTTGGTGACGACGGCCACCGTGGGCGACAGCCGCAGGAACGACCGGTCGCTCTCGTCGGCTTCGACCACCATGTACGCCCCCCGGCCGAGGCGCGCGTTGCTGCCGAAGGCGCTGAGCCTCCCGCCGATGACAGCCGTCGGATCGAGGCCGGCCCGCTCGAGGACGAGCGCGACCATCGACGTCGTGGTCGTCTTGCCGTGCGAGCCGGCGATGGCGATTCCCGACCGGAGGCGCATGAGTTCCGCGAGCATCTCGGCTCTCGGAATGACCGGGATGCGCCGTCTGCGGGCCTCGACGACCTCAGGGTTGTCGGCGCCGACGGCGGAGGACACGACGACGACGTCAGCGTGGCCAACCGCCCGGGCCTCGTGCCCCGCGACCACCCGCACGCCCAGGGTTTCGAGCCGCTCGGTGACGTCAGACGCTCTCAGGTCGGATCCGGACACCTCGTAGCCGAGGTTCGCCAGCAACTCGGCAATGCCGCTCATGCCGATGCCCCCGATGCCGACGAAATGCACACGTCTGGTCCGCCCCAGCACGCCGTCTACTCCCAACTCTCCGCCGATGCCTGCTGCGAGATGTTCAACAGCACGCCCATGCCGGCGAGGCTCATGATGAGCGACGATCCGCCCGCGCTCACAAACGGCAGCGCGATCCCCTTGGTCGGCAGCAGGCCGACCACCACGCTCATGTTCCCGAGCGCCTGCGCGGCGATCATCACCGTGAGCCCCAGCGCCAGAAACGCGCCGAAACGGTCCGGAGCCCGCGAAACGACCCGCAGCCCGCGCCATGCGACCACACAGAACGCCGCCAGGACGAACGTCGCCCCAATCAACCCCAGCTCTTCCGCGACCACCGCGTAGATGAAGTCCGTGTGCGGTTCGGGCAGGTAGAACAGTTTCTGCTTGCTCTCGCCCAGGCCAAGGCCGACCACGCCGCCCGTGCCGACGGCGACGAGCGACTGGATGGTCTGAAACCCGTCGCGCAACGGATCGCTCCAGGGGTCGAGAAACGCCGTGAGGCGGCGCATCCGGTACGGCGCGCTGACGGCCAGGCCGACGAAGGCGGGCACGAGACACGCGGCCAGCGCCGCAAGATACCGGTACGGCAGCCCGGCGGCGAACACCATCGCGCCCGCGATCGCGACGATCGTCACGGTCGTCCCGAAGTCGGGTTGGGCCATCACCAGGCCGAGCACCGGCACGAGCACGAGCGCCAGGGGCCTGAGCGTCGACACGGGTTCGTCGATCCGGTCCATTCGCCGTTCGAGAACCGCCGCGCTGAACACGATCACCGCGAACTTCGCGAACTCCGAAGGCTGGATGCCCACCCCGGCCACCGCGAACCAGCGCCGTGCGCCCTTGATCACCGGCCCGAAGAGCAGCACGGCCACGAGCGCCGCCAACGACAGGCCGACGATCGCCCAGACGAACCGGGGCTGCTTGTACAGCCGGTAGTTCGTGTTCATCGTCAGCCCGAGGGCGAGCATGCCCACGAGCACGAACACGGCCTGCTTCGTCAGGAACAGGTTCGCCTGGCCGAACTTGTCGAGCGCCAGGGCACTGGAGGCGCTGTAGACCATCACCAGACTGAACGCCACGAGCGCGGTCGTGGTCAGAAACAGGATTCGGTCGGACTTGAGTTTGCGCGCCATGGTTTCAACACACCGTCACGGGCCTGCCCCGACTCCCCTAAAGCTCAGGGCCATCCGGCCCGATACATCTCTCGCAGCGCGGAACTCCGGGCCCCAGCGCCCGGGTGTGAGCCGTCAGCAGTCATCAGTCAGCCAAAGGGCAGGGACACTCGCTCCACACGCCGGGGCGGCGTGCGGTCCCAGCAGCCAGCTCCTTGCCGCTCGAGCCGACTGACGACTGCTCACGGCTCACACCACTTTCCGCCGCTCTCCGACATCCTTCCTCAGCCGCTCGACCTCGGCCTTGAACGCCCGTCCTCTCGCCGCGTAGTCCTCGAACAGATCGAAGCTCGCGCAGGCCGGCGCCAGCAGCACCGTCCCGCCGGGAGGCGCCGCCTCCCACGCCAACCGAACCGCCTCCGCCATCGAGCCGGCCTCGTGGATGGGCACGTCGGGTTCGAACGCCTCCGCGATGAGGCGGCGGGACTCGCCGAGCGCCACCACGGAGGCGTTGCGGGCCTCGAGTGCCGTCTTGAGATCCCCGAAGCGGCCCCCTTTGAAGCGTCCACCCAGAATGACCACCAGACCGGCCGGGAAGGTCTCGATCGCGCGGAGCGCCGACGCGATGTTCGTGGCCTTCGAATCGTTGACGAACGAGACGCCGCTCACGTCGCCCACCCCCTCCATCGCGTGCTCGAGGCCCCTGAACGTCGCGACGGCCTGACGAATCGGCTCGGGTGAGGTCCCCAGTACCCGGGCGATGGCCGCCGCCGCGAGCACGTCCGCCAGCAGGTGGCGGCCGATGAGCCTGACGTCCGCGAGCGACACGAGAGGCACGGGTTCGGAGGTCCTCCGATCGACGATCCAGCCTGCCTCGATCGCGACGTCCGCCCCTTCGGCCCCGGCAGCCGAGAAGGTCACCCGGCCTGCCGGTGTCCCGTGTGAGAGTTCGACGGCACCGGGATCGTCGGCGTTGATCACGGCCCAGTCGTCCCGGGTCTGGTTCGCGAAAATCCGCGCTTTGGCCTCGGCGTACGCGGAGAACGAGGCGTGCCTGTCCAGGTGGTCGGGACTCAGGTTCAGCAGGGCGGCGATGAACGGATGGAACGTCGAGGTCATCTCGAGCTGAAAGCTGCTCACCTCGACAACATGGATCGTGTCGGGCGTCGAGTCGGTCACCTGGGACGAGAGCGGCGTTCCGATATTGCCGCCGACCAGCGTCCGGACGCCGGCGGCTTCGAGGATTCTCCCCGTGAGCGCGGTCGTCGTGGACTTGCCCTTCGTGCCGGTAATCGCGACAAGGCGTCCCGCAATCCACGCCGACGCGAGTTCGACCTCACCCACCACGGGCACGCCTGCGGATCTCGCCGCGGCCACAGCCGGCTGGTCCGGAGAAACGCCCGGGCTGAGGACGACGAGGCCGGCACCCGCCAGCAGACTCGGGGGATGTCCCCCCAGCACCAGCGCGACGCCGCTCGATCGCAGGGCGTCCTCATCACGAATCGTGGAGCTGCTGTCCGTCAGCGTCACGCGCGCGCCCTGCGCCCGCAGCAGATCCGCGGCCGCGCGACCGCTGCGCCCGGCGCCCACGACGACCGTGTCGAGGCCGCGCACGGACAAGGTCCGCCGGTCGGCCGTCATGTCCGCGCCCCCTTGAGGGCGTCCGCGACGATGTCGGTGCGGGTTCCGCGCGATCCCTTCACGAGGATCACGTCGCCCGCGCGAACCAGACCCTGGAGCAACGTCGCAGCCTCATCGCTCGTCCCGGCGTGCACCACGGCATCAGCCGGTACGCCCGCCGACACGGCCGCAGCTCCCAGCGCAGCCGCAGCCTGACCGCCGACGGTGATGAGCAGACCGACGCCCGCAGCCGCAGCCGCACGCCCACAGGCTTCGTGCAGGGGCACGGCCGCGTCGCCCAGTTCCAGCATCTCGCCCAGCACGGCCACGCGTCTGGCGCCATTCGGCGATCGGCCGAGGACGTCGAGCATGCGCTCCAGCGCACGCGGATTGGAGTTGTACGAGTCGTCGACGAGCGTGAACCCGCCGGCCGACCGCACGACCTCGCCCCGCCGGGGTGCCGGAGTCAGGGTGCGCACGCGCTCGGCCACGGCATCGAGAGGCACGCCGAATTCGAGGGCAACCGCGGTCGCCGCCAGGACGTTCGCGAGATGTCCGCGGCCGAGCAGCGGCACGCGAAAGACGGCGCGACCTGAGGGGGTCACAACCTCCGCCGCACTGCCATCCACCCCCAGGTCGTCGACCCGGCGGGCGCTCACGTCGGCGGGCACGCCGACGCCGAACGTGACCAGCCGCGCCGGACACGCTCCGACTCGAGCCATGATCCGGGGATCGCCGGCATTTGCGACGACGACCCCGTCGGGCGTCGCCCCTTCGAGCAGCTCGGCCTTGGCGTCGGCGATGGCCTCCACCGAATCGAAGAACGCCGAGTGCACTTCCGCAACGAGGGTCCAGACGCGCACATCAGGCTCGGCCAGCGACGTCAGGAGGCGGATCTCCCCGGCCCGGCTCATCCCGAGTTCGACGACGGCGACGTCGGGGCCGTGGCGCAGCTCCAGCAGCGACAGCGGCAGACCGATGTGGTTGTTGAAGTTGCCCTGGTTGCGGAAGACCTGGAACCGGAGGCTCAGCAGATCCGCGGCGATTTCCTTCGTCGTGGTCTTCCCGGCGCTCCCCGTGATCGCGACGACCGGCACACCCGAGGCCCGGCGAACGTGTCGCGCGAGCGCCTGCAGCGCACGGGTGGTGTCGGCCACCTGCACGACGGCTCTGGGTGCGGCAGCCTCGGGCGGCACGGCGGTCGCGTCCGACACCACGGCGCCCATGGCGCCGGCCGCGAGGGCGTCCGAGACGAACCGGTGCCCGTCGAAGCGATCGCCGTGGATGGCGATGAACAGGTCTCCCGCGCGGGCCGTCCGCGAATCGATGGAGATTCGATCGACTGGCTGTCCGGGAAAGCCCGAGAGCACGCGTCCCGACGTCGCATCGGCGACGTCGGCCATGGTCAATCGAACCGGGGTGGATGAGCGCGGCAGCATCATGGGCGGGCAGTCTCCGTCACGACGCCCGCGCCCGGCGTCTCGCGCCGAGCGCCGCACGTGCCGCGGCGGCGTCGTCGAAGGCCACGACGCGGCCGGCAAGCTCCTGGTATCTCTCGTGTCCCTTCCCGGCGATGACCACGGTGTCGCCGGAGCCCGCCTCCGCGATCGCGTGGGCGATCGCGTCCTCGCGATCGGCAATCCGGATGTATGCCGCATGCCGTGCCGTCGGTTTCCACCGGTCGGCGGCGGCGGCGCGCGTCCTTCCCTCCGACGGCAGCAGGCCGCGTTCGATGTCGTCGATGATCCGCTCCGGATCCTCGGAGCGCGGATTGTCGGATGTCAGAACCACGAAGTCGCTGAGCTGCGCGGCCACCGTCCCCATCAGCGGCCGCTTCGTCTTGTCCCGATCACCTCCGCACCCGAACACGGTGACGATCCGCGATGCCCGCAGTCCGCGAACCGCCTCGAGCAGGTTCCGGAGCGCGTCGTCCGTGTGCGCGTAATCCACGATCACCGTCACGTCGTCGTCCGGGGACGACACGATCTCGAGGCGGCCGGGAACCGCGTCGCGTGCCGCGAGTCCACGCTCGATCGCGCCGAGCGGGAGGCCCAACGCCACGCCTGTCGCCGCGGCGGCGAGCAGGTTGTACAGGTTGAAACGGCCGATGAGCTTCGAGTCCACTCGGATGGGGCCGACCGGAGTCCTCGCCTCGAAGCGCAGCCCGTCCAGCGACGGGGAGACGGGTCCGGGGGTCACGTCGGCCGGTCGTTCCACCGCGAAGGTGGTCCCACCGGGAAATTCGCGCGCGAGCGAGACGCCGCGACGGTCGTCGACGTTGTAGACGCCCGGCGCTGCCGGCGGCAGCATCTCGAACAGCCGCCGCTTCGCGGCGAAGTAGTCGTCCATGTCGCGGTGGAAGTCGAGATGATCCCGCGTGAGGTTCGTGAACACCCCGGCGGCGAAGCGCGTTCCGTCGACACGCCGGAGCGCGAGGGCGTGGGACGACACCTCCATGACGCACGCGCGCACGCCGGCGCCGCGCATGTCGTCCAGCAACCGTTGCAGATCCACGGACTCGGGCGTGGTCCGTGGAGCATCCCGCGGCTCCCGTCCGATCAGGTACTGCACCGTGCCGACGAGGCCACAGGGCAACCCGGCCGCCTCGAAGATCTCGCGGATCAGATACGCGGTCGTGGTCTTGCCGTTCGTCCCGGTGATGCCGACCACCGCGAGGTCGCGACTCGGGTGCCCGTGGAACTCGGCGGCGAGCGCGGCCAGCGCCCGACGGCCGTCCTGCACGCGAATCCACGGCACCGAAACCCCCGCTGGGCGCTCCCGTTCCGCCAGGATGGCGATCGCTCCGCGGGCCTCCGCCTGGACCGCGAAGGCGGCGCCGTCCGCGCGAGCGCCGCGCAGGGCGACGAACACGCCCTGCGGAACAACGCTCCTCGAGTCGTACGCGATCTTGGCTACCGGGGTGTCCAGCCACGCATCCCGGGCGGCCGGCTGGTCCCCGGGTTCGCGGAGCCCTGAGGACTCGAGCACGGTGAGGAGGTCGCGCATCGTCATCGGCCGGGCGCTCCCGGAGTCACGGGCGCGCGCTCCAGCCAGAGGCGGCAGGAACTGCGTCCGTCGATCGGTGTCCCAGGCTCGGGATCCTGCTGCGCGACGACGCCGTCGCCGGTCATACGTACAGTGAAGCCGATGCGCGCGAGTCGGCTCGCCGCTTCGCGCGCCCCGAGGCCGCGCACATCCGGCACGGTCGGCGAACCGGCCGTGACGCCCGGCAGATCTCCGGCCAGCGGCACGGTGACCCGCTCCAGCGATCCCAGAGGCCCGGCAGGGCGGTTGTGATCGGCCGAGGCCACGAAGACCGGCGGTGGCGGGTCGATCGTGGGCGGAATCCGCAGGTAGCGCATCGCCTCCGCCGCCACGCGGCTGAAGACCGGGGCCGCGACCGCGCCGCCGTAGATCCGACCCGCGTGGGGTGAGTCGATCACGACGAGGATCGTCAGGGCGGGCTGCCGTGAGGGGATCACGCCGATGAACGAGGCGTGGTAGTCCGTGCGTGAGTAGGCGCCGTCGACGACCTTCGACGCCGTGCCTGTCTTGCCGGCAGCCGTGTAGCCTGGCACCTGTGCCGCCGTGGCGGTGCCGCGCTCGACGACCTGCTCCATGATGCCAATGAGCTCGGCGGCGGTGGCGGCGCTGATGGCCCGCCGAGGTTCGGCGCGGGCGATCGGCGTCCGCTGCGCGCCAGATCTGATCGCGCGAACGAGCCGCGGCTGCAGCAGTTCACCGCCGTTCGCCACGGCAGACGCCGCCGCCGCCATCTGAACCGGCGTCACGCCGATTTCGTACCCCATCGAGACCGAGGCCAGCGTCCCAGTGGACCACGACGACGAACCGGGCAGCATGCCGGCCGATTCGCCGGGAAGGTCCCCGCACACCCGGCGGCCGAAGCCGAACCGGAGCACATACTCGCCTAGGCGACCCGCCCCGAGCCGGTCGCCGATCTTGATGGCGCCCACGTTGCTCGATTTCACGAGCACGTCCGTGAACGACAGGGGGCCGTAGCGGTGGACGTCCTCGACGACCCGGGATCCGATCCTGATCAGGCCGGCGCTCACGTCGATGACTTCATCGAGGTCGAACGCCCGTTCCTCGACGGCTGCCGACGCCGTCACGATCTTGAAGGTCGACCCCGGCTCGTAGATCTCCTGCACGGCCCGGTTCCGCCGGACCTCGGGCCTGTTCTGATACCGGCCGAACGCGTTCGGGTTGAACGTGGGGTAGTTCGCGAGCGCCAGCAGGTCCCCCGAGCGGGGAGCCATCATGACGATGGTGCCGCCGTCCGCGCGCTCCGCCTCCACCGCCGCCCGCAGTTCGCGTTCGGCGAGGTGCTGCAGGTGGGCGTCGATCGTCAGCTCGAGCGTAGCGCCGGCCGTGGGCGGCCGTTCGATCCGGCTGAACGGACGCTGGTGTGCGTCGGTCTCGACGAGGATGGTGCCTTCGCGGCCCCGGATGCGGGCGTCGTACGTCTGTTCGATGCCGGCCAGCCCGACGTTGTCGACACCGACGTACCCGAGGACGTGGGCCGCCAGTTCGCGGTTGGGATAGTAGCGCTGACTCTCGGCGGCGAGCCCGATACCGGGCAGCCCGAGGGCCGCCACCTTGCTGGCTTCGTCGGGACCGATGCGCCGGCGCAGGTAGGCAAAGGCGCGCTTCTGCTTGAGGCGCTGCTCGAACAGCGTCCGTTCCTGGTCGTCGCAGCCGGCCAGCACGTCGCAAATGGCACGGGCCGTAGCCTCCGGCGTCTTGACGTCCCGCGGCACGGCGAAGATCGAATCGGCGTCCACGCTCAGCGCGAGCGTGCGGCCGTTGCGATCCACGATGTCGCCGCGTCTCGGATCCACCGTGGCCTCGTCCTGGCGCTGGTCGGTGGCCCATGCCACCAGCGCGTCGTGCCGGACGATCTGTAACCACACCAGGCGCGACTCGATGGCCAGCGCCCACAGCGCGAATCCCAGGGCGGCCACGAGGACCCGCCGCTTGACTGTCGAGCGCCAGCGCTGTTCACCCGCTTGGTCCATGCCCCACCCCGCTTCGGTCACCCGAACGGCGTTACCGCTGCGCGACGATGGCGCCGCTCGGCGGCGGTGTTTCCCGGACCCGCTCCAGGATGACCGCGTCATCGGGGCCGGGGGCGACCAGCTTCAGTTCCTCGACCGCCCGCTTCTCCACGAGCGCCGGGGACCGGAGCATCTCCAGCTCGACCGACAGCTGTCGGTTGGCCTTGTCAATGGCCGCGCGTTCCTGCTGGAGTCGTTCGATCTCGTAGCCGTACCGGCGCAGCTCCAGGTGCTGCCAGACGGCCACCAGCACGGCGGCGACGAGTACGGCGAGGCCGGCCAGCGCCCCCCACATGGCACGGTGGCGCGCCCGATCCAGTTCACGGACGGGGTTGTTGCGGATGCCCGCCTGAACGCCGAATCCTTCGGGATTCACGATCTCGTGCGTGCGTGCCCCCATCCTCAGCCTCCGATGCGTTCGATCGCTCTCAGCTTGGCACTCCGCGCCCGCGCGTTCGCCGCCATCTCCGCGTCGCCGGGCACGACCGGCTTCTTCGTCAGGACCCGGTACCCGGCGTCACCCGCGGCCAGCTCGCGGAAGACCCGCTTCACCGGCCGGTCTTCGAGCGAGTGAAAGGCAATCACGACCAGCCGTCCGCCCGGCTGCAGCCGCCCGCACGCCTCGCGGAGAAACGCCTCGAGCCCCTCGAGTTCGCGGTTCACCCAGATGCGAAACGCCTGGAACGTCCGCGTCGACGGGTCGATCCGCCACCGACCGGGCCGCCCGGCGACCCGACGGACGATCGCGGCAAGGCGGCCCGTCGTCCGGATCGGCTCCCTCGCCCGTTCCGTCACGATGGCCCGCGCCACGGCCCGCGCCCGGTGTTCCTCTCCGTAGTGAAAAATCACGTCGGCGAGTTCGGCTTCCGTGGCCACCGCCACGAGGTCCGCCGCTGTCGGGCCCGCCGTCGCGTCCATCCTCATGTCGAGCGGCTCGTCACGCCGGAAGCTGAACCCGCGTCCGGGCGCGTCCAGCTGCAGCGACGACACACCCAGGTCCGCGACCGCACCCGCCATCACGCCGATCGACCGTTCGTCCAGCACCCTCCGGATCTCCCGGTAGTCGGCGTGGACCAGTTCGAGCTGCTCGCCTTTCCACGACGCCAGCGCCTCGCCGGCGAGGGCCAGGGCCGCCGGGTCGCGGTCGAGACCGATCACCCTCGACGCCCCCGCTTCGAGCAGCGCCCGCGCGTGCCCGCCCAGCCCGACCGTGCAATCGACGAACACGCCGCCTCGACCGGGCTCGAGCGCCGCGATCACCTCCGCCGCCATGACCGGCCGATGCACGTCCATGCCAGACGATCGCGTCAGATGCCGAACTCGGCCAGCGCACGGGCATCGTCGTCGGTGTAGGGCTCACGTTCGAGCTTCGTGACGAAGCGCTCGTGATTCCACACCTCGAGATGGTCGTACTGGCCGAAGACGTCCACCTCGCCCACCATGGCGGCCGATTCGCGCAGCCGCTGATGAATGAGCACGCGCCCCTGGCTGTCGATCTCGCCGGCCTGGCCGTAGTAGTTCACCCGGCTCAGGAATCGAAGGCGCGCCGGGTGCGTCGATGGCATCTGGCCGAGCTTCCGCTCGATCTCGATCCAGACGGGCAGGGGGTAGACACGCACGCTGTCGCCGTTCAGACTGGTGACGAACACCTCGCGCCCGTGGTGGGCTTCGACGAGGCTTCGAAACTGGTTGGGAACTTTGAGCCGGCCCTTATCATCGATCTTGGCTGGCGCGTTCCCTCGAAGGACGGCAGCTTGCTCCACTTTGCTCCACTCTGGACCACTTGGATGGTAGAGAACCGCTCGACCGTTGTCAACCGCAAAAACCTGTACGGATTGGACTTGTACAAGCCGGCCTTACGTCTTCTCTTCGCTTGAGCGTGACCAACCGCCCTGCCTGCCGTGCAGTCACGTGCTACGATGGGCAATTCAGTGCTGACTTAACTGCCTCCCCAGCGTCGCCCACACGCCGGGGCGCACTGCCACGTCAACGACGATGCTGCGAACGGCTCTGATTGGCTATTCCCAGGTAGGGAAATCCACCCTGTTCCAACTCATGACCCGCGCCCACGACGGGCCGCGTCAGGCGCACGGCCGGCAGGACGTGACCATCGGCATGGCCCGCGTGCCGGACCCGCGCCTCGACGTGCTGACGGGCATGTACAACCCGCGGAAGCGCGTGCCGGCCGTCGTCGAATTCGCCGATTTCCCCGCGCGGGGAGGGGGAGCTGGGGCCGACGCCCTGCTCGATGTCGCCGCGTACCGGAATGCCGATGCCCTGGTCCACGTGCTTCGGGCGTTCGGCGATCCGGCGATTCCCCACCCCGCGGGTTCGATCGACCCTCGGCGCGATGCCCGGAGCATGGAGGACGAACTCATCCTGGCCGACCTGGCCATCGTCGAGAAGCGGCTCGATCGGCTCGAGCGCGACTTGAAGAAGATGAGGAACGCCGAACTCGAGCACGAGCATCGGATCCTTCTCGAGTGCCGGAGGCACCTCGAGCACGGCGGCTCGCTGCGCGACCTCGAACTCGACGGCGATGACCGGCGGCGGCTGCGCGGCTTTCAGTTCCTCTCGGCCAAGCCCCTGCTGCTGGTGCTGAATCTCGACGAGGCCGACCTCGCGGGCGGTGCCGGCGCCCTCGACGTCGCGCTCGCGCGTGCCGGGCTCACATCGGCGGTGCCGGGGGCGCTCGTGCGCGGTGTCGCGGTGTGCGCGAAGCTGGAGCTCGAGATCGCGGGCCTCGAGCCGGCCGACGCGCAGGCGTTCCTGGCCGACCTCGGCCTCACGGAATCGGGCCTGGACCGGGTTATCCGGGCGAGCTACGAACTGCTCGGGTACATCTCGTTCTTCACGGTCGGAGACGACGAGTGCCGGGCGTGGTCGATCCCCCGCGGGACGCCGGCCCAGGCCGCGGCGGGCGAGATCCACACCGATCTGGCGAGGGGCTTCATCCGGGCGGAGGTCGTCGCCTACGAACGCCTGGTCGCGCGGGGGGCGATGCAGGCCTGCAAGGATCACGGCGAGGTGCGGCTCGAGGGCAAGGACTACGTCGTCTCGGACGGCGACATCATCACGGTCCGTTTCGCGACCTGAACAGGGCGGGACGCAGTAGACACTGGGCGGGAGACAGTAGATAGTAAGCGCGATGCCGGTGCGGACCGTCCTCGTCTGTGAAGCCCAGGTGCCCTTCGTTCGTGGCGGCGCCGAGAGCCACGTCCGTGAACTGGTGGCCCACCTGCGCGAGCACGGCTACGCGGCCGAGCTCGTGTCGGTGCCGTTCAAGTGGTACCCGAAAGAGGAGATTCTCGCCCACGCGGCCGCGTGGCGGCTGCTCGATCTGAGCGAGAGCAACGGGTCGGCGGTCGATCTGGTCATTGCCACCAAGTTCCCGACCTATTTCGCCCGCCATCCGAACAAGGTGGCCTGGCTCATCCACCAGTACCGGGCGGCGTACGAGCTGTGCGGCACCGTGTTCAGCGATTTCCAGCACACGGATGACGACGTCGGGCTGCGCAAGCGCCTGATCGATCTGGACACCGAGATGCTCGGCGAGTGCCGGCGGCGGTTCACCAACGCCGCCAATACCGCGCGCCGCCTGCGGCGCTACAACGGCCTCGATGCGGAACCGCTCTACCACCCTCCCCGACTCGCCAATCGTCTTCACGGCGGTCCGTACGGTGACTACGTGTTGTCGGTCGGACGTCTCGAAACAGTCAAGCGGGTCGATCTCACCATTCGCGCGATGGCCTGCGCCCCTCCGGCCCTGCGGCTGGTCGTGGCCGGCGAGGGGACGCAGCGGGAGAACCTCGAGCGGCTGGTCGAGGAACTTGCCCTGGGCGATCGGGTCGAGTTCGCCGGGGCCGTGGATGACGGAACGCTGCTCGAACTCTACGCTGGAGCGCTCGCGATCGTGTACGCTCCGTTCGATGAGGATTTCGGCTACGTCACGCTCGAGGCGTTCCTGGCCAGGAAGCCGGTGGTCACGGCGACCGACTCGGGCGGTCCGCTCGAATTCGTCGAGGACGGCATCAGCGGGTTCGTCCGTCCACCCGACGCATCGGCCCTGGGTGACGCGTTGACCGCGCTGGCCGCGAATGCGGCACGCGCAGCGGCCTGCGGGGAAGCCGGATTCGAACGTGCCCGGTCGATTACCTGGCACGGCGTTGTCGAGAAGCTGGTGGGGGCATGACGAAGCTGATCGTCCAGATTCCGTGCCTGAACGAGGCCGACACGCTGCCTGCGACGCTGCAGGACATCCCGCGATCCATTCCGGACATCGACGCCGTCGAGATCCTCGTCATCGACGACGGGTCCACGGATGGGACGAGCGAGGTGGCGCGTCGGCACGGGGTGCAGCACATCCTCCGGTTCCCGAGGCGGCGCGGCCTGGCGGCCGCCTTCGCCGCGGGCCTGGACGCGTGTCTGAAACTCGGCGCCGACTTCATCGTCAACACGGACGGCGACAACCAGTACTCGGGCCGCGACATCCCCACGCTCCTCGCGCCTCTGCTGCGGGGACAGGCCGACATGGTGATCGGCGATCGGCAAATCCCCGAGCACCACTCGATGTCGCCGGCCAAGAAACGGCTGCAGCGCCTCGGCAGCTGGGTCGTGCGGCAGGTGTCGAATACGCAGGTCCCCGACACCACCAGCGGGTTCCGTGCCTACACCCGCACGGCCGCGCTGCAGATTTCAATCGTGTCGGAGTTCTCCTACACGCTCGAATCGATCATCCAGGCTGGGAAGAAACGGATGGCGATCACGCACGTGCCGATCGCGACCAACCCGCGCACGCGCGAGTCGAGGCTGTTCGGCAGCACGTGGACGTACCTCAAGGCGTCCGCCGCGACGATCGTCCGGATCTATGCGATGTACGAGCCCCTCAAGGTTTTCGGCCTGATCGGGCTTCTGGTCTTCGCCGGCGGACTGGCCGGCGCGGCGCGGTTTCTGTTCTTCTGGGTGACCGGCGAGGGGTGGGGGCACGTCCAGTCCCTGATTCTCTCGGCGGTGCTGATGATCGTCGGGTTCCAGATCGCGCTCATCGGGCTCGTCGCGGACGTCATCTCGGGCAACCGCAAGCTCATCGAGGACCTGTTGTTTCGCGTGCGGCGCATGGAGATCGCCCGCACCGGCCGGCCGGACAGCGATGGGGACGAACGCCGTGGCTGATCCCGCGTCGACCTCGGTCGTCATCCCGGCCTTCAACGAGGAACACGCCATCGGGCCGCTCGTCGAGGCCCTCCGATCGGCGGCGGCGTGGCACGAGGTCATCGTGGTCGACGACGGATCGTCGGACCGGACGGGCGCCCAGGCGCGTGACGCCGGCGCGACCGTCGTCCGGCATCCGTACAATAAGGGCAACGGGGCTGCCGTGAAGAGCGGCATCCGGCGGGCAACCGGCGACGTCGTGCTCATCATCGACGGCGACGGCCAGCACCGGCCCACCGACGCGGTCCGCGTGGTGTCGTTCGTGGGGGAGTACGACCTGGTCGTGGGGGCCCGCTCGTCCGCGACGCAAGCCAGCAGCGCCCGACTGTTGGGCAATGCGCTGCTCAACGGGCTCGCGTCGTACCTCACCGGCCGGGCGGTGCCCGACCTGACGTCCGGGTTCCGGGCGGCCCGCCGATCGTGTCTGCGGGAGTTCCTCCACCTGCTGCCCAACGGGTTTTCCACGCCCACGACGACGACACTGGCGTTCCTCAAAGCCGGCTACAACGTGCACTTCGAGCCCGTCGACGCCAACAGCCGCGTCGGCAAGTCGAAGATCCGTCTCCTGCGTGATGGCGCCAAGTTCTTCCTCATCGTGCTGCGGATCGTCACGATCTTCAGCCCGATGCGTGTGTTCGCTCCGATTGCCGGCCTGTCCCTGTTCCTCGGCATCGCCTACGGGATCTGGATCGTCATCGCCGACGGCAAGATCCCGAATGGGTCCGTACTGCTGATCCTGTTTGGCGTGGTCGTGTTCCTGGTCGGGCTGGTGTCGGAACAGATCGCGGCACTCAGACTGGAGAGGCACGATTAGTGACCTTCGCCCGCGCGACGTGGCTGGCGGTGGCCCTGGCTCTGCTGCTCAGGCTGGCCTTCGGCCTCGGGTACTGGGTCGGCAAGCCGCTGACCCATGACGAACGGGAGTACCTGATTCTCGGCCGCAGTGTCGCTGAGGGGCGAGGGTTCACTTACACCGATCCGGGCGGACAGCCCCTGGCGGGCGAGCACTTCGGCCGCGCCCCCGCCTATCCGCTCTTCCTCGCGGTCATCATCCGGGCAGCCTCCGGAGCCCACCCTGAGCGCATCGTGCCGGGTGAACCCCCGGTGTCGCCTCGCGCACTCTCGATGGTGAAGATCGTCCAGGCCTGTGTTGGCGCCTTGACCGTCCTGCTGGCCGCTGCCATCGCCCGGCGGGTCGGCGGCGACAGGGCCGCTGTCGCGGCTGCCGCATTTTGTGCCGTCTATCCGTCTCTGGTCTGGACCCCCGCTTACGTCTTCTCGGAAACCCTCTACAGTGCGATGGCGCTGGGATGCGCGGCATGGCTGGAACGCGAACGGGCCACCGGCGAGCCGGCGTGGCGCCTGACGGCCGTGGGGGCCCTGGCGGGCATCGCGACGCTCACGCGACCGGCCATGCTCGTCTTCGTCGCCCTGGCGCTGCCGTGGCTCTGGTGGAGGCGGGGGCTGCTGGCGGCGTGCGCGTTCGCGCTCGGGACCGTCCTCATCGTCGCACCGTGGACCGCCCGGAACACGGCGGTGTACGGCCGTGTGGTTCTCGTGGCCTCGGAAGGCGGAATCACCTTCTGGACCGGCAACCATCCGCTGGCCATCGGCGAGGGCGACCTGGCAGCCAACCCCGACCTCAAGCGCGCCAACGTCGCCCTGCGGGAGGCGCATCCGGGGTTGACGGCCGAGCAACTCGAACCGATCTACTACCGCGAGGCGTGGTCGTTCATCCGGCAGCAGCCCCTGTCGTGGGCGTGGCTGATGCTGCGAAAGGCGTTCTACACCGTCGTGCCCATCGGGCCGTCGTATCGGCTGCACTCACCGCTCTACGTCTGGGCATCCGTGCTGCCGTACCTCGCGGCGCTGCCCTTCGCTCTTCTTGGCCTGGTGCGGCTTCGAGCAGTTCGCCGCCTGCCCGAAGCGCTCCTCCTGCTGGCGGCCTCGTCCCTCGCCGTCGGTCTGGTGTTCTTTCCGCAGGAGCGGTTCCGTATTCCGATTATCGACCCAACGCTCGTGGTGCTGGCGGCGTGCTGGTGGGGCGTTCGCGCGCATCCCACCCTCGCGGGATCGTCTCCGCCGCCGGGACTCGCCCTGCCAGGTCGTGGTTGAAGCCCCGCGTCCCGCATGGGAAAATGCGGGATTCGACCCAGGCCGCCTCTCGTGACTCGTCTTCCTTCCGTCTCCCGCGGTTCGTGTCAGGCAGTGGCGTACGTGGTCGCGGGCGCCGCCTTCGGCGCCCTGTGCCTCACGTGCGTCTACGCGTGGAGCCCGGCAGTGGTCCTCGAGATGGACCGCGATCTTCCGTCGGT
Source organism: uncultured Vicinamibacterales bacterium (assembly GCA_964481395.1). Lineage (GTDB taxonomy): Bacteria > Acidobacteriota > Vicinamibacteria > Vicinamibacterales > JAKQTR01 > JBFMFH01. Next base: position 27,061 of record CAYZYG010000047.1, read on the forward strand.
GGCGATCGGGCTGCACGACGTCGAGCGACACGGCGACCTCACGTATGCCTGGACGACGGAACGCGCGGACTTCACGTTCCGGGGCCTTGATCGATCCACCGCGTGGTCCTGCGCCGTCCGCCTGTCCGGGGCGAGGCCCGATGCCGCGAGCGCGTCGCCCGACGTTCGCATCGCCGTCGATGGAATGTCGGCAACCCACGCGCCCGCTGACGCGGAGTTCCGGGATGTGCGCGTGGACGTGCCCGCCCGGCCGGCAGTGCCAGGACTTCGGCTGACGCTGGCGGTCTCTCCCACTTTCGTTCCGGACGAAGCCGACCCACGCAGGCTCGGCGTCCGCATCGACCGCGTCAGTTGCGTCCCGGCCGATCGATTCGCGCGGCCGCCCGGACGCGCGTTGACGGCGGCAGCGCTGGCCAGCGGCGCACTGAGCCTCGGGTTCGCCCTGATGGGCCTGGCTGCCCTGCCGGCCGTGGCGCTTGTCGTCCTGGTCGCCGCTGCGCAAGCGTGGGTCTTGACCAGAGGCATCGGTCCGTACAGTGCGTTTCTGGATGAGCCGGCGTGGCTCGCGGTCTGGATCGCGTTCGGGGCGGTCCTCGCCGCGAAGCTGTGGGCATGGCTCAGCCGTTCGTCGTGCACCGCGGTCACGGGCGTTGCCATCGCGGTGTCGGCTGGCATCATGTATCTCAAGTTGCTGGCCCTCGCCCATCCGTCCAAGGATCTCGTCGACGCGGTGTTCCACGCGCACCGCCTCGACTGGGTAATGGCGGGCCGCTTCTATTTCACGCAACTCTCGACGAGTGCCACCCCGTTTCCGTACGCGATCGGGCTCTACGTGTTCTCGGCGCCGTTCGCCGCGCTCGTGCGCGACCACGTCCTGCTGCTGCGCGCCAGCGTCTGTGCCTGGGAAGCGTTGGCGGGCCTGCTGCTCTCCGTCCTGGTCTCGCGGACGCGGCAGGATCGGCTCGCCGGGATGTTCGCCCTGATACTGTTCGCGGCGGTGCCCCTGCCCTTCACGATTCTGGGGAACGCCAATCTGACGAGCGCCTTCGGCGCGGCGAGTTCCGTTGTCGCCGTCGTCCTGTGCGCGCTGTGGACGGGACACGGGCCTCGCGTTCTGACAATGTCCGGGCTGACTGTCGTCACCACGCTCGCGTTCATCTCGCACATCAGCGCGTTGACCCTGCTCGGCGTGACACTCGTGCTCGTCGGCCTGCTGTATCTGTTGCTGGGAGGAGCGGCCCTCCGTGGTTCCGCACGACGCGTGTTCGGCGTGACCCTTGGCGCGCTGGTCCTGTCCGTGACGCTCTACTGGGGTCATTTCGGGCCGGTGTACGTGGAGCAACTCACGCGGGCCCGAACGGCCGCGACAGCCGACGCCCCGGCGACTCCGCCACCTGCCGCGGCACGGGGAAGCGAGACGCTGTCGGGGCTTGGCAGCCGGCGCCTGCCCGTGGGTGAACGCATCGCCGCAGCCGCTGCTCAGACCGAAGCCAATCTTGGCTGGCCCCTGCTCACGCTGTTCGGGGTCGGATTGTGGCGTCTGGCGGTCACTGGCGTTCGCGACCGACTGGGCCTGGCGCTGAGCGCCTGGGGCCTGACGGCCGCGGCCTTCCTGGCCGTGGCGGTTCTGGGGCCGGGAAACACCGCGTATCAGCAGGATGCGTGGGAGTTCATCGGCCGGGTCGAGCATGCGACCCTGCCGACAGCGATCGTGCCGGCCAGCCTGGCGGCCGCCTGGCTCTGGCGGCGCAGCGGGCCGACCCGGCTGGTTTCCTGTATGCTGCTTCTGGCCGCAGTCGCGACAGGAGTCGTCGCGTGGGCCGCATGGCTGCTCCCCTCATGAACGTCCTCGTCATCATTCCCACCTACAACGAGCGGGGCAACCTTCCTGCGCTCGCCAGGCAGATCCTCGCGGACACGCCGTACCGAATCCTGGTGGTCGATGACGACTCGCCGGACGGCACAGGGGACGCGGCCGACGAACTGGCGCGCGAACATCCGGACCGGGTCCACGTGGTGCACAGAACGGGACCGCGGGGCCTGGGGCTGTCGTACCTGGATGGCTTCCGACTGGCGCTGGCCGGCGATGCCGATCTCGTCTGCCAGATGGACGCCGACTTCTCGCACGACCCCAGGTACCTGCCCGACCTGGTGGCGGCGGCCGACACCTACGATGTCGTCCTCGGATCCCGCTACCTGAACGGGATCAGCGTGGTGAACTGGCCCCTGAGGCGGATCGTCCTGAGCACGTTCGCGAACTGGTACGTCCGCTTCATCACGGGCCTCACCGCGCGCGACAGCACCAGCGGGTACCGCTGCTGGAGGCGCGACGGGCTGGCCAGGCTCGACCTGGGCAAGTTCGTGTCACAGCGGTACGCGTTCATGGTGGAGACGATCTTCGAGGCCGATCGGCTCGGACTTCGCATCGGCGAGGTCCCGATCATCTTCGTCGAGCGGCGACAGGGTGCCTCGAAGATGTCCGCGCGGGTGCTGCTCGAGTCCATGGTCATGCCGTGGCGGCTCGTGCTGCGGGGACGCGGACGCCGAAGGCGGAAGACGGGGCACCCATGAGCCGTCATGTCGTGGTGATGTTCACCACGTCGTACCCTCGGTTTCCGGGAGATACGATCGGGACGTTCCTCGAACCGATCGCCAAGGGCATCGCGGATCGCGGCCACGACGTCCACGTCGTGCTTCCGTGGCATCCGCGGCTGACGCGGACTGGCGTCGAGAACGGTGTGCGCTTCCATCCGTTCCGCTATGCGCCCCACCCGGCCCTCAATGTCTTCGGGTATGCCGGAGCCCTGCGCGAGGACGTCCGCCTGCGCGTTTCGGCGTATGCGGCTGCCCCGCTCGCGCTGACAGCGGGCTGGCTTGCCGTCCGGCGCGTGGCCAGAGACACACGGGCGACGCTGCTGCACGGCCACTGGCTGGTACCCGGGGGCGTGCTCGTGGCCGCAGCCGGGCTGGACGTGCCGGTCGTCGTCAGCCTGCACGGCTCGGACGTCTTTCTCGTGGAACGCCACCGTGGCGTGCGGGCCGCCACCGTCGCGGCCCTCCGGCGCATCGACTGGATCACGGCCTGCAGTCACGATCTGGCATCCAGGGCGGCGGCCGTCGGGGCCGCGAGCGACCGCATCGAGGTCGTTCCCTACGGCGTCGATGCATCCCGCTTCAGGCCGGACTCGGGGATGCGCGACGCCGTGCGCGCGCGATATGGCCTGGGACCTGCAGACCTGGTGCTCTTCACCGCTGGCCGGTTCGTCCGTAAGAAGGGCTTCGAGTACCTCATCGATGCGGTTGCGCAACTGGCCCCGCGCCGGCCCGACCTCCGCTTGGTCATCGCGGGTGGCGGCGATCTGGACGAGGAACTCCGGACGCGTGCGCGCGAGGCGGACCTTACCGATCGCGTCCGCTTCGCCGGGGTGCTGGCCCAGGATGACGTGGCGGCCTGCCTCGCAGCCGCCGACGTGGCCGTTATGCCGTCAGTCCACGACGCGGCTGGCAACGTCGACGGACTGCCGAACACGGTCATGGAAGCGATCGCCTCCGGAACGGCTCTTGTGGCCACAAACGTAGGGGGGATCCCCTCCGTCGTCGTGGACGGACGGACGGGCCTGCTCGTGCCCGAAAAGGACGCCGTAGCGCTGGCTTCCGCGATAGATCGGCTCGCTGGCGATCCGGCCCTGAGGGCCGCGCTCGGCGCGGCCGCGCGGGAGACGGCGCTCAGCGAGCGGACCTGGGCCACCGTCGCCGGGCAGTTCGAGCGCGTGTACGAGCGCGCGTCTTGCCGGGCCGAAGAGCGGCATGCTAGGGTGAAGAACCCCGAGTGACGGTCGTGTCCGATCAAACTCCGAGCCTGACGGTCTTCTTTCCGGCGTACAACGACAGCGGCACCATCGCCAGCATGGTGGTGGCCGCCGTCCTGACCGCCGGCCGCCTGACGCCGGACTTCGAGGTTCTCATCATCAACGACGGCAGCCGGGACGCGACGCCGCAGATTGCCGACGAACTGGCCCGGGTGTATCCGCAGGTGCGCGTCGTCCATCACCAGGTGAACCGCGGGTACGGTGGGGCCCTTCGCAGCGGTTTCGCCAGCGCCACCAAGGATCTCGTCTTCTACACGGACGGCGACGCGCAGTACGATCCGGCGGAGATGGCGGATCTGTGGGCCGGCATGGCGCCGGGTGTGGATCTGGTGAACGGGTACAAGATCAGCCGGTCGGACCCGCTGCACCGCAAGATCATCGGGCGCGTCTATCACCACGCCGTCAAGCTGCTGTTCGGCCTCAAGGTCCGCGACGTCGACTGCGACTTCCGCCTGATGCGACGCGCCATTTTCGATCGGGTGGAGCTGACCAAGAACAGCGGCGTCATCTGCCTCGAGATGATGAAGAAGATCCAGGACGCGGGCTTCGCCATCGCGGAGGTGCCCGTGCACCACTTCCATCGCGCGTACGGCCGCTCCCAGTTCTTCAACATCCGGCGCGTCGCGAAGACGGGCATCGACGTCCTGAAGCTGTGGTGGGCGCTCGTCGTCAAGGGCGGATCCCGCGCGCCGGCAGCCCGCAGGCGTTAGGCACATGGACTACGAGGCCTTCTACCGGGATCGTCCCGTCATGGTCACGGGCGGACTGGGGTTCATCGGCAGCAACCTCGCCCGCCGCCTCGTGGACCTGGGCGCGCGCGTGCTGCTGGTCGATTCCCTCATCCCCGACTACGGCGGAAACCTGTTCAACATCGTCGGGATCGAGGACCGCGTCCGGGTCAACGTCGCGGACGTGCGGCAGGACAGCACGATGAACTATCTCGTGCAGCAGGTCGAGGTGATCTTCAACCTGGCCGGTCAGGTGAGCCACATCGACAGCATGCGGGATCCGCAGACCGACCTGGAGATCAACTGCCGGAGCCAGCTCACGATCCTCGAAGCCTGCCGCCGGAACAACCCGGGCGCCAAAGTGGTGTACGCCGGCACGCGGCAGGTGTACGGGAGACCCGACGGTCTGCCGGTGACCGAACGGCACCTGGTCCGGCCGACCGACATCAACGGAATCAACAAGGTCGCGGGCGAGTACTACCATCTGGTCTACAACCACGTCTTCGGCATTCGCGCGTGCTCGCTCAGGCTCACCAACGTCTACGGGCCCAGGCAACTGGTGAAGCACAACCGCCAAGGGTTCATCGGCTGGTTCATCCGGCTCGCCGTCGAGGACCGCGAGATCCAGGTCTACGGCGACGGGTCGCAGTTGCGCGACTTCGTGTATGTGGACGACGCCGCTGAGGCGTTCCTGCGGGCGGGCGCCAGCGATGCGTGCAACGGTGAGGTCTTCAATGTCGGAGGAGCCGAGCCCGTGACTCACCGCGATCTCGTGAGCCTGCTCCTGGACGTCGCCGGCAGCGGCCGGGTCCGCTACGTCGACTGGCCGCCGGAGAAGAAGGCCATCGACATCGGCAGCTTCTACGCGGACTCCAGCCTGTTCCGCACGGCGACCGGGTGGGAGCCGCGGATCACGCTGCGCGAAGGCCTCTCACGCACGGTGGCCTACTACCGCGACCATCTCGATCGCTACCTGGACCCGGAGCCGCCCTCGTCATGACCAGGCCCCGCATCCCGTTCATGAGTCTCGCCCCGGCCGAGGACGGCCCTGCCGTCGACGCCGCGATTCGACGCGTCATCGACCGCGGATGGTACGTGCTCGGTCCGGAAGTCGACGCCTTCGAGAAGGATTTCGCCGCCGCGTGCGGCGCCACACACGCCGTCGGGGTGGGCACGGGAACCGACGCCCTGGCGATCATCCTGCGCGCCCTCGGTATCGGGCCGGGGGACGAGGTCGTCACCACGCCCGTGTCGGCCGCCTATACCGCGCTGGCGTGCATGATGGTGGGCGCGCGGCCGGTCTTTGCCGACATCGATCCGCAGCGCCTGACCATCGACCCTGCGGCCGTCGCCGCGGCGATCACGCCGAGAACCGCGGCGATCCTGCCCGTCCACCTGTACGGGCAGCCGGCCGACATGCCGGCCATCGCCGGCATCGCGTCGCGCCACGGCCTGGCGCTGGTCGAGGACTGCTGTCAGGCTCATCTGGCGACGTCGGGAGGGCGGCCAGTCGGCAGCTTCGGCGTGGCCGCCGCCTACAGCTTCTATCCGACGAAGAACCTGGGGGCCCTCGGTGACGGCGGGGCCGTCACGACCCATGACACCGCCCTGGCGGAGCGGATGGCACGGCTGCGCAACGGTGGCCAGACGGATCGCTACCACCACGTGGAGTTCGGCGTGAACAGCCGGCTGGACGAGATGCAGGCCGCCATCCTGTCCGCGCGTCTGCCGTTCCTGCGCGGGTGGACAGATCGCCGGCGCCGCCTCGCGGCGCGCTACCGCGCCGGGCTGGCCGGCACATCAATCCATGTGCCCCCCGAATGCGACCCGGGGCATGTCTATCACCTGTTTCCGGTGCTCTCTCCCACGCGCGACGACCTGCAGGCCTCGTTGCGCACAATGGGGATTGATACCCTCATCCACTATCCTGTCCCCATCCCGCGGCAGCCTGCGCTCCAGAGCGAGGCCCCGGCCGACTGCCCGGTGGGCGACCGCATCTGCGGACAGGTGCTGTCGCTGCCGCTCCATCCCGGGCTGCGCGAGGACGACGTGGACGCGGTCGTCGCGGCGGTGCGCAGCGTGACGGCGTAAGGTCCCATGGCCGCCGCCCTGGCCAGCCTGCTGCTGGTCGCGTACGTGCCGGGCGCGCTCATCTACAGGATCCCCTTCGCGGACCGCGCGACGCGGGCGCAGCTGCCTGCCGAGGAGCGTGTGTTCTGGGGCGTCATGCTCAGCGCCGCTATCAGCACGGCCGTGGTTCTCGTGCTCGCGGCCTTCGGTGCCTATACCTTTCCGCGGCTCCTGCTGGTCAACGGCAGCCTCGCCGGACTCGTCCTTGCCGTCTGGCGGGGACGCCTCCGCTACCGTGGCGCAGCAACGCGGCCCGGGTGGCCCGCACTCGTGCCCGTGGCGCTCGTCGCGCTCGGTATCGCCGTCTTCTTCCCGCCGTCGGAGTACATCATGGGCGGGAAGGACCCCGGCGTGTACATGAACGAGGGCGTCCAGATCGCCCAGCGGGGCTCGCTCACGATCCCGGACTGGACGCTGGCCGCCGTGCCAGCCGACCTCCGCGACCTCTTCCTGACGAGCCTGCCCAGGGAGGGCTCCCCGGAACCGCACGAAGGGGTGCGGTTCATGGGCTTCTTCGTCGAGAACCGCGAGCGGGGCGAGGTGGTCGGCCAGTTCCCGCACGGCTTTCCCGCCTGGATCGCCATCGGCTACGGGCTCGACGGGCTGACCGGCGCGAGACGGGCGGTCGGATTCTGGGCCATCCTCGGGGTGCTCGCGCTCTACGCTGCTGGCTCGCGTCTCTGCGGACGCCTCCCGGCCGCTGCCGGGGCGGCGCTGCTGTCGCTGAACGTGGCCCAGGTGTGGTTCGGCAGGTATCCGAATTCGGAGGTGATGCAGCAGGCGCTCTTTTTCGCCGCCATGCTCGCCCTGGCCCGGTCGTTGATCGACGGGCAGGTCTTCTTCGCCCCTGCGGCAGGTGCCCTACTTGGTCTCATGCTGTTCACGCGGTTCGACACCGTCATCCTGCTGGCCGCCGTCGGGGGCGGCCTGGTGTTGACCGCGTTGGGCGGCATTCGGATCCGGGCGTCGCTGTTCGCTCCGCTGATCGGCCTCATCGCGCTCGCGGTCCCCTACTACGCCACGCTGATGCGCGCGTACATCAGCATCCCTCTGCTGAAGCTGGGTGGCTGGCAGGGTCTCGCGGCCGTGGCCTCGGCTATCGCGCTCGGCCTCTGGCTGGCGCGTCTGGCCGCCGCGCGGCTCCCAGCCGCCACGAGGCACGCGCAGGCCTGGCTGCCCCGGCTTCTCGTCGCCGTCATCCTCATCGCGGTCGTCTACGGGGCGTTCCTGCGCGAGCCGTTCGACACGGTGTACGACGGAAACGGCATCGTCGTCTGGCAGGGGGTTGCGGAACACGACGCCTACGCCCTGCGCGTCTACGCCTGGTACGTCGGCGCGCTCGGCCTGTGGGCGGCCGTCGCGGGGTTCGCCGTTCTCGGGCGCGGCGCGTTCTGGCGCGATCCCGTGCTGCTGAGCGTCACCGCGGCCGTGTCGCTGTTTTTCTTCTACAAGATCCGGATCGTCCCCGAGCACTTCTGGCAGGCCCGCCGCTACCTGCCCGTCATCCTGCCGATGACGTGCCTGCTCGCGGCCGCCGCCGCGTTCGCCCTATCCGGCTTGTGGTCGCGCGCACGAACCGGCACCCGGCGGGACCGCATCCCGGCAGTACTGCTGGGCCTCGTCGCGCCGACCCTCGTTCTGGGACTGCTGGGCTGGCAGTACGCCAGGCAGACGAAGCCCATCCTCGACCACGTCGAGTACGCGGGACTGATCCCGTCGATCGAGAAACTGGCAGTGGAGCTGTCGGATCGCGATCTCGTCCTGGTCGAATCGCGCAACGCGTCGGACGTTCACGTCCTGGCCACGCCACTCGCGTACATCTACGCGAAGAACGTGCTGCTGCTCTCTTCGGCGCGGCCTGACCGGGAGCAGTTCGCGCGACTGCTCGACTGGGCGGGCCGGACGTACGATCGTGTCGTGTTCCTGGCGGATGGTGGCACGGACCTGGCGAATCCGCGCCTTCGGGCCGTCCCTATCGGCATGCACCGGTTCCAGGTGGCCGAGTACGAGTCAACGCGCCACGCGCTGCCGCGCGATGTACGGCCGAAGAAGTTCTCGGTCGGCCTCTACTCGCTGGCGCTCGGCGCGTCGCCGGTGATGGTCCGGGATCTCGACATCGGCGGATTCGACGATCCCTGGGTTCTCCGGATGCACGCGAAGGAACAGGGCGAGGGAACGACCTACCGGTGGACACGGGACGTGAGCTATGTGTCGCTTCAGGGCATCACGGCCACGGATCGCGCCGTCATCCTGCGCCTCCACGACGGCGGGCGCCCGGCCGCGGCGGGTACGGCGACGATCGACGTCCTGCTGAACGGCGCCCCTCTCGGTGGCGTGACCGTCGAGGGCCCCTGGCGCGACTACGTGATTCCGCTGCCCGCGGACGTCAGCGCGACGGCGGCGGCGCGTGAGGAACCGTCCGTGCTACGCCTGGTATCGTCGACCTGGACACCGCGGGCCGTGCTGGGGGGCCCTGACGACAGGGCTCTCGGCGTGATGCTGGACCGTGTCCGCATCGAGTAGGCTGGACCGCAGACGGATGTTCGCACACCTGCAGATCGAGGACCCGGCCGAACGGCGGCTGGTTGGACTGGCGGACCTGGCCCTTCGCCTGGCCACGCTGCCCGATCGTCTACGGCGCCAGCGCACCGATCGACCCTCGCGGGTGCTCGTGTTCCGGATGGAGCGCGTCGGCGATCTGCTGATGGCCAGGCCGGGACTCCAGATTCTCAGGCGGCAGTTCCCCAACGCACAGATCGATCTCGTCGTGGGCAGCTGGAATGCGCCCCTGGCCAGGCTGTTTCGCGAGATCGACGCGCTGCACATGCTCGACCTCCCGTGGATCGCCCGCGGGAGCCAGGCCTCTTCGGCGCGGCAGATGCTCGCGGCGGTTCGTCGCTGGCGGCACCTGCGCTACGACCTCGGCGTGAATCTCGAGGGCGACATTCGCAGCCACCTGTTGCTCCGGGCGTCCGGGGCCCGTCGGCGGGCCGGGTTCGCCCATGCGGGCGGCGGCCCCCTGCTCACGCTCCCCGTTCCCCACGATCCGGCCAGGCACGTGGCCTGGAACATCCTGACGCTGGTGGCCGCGGTGGCCGGCTGCGACGTGAGCGAGGCGGACCTCGTGGTGCCGCCGCTGGAGCTTCCCGCCGAGGCGGTGGCCTTCGCCGCGAACGCGCTGGATCCGCTGGGCCCCGCCCGCCGGATCCTCGTCGTTCACCCGAGCGGTGGCCGCCGTATCAAGCAATGGCCGCCCGAACGACTGGCGCGTGCGGCCGCGGACCTGGCCCGGCAGACTGAGGCTCGGCTCGTCGTCACCGGCAGTCCGGCGGATCGGGCGATCGTGGAGGTGTTTCGATCGGCGCTGCCGCCCGGGACGTCGGTCCTCGATCTCACGGGCCGTCTGGATCTGGTCCAGCTCGCGGCCGTCCTGCAGCGGGCGGATTTGTTCCTGGGGTGCGACAGCGGCCCCATGCACCTGGCCGCCGCTGTCGGCACGCCGGTGCTGGCGGTCTTCGGCCCGTCAAGCCCGGTCCGCTGGGGACCGATGGCACCCCTCACGGCGGCCGTTCGTGCCGATCTGCCGTGCAGCCCGTGCAACCGCGTCCGCCGGCCGCCGCAGCGTTGCCGGGACCGGGTGCCCGAGTGCCTCGAGGCCGTCACCGTCGAGGACGTCGTCCGTACGGGTGTCCGGCTGCTGTCCGCAGCGCCCTCAGGGAGCCACGATGCCCGAGCCTGACGATCTGGTCATCGTCGAAACCCCGCGAGGCCCGAAACGGTTCGCCCTCGCCGACGAACTCGGGGCAGAGCTCGCCGAGCAGGCGGAGGTCGAGGCCAACCGCTGGATCAAGGCACTGCGCGCGGTGCGAATCGACGGTCTCTCCTGGCGCGATCGATTCCAGCATCGGGGCGACTCGCTCTGGTGGTTCACCGAGCTCTACTTCCACAAGACCCGGGTCGTAAGCGACGCGTTCCGGCGGCTGTTCGCGCTCCAGCGGGTCATCGAGCGCTACCGGCCGACGACGATCCGTCTGTCCGGAACGGACGCGGCGCTGGGGCTGATCGCGAACGAAGTGGCGACGGCCTCCGGGGTGGAGCTGGCGGGACCCCGCCTCCCCGGACGACAGCTCGCGGCCGTCGCAGACGTCGTGCTGCGGGGGCATCTTTACGTGTGGCGCGCGCGACTCGCGGCGTTGCGCGCACCGGCGCGTCTGCCTCTCACGCGGGCGCGTGTGGCAGCGTTCGTTCATGCGGCGTTCTGGCGGCAGAGCGGCGAGCAGTACACGGGCCCCGTCCTGCGGGAACTCGCATCCCGGCTGCCGGCCGGGCAGCTGTCCCTCGTGGGACTCGGTCCGCGTACGAGCTACCGGGCCCGGACCTGGAAGCACCGAGTGGCCGAGGTCGGCTCGCCCTACGCCCCCGGTCTTCCGTTCACGCCCATCGACGCGTTCGCCCGGCCCGGTCAACTGCAGGAATCCCGGGAGATCTGGCGGACGCGACGGGCGGCATGGAACGCGGTGCGCCGCTCGCCGGACGTACGGCGCGCCTCCACGATCGACGGCTGCGATCTGTGGCCGCTCCTCGAGCCCGTCTTCGCAGGAGCCGTGTACCTGCAGTTCCCCTGGTCGGCGCACGTGATGGATCAGATTGGCGCGGCGCTCGATGCGCTGGAACCCGAGGCCGCCGTGACGTACGCCGAGGCCGGGGGGTGGGGTCGCGCGCTCGTGCTCGAAGCGCGACGGCGCGGAGTCTCCACCGTCGGACTGCAGCACGGCTTCATCTACCGGCACTGGCTGAACTACCTGCACGAGCCGGACGAAATGGCGCCGTCTCCCTCGAATCCGGCGGATGCGGGATTCCCGGCGCCGACCCGGACGCTCGTCTACGACCGCTTCGCGGCCGCGCACCTCACGTCGTCGGGGCGGTTCAAGCCCGAGTCGGTGGTGATCACCGGCAGTCCGCGTCTCGACGAACTGGCCGCCACCGCTGGGGCGCTGGGCCCGGGAGATCTCGATCGCCTCCGGCAGCGCGCCGCATGTGAATCCGCCGAGACGCTCGTGGTCGTCGCGGCGAAGTACACGCAGATCGCCCGCGTGTTCCGCGATCTGGTCGCGGCCGCCGCCGCGATTCCGGGCGTGCTGCTGCTCGTCAAGTGCCACCCGGCGGAAGGGCCAGAGCCGTACCTGCGCGATGCCGGTGGGGCCTCTTCGGTCAGGATCGCGGACGCGTCGATCGATCTCGCCGAGCTCGTCCGGGCCGCCCGCCTACTGGTCACGGTCAACTCGACCGCCGCTCTCGAGGCGATGGTCCTCGGCACGCCGTCGCTGGTGCTGGCTCTGCCGAACAACCTGAGCCCATTCGTCGAGGCGGGCGTCATGGGCGGTGTGCCGGACGGGCAGCCGATCGAGCCCGCGCTGCGCGCGGCGCTCGTCGACGACGCCTGGCGCGCGAGCCTGGCCGAGCGGGCAAAGGCCTTCGTCCGGGAGTACCGGATGGCCTCGGATGGCTTGGCCGCTTCCAGGGCGGCTGCCGCCATTCTGGAGCAGGCCGGCACAGCCGCCGGCCGGGTCGGGATATCCTAGGACCAGAGAGCCGGGATCAGGGACCGGGGAGCGGGGGCCGGGGGCCGGTTCTGAAGCCGGGAATCGGGATTCGTGGTTCGGGATTCGGTTCGCACGGCAGAGGGGTCCGGGGCGGGTCACGCCACGGCCGACCATGGAGCGCCCGGGGCGGGGATTGCGGACGAGCCGGGCCGCGGCCTGAGGCCGGAGTACGCAGGGCTGTGATCCTGTGACGTCATTCCCGCGGACGCG
>CAYZYG010000048.1:0-39568 GCA_964481395.1 uncultured Vicinamibacterales bacterium
GCCCCCACGGCCGCCGCCACCGGCGAAGCCGCCGCGCCCCCCGCGCCCGCCGGCTGCCGCCGCGACGCCAGGCACCGTCGCCGGATTGACCCGCATGTTCCACAGCACCTGGTTCATGCCGGCGGTGTTCGGGCCCTTGGTTTCGGCCATGACCCGCGTGCCCTGCATGACCTTGACAGTGACGTCACCCGACGCGCCCTTCTGGTAGTAGCTGATGACCACCCCGTTCGGCTCGCTCTGGCCGTCGAAGTTCGCCGAGGCGGATGCCATCGCGTGCCGCACCACCCACTTCACCTTCGACTCAGGCTGGAAGACGTGGAAGTCGGAGGCGAGCACGGACGGGCCCATCTCCTGCAGGGCCGAGATATCCGTGATGAAGATGCCGCGCCCGTGCGTGGCCACGATGAGGTCCTTCTCGCGCGGGTGGATCTTCAGATCGTAGACGGGCTGCGTCGGCATCCCCTCCTTCAGCTCGGTCCAGATCCTGCCTCCGTCGATGGAGGCGTACAGCCCGAAGTCGGCCCCGACGAAGAGCAGGTTCGGATTGACGGGGTCCTCCCGGATGACGTTGACCGGCTTGTCCGGCAGGTTGCCGACAATCGACGTCCACGTCGCACCGAAGTCGGTCGTCTTGTAGACGTACGGCTTGAAGTTGTCGTTGCGCATGCCGGTAAACGTCACGTACGCCGTGCCCACCTGGTGGTTCGACGCGACGACCCGGCTCACCCAGTAGTCGGGCTTGTTCGGGATCTTGTCGTTCACCTTCGTCCAGGCCTTGCCGCCGTCCTTCGTCACCCACACGTTCCCGTCGTCGGTCCCGGCCCACAGGACGTCGCGCGCCACTGGAGACTCGTCGATGGTCGTGATGGTGCAGTACTGGATGTTGCCGTCGCCGCCCTTGCCCGTGGTGAGCTTCTTCGGGTCGTTCGTGGTGAGGTCGTCGCTGATCGCGACCCAGCCTTCACCGCGGTAGTTCGACTTCAAGAGCTTGTTCGCGCCGTGGTAGATCACGTTGCTGTCGTGCGGCGACACCAGGATCGGCGCGTTCCAGTTCCAGCGCAGGGCCGGGTCCTGGTGCCGGATGCTCTTCGTCTCCCCGGTGTAGAGGTCGTGCCGGGTGATCGGGCCGAACTGGGACTCGTTGTAGAGATAGCGGTTGGTGACGGCGTCGAATTCGTTGTACATCCCGTCGCCGCCGCCGACCCGCTTCCAGTCTTCGAGGGTGATGCTCCCGCCGCCCCGTTTGGTGCTCGGGCCACGCCACGAGCCGTTGTCCTGCAGCCCGCCGGCGACGTTGTAGGGCACCATGTTGTCGTAGCCGACGGCATAGAGCTGCGCCAGCGGCATCTCGTCCGGGTGGTACCAGGTTGCGCCGGAGTCGTACGTGATACCCATCCCGTGGTCGTACCCGAGAATCATGTGCTTCGAGTTGGCGGGATTGATCCACAGGGCATGATCGTCGCCGCCGAACTGGAATGCCCGCGACCAGGTCTTGCCGCCGTCGGTCGAGAGGGACGTCGACACGCTGTTGACGTACACCCGGTCGGCGTTGTTCGGATCGATGTAGATCTGCATGTAGTAGTAGCCGGGGCCGCCGCCGACGCTCTGGCCGTCCGGACTCACCTTGCGCCACGTCTTGCCGGCGTCGTCCGAGCGGTAGACCTCCTCGCCGATCATCTTGGCGCTCGACTTGCCTTCACGCAGCTCCTTCAGCCGATCTGCATCGGACATGCCCGGCTTGTTGGCGTTCTCGATGTTGGCGTACAGGATGTTCGGGTTCCTGAGGTACACGGCCAGACCGATGCGCCCGAGCATGCCGCCGGGCAGGCCGGTGGTGAGCTTCGTCCAGGTCTTGCCGGCGTCCGTCGTCTTGTAGATGCCGCTGCCGGGGCCGCCGAGGTTGAACGTCCAGGGCAGGCGCTCCTTGTCGTACGCGGCGGCGTAGAGCACCTTCGGGTTCTTCGGGTCCATCACGAGATCCGCGACGCCCACGTCGCGCCCGTCGGCCGTGACCGCCAGCGACTTGGTCCAGGTCTTCCCGCCGTCGACCGTCTTGTAGACGCCGCGCTCGCCGCCCTGGGTGTACAGCGGGCCCAGCGATGCGACGTACACGATGTTCGGGTCCTTCGGATCGATGACGATACGGCCGATGTGGTGGCTGTCCCTCAGCCCCATGTTCGTCCAGGTCTTGCCGGCGTCGGTGGAGAGATACACCCCGTCGCCCCAGTACGTGCTTCGCGATGCGGTGTGCTCGCCCGTGCCGACCCACACGATGTTCGGGTTGCTGGGCGCGACGGTCACGTCGCCGATGGAGATGACGGACTGATTGTCGAAGATGGGTGTCCAGGACTGTCCGTTGTTGATCGACTTCCAGAGGCCGCCCGAGCCGGTCGCCGCGTAAATGATGGCGGTATCCTGCAGCGGCACGGCGTAGTCGACGAAGCGGCCACCCTGCCGCGTCGGGCCGATGGCCCTGAGCTTGAGGGACTTGACGACGCTGTCCGGAATCGCCTGGGCGGCGACGTCAGCCGGCGCCAGCGAGAGAACGAACGCGGCCAGGCAGATCAGCCCTGCCAGCCGCGCCACTGGGCGTACCGTGTGCATGCCATTTACTCCTTGTTGGGTCCACGAGCCGGGGGACGACGAGGCCCCAAGACAGTACCACAAGCCGCCGGGCGGGCCAACGCGAATCGGCCCGATCTGGGGCCTTCCAGGCCACCCGGCAGCAACGCGACTAACGCAGCTCGACCCTGGGCGCGAACGGCTGCTACGCCACTACTTCTTCCACACCGGCAGCGGCCGGCCTGGCGTCCACGGGGCGCCCGCCGCTTCCATCGCCGTCGCCAGCGACCGCAGGTCGCGATCGATGAGCCCCCTCAGGGTTTCCAGCACCGGCCCGAACCCGTCCGCCGCGATCTCGTAGTCCCGCAAGACGGTCTTGGTAATTGGCCCAGTCGATCCGACCTGCGTACTGACGCGGTCCATCAGCGACGGCAGACTGGCTTCGCTCCGGCGTCCGACCGTGCGGTCGCCGGTGAGTGCACGCAAGGCGTCGCGGATGCCTGTTTCGATGGTCCGGGCCTGCTGGAGGAGCGAGGCATCGGCTCTCGGGGTATCCAGCAGCGCTTTCCGGATGAACGAGAGGCGCTCCAGCGCCTCCGCCCCGGCCGCGGCGGCTCCCATCATGGCCCGCTGCAGCTCGCCGGCCTTCTTCTGGTAGGCCAGCAACGCGGCCTTGTCCTTCTCCGGCAGTGTCGCGAGGTTCAGCGATTCGACCGTGAACGTCCGTGGCTGGGCGATCGGTGTCAGCGCGCCGTCGACCTGCTTCGCGAGCGTCGCGGTGAACGTGCCCGGCACGACGAGCGGCCCCTGCGGCGCGTACTCCCACGACTCGCGTTCCGGTTCCTCCAGGATCGTCGGATCGACCGGCGGATAGCGGAGATCCCAGGCCACGCGGTGCAGGCCCTTCCCGGCCGGACCCGTGATACGGCGCACCACCCCTCCTGTTTCGTCGGTGATCGTCAGCACGATCTGGGGTTTCAGTTCCTGCTCTTCCTTACGCAGGGTGTCCCACCCGGGGAAGGTCACGGGCTTCCCGTCCTTGATACGCGTCTTCTCCTCGTCGCGTCGCGCCTCGGCGGACGGCTTCAGAGCGTCCTTCAGGTAGTACGTGAACACCGCGCCGAACGGCGGATTGGGCGCCAGGTAGAAGGTCTCGCCGAGGGAGTTCTTGCTCGACGAATCGATCGGGCGGAGGGGGATGTAGGAGAGCGCCTTCTTGACCGGGAACAGCAGGGCGTCCCCGGCCAGCGCCGATTCGGTCATCTCGCGCAGCGGCGAGTAGTCGTCGAGCACGAAGAAGCCACGCCCGAAGGAGGCCCCCACCAGATCGTTCTCTCGCTCCTGGATCTCGAGATCGCGGAACGAGATGACGGGGACGCCGCCGCCGAGCTTGTGCCAGTTCCTGCCGCCGTTCAGCGTGGCGTAGATCCCGAACTCCGTGGCGGCGAACAGCAGATCCCGTGTGACGTGGTCCTGCACGACGCCCCACACGAGCGTCCGGGCCGGGAGATCGCCGGCAATCGACGTCCACGTCCGCCCGCGGTCGTCGCTGCGCAGCAGATACGGAGCGTAGTCGCCGGTCTTGTGGTTGTCGACGGCGACGAAGACCGTGTCGCGGTCGGTTCTCGACGCGCGGATCCGGTTCACGAAGAACCGGTCAGGCACGCCGGGCAGTTTCTCGATTGCCCGCCAGGTCGCGCCGCCATCCTCCGTCACGTGGACGAACCCGTCATCGGTGCCCGCGTAGATGAGGCCCTCGACCAGGGGCGATTCGCTGAGCGTGGTGATGGTCGAGAACATCGACATCGCCCCGTGGTCCCAGAGCGCGTCGGCGCTCCACGTGCGGCCCATGATCGGCTCCGTCAGACGGAAGATGTTGCGCGTCAGATCGGGGCTGATACGCGTCCAGGAGTCGCCGCGATCGTCGCTGCGCCAGACGTACTGCGAGGCGTAATAGATGCGCGTGTGCTGGTGCGGGCTCACGATCACCGGCGAGTCCCAGTTGAACCGGAGCGGCGGATCGCCCGGTTCCGGGCGGGGGCTGATGTAGATGGTCTCGTGGCTCTTGCGGTCGTACCGGAGGAGGTTGCCCTGCTGCCATTCGAGGTAGACGGTATCCGGGTCCGACGGGTCGACGGCCACGGCGTAGCCATCGGCGCCGTAGGTGATCGTCCAGTCGAAGTTCGAGATGCCGTTCGCGTTCAAGGTGCGGGACGGCCCCATCTGCGTGCCGTTGTCCTGCGTGCCGCCGTGCACGAAGTAGAACGGCTGCGTCGTGTCGAGCGCCATCTTGTAGAACTGCGTTACCGGCAGGTTCTCGAAGAAGCGCCAGGTCGCTCCCCGGTCGTGCGTCTCGTAGACTCCACCGTCGCTGCCGTTGAGGATGTAGTCGGGATCGCCCTTCACGAACGCCATGGCGTGGTTGTCGCCGTGCTTGTTCTTCTCGGGCACTCGCACGAAGGTCCGGCCGCCGTCGTGAGTCACCATCAGGCCGGGATTCATCTGATACACGCGGTCGAAGGCGTTCGGATCCGCGAAGATCTCCTGGTAGTAGTGCGGACCGGTTCCGCCGCTGATGAAGGAATTCCGCTTCTCGAAGCTCTCGCCGCGGTTCGCCGAGCGATAGAAGCCACGCTCGTCGGGGGAGGCCTCGACGGTGGCGTACACGACCTTCGGGTCGATCGGCGACACGGCCAGTCCGATCTTGCCGACGTCGCCCTTGGGCAGCCCGACCGTCAGCTTGCGCCACGTGCCGCCGGCGTCTTCGCTCTTGTAGATCGCCGATTCCGGGCCGCCGCCCATGAACGCGGCCACGGACCGCCGCCGCTGGTAGGCCGCCGCGTAAAGGACGTCCGGGTTCGACGGGTCCATCTCGGCCGAGGTGACGCCCGTGTCCCTGGAGATCTCGAGCGAGATCCTCCACGTCGTGCCGCCGTCCGTCGACTTGTAGAGCCCGCGCTCGCCGCCGGCCGACCAGAGGGGGCCCTCGGCGGCCACGTACACGACGCGCGAATCGCGCGGATCGACCAGGATCCGGGCGATGTGCTCGGAACTCTTGAGGCCCATGTTCGTCCACGTCGTGCCGCCGTTGAGGCTCTTGTAGACGCCGTCCCCGTAGCCCACGTGACGGCCGCTCACGTTCTCGCCCGTGCCGACCCACACGGTCTCCGGGTTGCTGGGATCGAGCGTGATGCACCCGATCGAGTACGCCCCCTCACCATCGAAGATCGGCGTCCACGTCGTGCCCGCGTTCTCCGTCTTCCAGACGCCGCCGGAGCCGACGGCGACGTACCACGTCGCGCGCCGTGTCGGGTGGATCACGATGTCGCTGATGCGGCCGGACATGATGGCCGGCCCGATGTTGCGGAACGTGAGGCCGGAGAGGAGTTCGGCGGTGACGACCGACGTCGGCTTGCCCGACTGCCCGGCTGGACCGGGGGCCTGGGCCTGGGTGCCGGGCGAGACGATCAGCAGGGACAGCAGCAGGGCGGCGGCAGGTACTCTCATGATGTCCTCCGGGGCGGAGCCATGATACCGCGCGGCGGAAGCCTGGCTGCTCTCCTGCCCCTGGCGTGCACGGCCGTGCTGCCCGCCCCACGGCTCCTGCGAGGATGGACCGCCGCCAGACGCCTCGGCGATCGGAGGCGCCGCGTCGCTGGTAGGATGTGCGTGCCCGGACGAGAGGAGGTCCCGTGCGTCATGCCGCTGTGGTTGTCGTCGCGCTCTCGATCGCTGCTGCGGCTCAGAACCCGCCTGCCGCGCCAATCACGACGGCGGGCGGGCCCGCCCAGCTCGACATCCGGCAGGCCGGCGAGCACAGCCTCCGCGTCACGCTGAAGCCGATCGGGTTCGAGGCCGACCTCCCGGAGAACCCGGCGCTGGCCGATCGGGCCTGGGGGATCTACACGCAGGCGTGGGAGGCGAGCAATACGGGCCTTCCGCTGATGCGGGCCATGTGGCTGCACTATCCGGCCGACGAACGCGCGCGCGGCCTGGGCACCCAGTACCTCTGGGGACGCGACCTGCTCGTCGCGCCCGTGTTCACGCCGGGCGCCGTCTCGCGCGAGGTCTACCTGCCAGAGGGACGCTGGTATGACTGGTTCACCAACGAGTCACACGCCGGTGGCCGCACCATCACCCGCGCCGTCGACCTGGCCACGATGCCGATCTACATTCGAGCCGGTGCCATCGTGCCGCTCGCCTCGGTGCAGTATCCGCGCCCCGCTCTGTTTCCGTGGCGTCCGGCCAACGTCATCCGGGTCTACCGCGGCGCAGACGGACAGTTCACGCTGTACGAGGACGATGGGAAGAGTCTGGATTACTTGAGCGGGCGCGGGAACTGGACGCGCTTCACGTGGGACGATAACGAGCAGGAACTCACCATCGAACCAGCCCCGCCCACCGGCGCAATCAACGTGACGGATGCGTTCACGAAGTACCCCCGCCGCTTCCACGTTGTCGTCATCCCGGACGGCAGAACGAAGGACGTGACCTACGATGGAACCCGGATGCGCGAGAGGTTCTGAGATGCCGCGCCGCCACGTCGCCGGTGCGCTGACGTATCTGGTACTCGTGCTGGCGACCGGTTCCCTCGTGCTGCAGGTGGCCGTCGGGGAGCCGGCCAATCTGCCGCCGGTGTCAGCCGGCTCCTCCGGCTGGACACCCCGGTCGGCCGGCTCCGCCTATCCCTATTCCCCTCTCCGCGGTCAATCCGGCAAGGACGTCGTCTGGATTCCGTCGGACCAGGCGGTGGTCGACACGATGCTCGATCTTGCGGCGCTCACGCCGGAGGACACCCTGGTCGACCTCGGTTCCGGTGACGGCCGCATCGTCATCGGCGCCGCGCGCCGGGGTGCGCGGGCAGTCGGCGTCGAGTACGACCGCGCCCTCGTGGATCTGTCGCGGCGACTGGCCGAAGAGGCCGGCGTCTCCGACCGCGCGAGCTTCGTCCGAGGCGACATCTTCGAGACCGACCTGTCACGTGCCACCGTCATCACGATGTTCCTGCTGCCCGAGCTGAACCTCCGGCTGCGCCCGGCCCTGCTCGCCCTGCGCCCCGGCACGCGCATCGTCTCCAACACCTTCACGATGGACGACTGGCTGCCCGACGCGAGCGCGACGGTCAGGGAGGGATGTCAGACGTGGTGCGTCGCGTTTCTCTGGGTGATTCCCGGGAGCGCCGGCGGAGTCTGGCAGATCGGCGCCTCACGGCTGACGCTGAGGCAGAGATTCCAGGAGGTATCGGGCTCGATACGCGGTCCGGGCGCGGACGCCGACGAGGTGACCGGCCGCGTCACCGGCACGAGGATTCGCTTCCGCGTCGGCGAGCAACTCTACCAGGGTGTCATCGATGGCGACCGGATGGATGGAACGGTAGAGACGGCCGGACGGCGTGACCCGTGGCACGCCGCCCGGGTGCGGTGAAGGCATCCGGGGTCGCGGTGACTGGATGCTCGCCTGCGCGGGAATGACGAAGACACACGACGGCGTCCACCGACACGAGACCGAACCGTTCAGTTCGACGACGACTTCGGCAGCTTCGGAATCAGCCAGCCCAGGAACGCCTCGGTCGAGCGCGACTGCATCAGCACCCGCCCGGGTCCGGTGAGCTGGCAGACCAGACCCTCGCCGCCGAGGATCGTCGACTTCCATCCGCCCGACTTCGTGACCTGGAACTGCACCGACGCGTCGAATCCGACGATGTGACCCGTGTCCACCACGTAGCGCTGGCCCGGGACGAGCACCCGCTCCTCGATGGCGCCGTAGGTGGCGGCCACGATCTTGCCGTGCCCGGTGATCTTGAGGAGGATGAGCCCTCCGCCGCCGAAGAAGCCCTTCGCGCCTCCCCAGCTGGCGTCCATCGAGACGCCCATCTCGCTCGCGACGTACGCCCCGCTGGCGAGCAGGAACTCCGATCCTGTCATCTCGAGCGTGATCATGTCGCCGGGCAGCGTGGGTGCCAGCGTGATCTCACCGCCGGCGGCCGGGGCCTTCCAGGTGTTCTGGAAGAAGCTCTCGCCGGCGACCATGCGCTTGAGTCCGCCGAGGAACCCGCCGGCGGCCTTGGTTTCCGTGGTCATCCCGTCGCTGTGGCTGACCATGGCGCCGGGCTCGACCTTGATTTCCTCGTTCGGGCCGACGCGGACGACGGCCAGGGAGAACGACGGCTGGTGCTTGATTGTGACGTCCATGACGGCAGTATAAGACGGCACGAGCGCGCGGGCGAAGCGGGTGTAGGATGCGTGTGAGCCGATGGGCCAGGAAACGCTGACACCGGTGGGACACGTGACGTCGGACGTCGCCGAACGTCTGTACCGCCGGTCCGGCGCGGAGCGGTGGGCCTTGTCACTCGGCGACTTCACCGCGGCGCTGGAGCGGAGTGTCGCGAAGCGATTCGCCGCCGACCGGCCCGGCGCGCGCGAGATCGAGGCGTATCTCGGGTCGCTCCAGCTCGACGACCTCGCCCTGGCGTGCGCCTGCGCGCGCGGGCTCGAGCGGGCATGGGAGCACTTCGTCAGCGAGTACCGGCCAATACTCCAGCGGTTGGCCGGACGGCACGCCCCGCCCGACGCCGCCCGCGAGGTGGCAGACTCCATCTACGCCGATCTCTTCGGCCTCGAGGAGCGCGAGGGCGAGCGGCGGTCGCTCTTCGACTACTTCCACGGACGGAGCTCCCTCGCCGGCTGGCTGAGAGCCGTCGTCTCCCAGCGTCTGGTGGATCGCGTCCGCGAGGGACGCCGCCTGGAGCCGCTGCCAGAGGCGGGGAGCGGCGCCGAGTTGGCCGTGGACCCCGAACCGTCGGACGTCGACCGTGGCCGACTGCTGCCGCTCGCGCAGGTCGCCGTCCTCGCTGCGATCGCCTCGCTCGAGCCCCGGGATCGCCTGCGGCTGTCGCTGTACTACGCCCAGGGGCTCAAGCTGGTCGCCATCGGACGGGTGCTCGGGGAATCCGAAGCGACCGCCTCAAGGAAGCTCGAACGGACGCGGAGAGACCTGCGGGCTGGCGTCGAGCGCGCGCTGCGCGACACGCACGGACTGACGACGGCCGAGGTTGAGGCCTGCTTCTCCTACGCGAGGACCGACCCCGCCTTCGACCTGGCGCGCGCGCTGCCGCCGGGGTGAGCGTCGCGCCAGCACTCCGGGGCAACTCCGGGATGAGTCCGGGATGAGACCCGGGCTAGAACGGGGGTGTTCGGCAGTCTCGCACGCAAGAAAACGGCCTGAGATCGTTCACAGGATGGCGGGGTGGGACGGTGATCCGTGTCAAGGAGTCAGGAGTCAGGAGACAGGAATGGCGGCCGAACCAATCCCAATCCCCAACCCCAATCCCCGGCTCGAGGACGAGAGATGCGGGGCCGCGTGGCATGACCGAAGGAGGCAGCCGTGAGCACGGGTCCGCAGCGGGATGAAGCCGTCGAGCGGATGATCCGGAGGGCGTTGCGAGACGTCCGTCAGCGCGGGAGCGGAGTGTGCCCCGATCCCGAGACGCTCGCCGCCTTCGTCGAACAGCGTCTCAGCGACAACGAGCGCCTGACCCTGGAGTCGCATCTGGCTTCGTGCGCGGCGTGTCAACACGTCCTAGCGGTGGTGGCGCTGGATGACGAGGCCGCCAAGCCGGCCATCGCAGATGCGGGGCGTCGTCCAGTCCGATGGGTGTGGCGGTGGCTTGCGCCAGCGGCGGCGGTCGCGACGATGGCCGTGGTCTATGTCGCGGTCAGGTCTGGATCGGTCGATCAGGCAACGGCGCCTGCGTCTTCACCGCACGTCATGGCGCAGAAGTCCGATGTCGGGGGCGGCCAACCAGCGAACGAAGCTGCCGGCGCAGCGGATGCGCTGGCGGCTGCACGAGAGGAGAAGGCAGAGAGGTTGGCGGTGGTCCCGGTTCAGGAACCCTCGCGCCGCTCCGGCGCTGAGGCGCCCCCCGCTGCTGAAGCCGCCACCAAAGCCGCCGCCGAAAGCGCCAGGCCCGCAGCCGCTCCTCCCGTGCCGCCTCGACCCGCTGGCCGAATGGCCGCTGCTCCCGCGCCACCCGGGGTGGCCGGCGCCGCCCCCGGTGCGGTCACAGCGGAACGCCAGACGATGGCCGCTGCAGACGAAGCGCCGCGAACGCAGGCCGTGATCGCGGGCCGGGCAGCGCCCCCTGCCGCCGCGGTGACCGCGGTGGTCTCGGAGAAGGCGACGGGCGATCGGATGGCGGCCGCGCGCACGGCTTTCACAGCGGCGACGCCCGTGCTGGTGGCTTCACCGGGAGCCGAGTCGGTCTGGCGGATCGGCGAGGGTGGTTTCCTTGCGCGATCGACGGATGCCGGCAAGACGTGGCAGCCGCAGCGTACCGGCGTGACCGCCGACCTCACCGCCGGTCATGCGCTTTCCCCATCGGTGTGCTGGATTGTGGGCAAGGCTGGAATCGTGTTGCTGACCACGGACGGAGAGGCCTGGGTATCCCGCCCGCTGCCGGAGCCGGTGGATCTCACGGCCGTCGAGGCGGTTGACACCCTCACCGCCACGGTGACCGCCGCCGACGGCCGGCGGTTCGTGACAACGGACGGCGGGATCACCTGGCGGGTTCACCAACGCCCGTCGCCTGCCGAACAGGCGTCACCGCCGCAGGGCGGCGCCGAAGGGCGTCGGCCCTGACGGAATCCCCTCAGCCGCGGCCGAATTCGTCTTCCGCCAGGAACCTACTTCTTCCGCCAGACGATGCCCGCGAGCGCCGCGACGACGACACCCGTGACGACGGTGCCGATGACGCCCGCGAGCGCGTTCATGACCGGCGTCTGCATGGCAGCCGCGGCCTCCATCTGGGTTGTGATCTCCGCCTCAGATACGCCCTGCGCCTGGAGCATCTGCAGTTGAACCGCCTGGAGGTCGCTGAAGTAGCTCGGGAACACCATCGTCGTGAACACGAGCGAGCCGGCGAAGATGATCACGCTGGCGACCAGCGACAGCACGAGGCCGTTGAAGATCTGGAGCGCCCAGGAAGAGTCGCGGGCCGTCTGTCGCAGGGCCCAGATGACGACGGCGATCTCGAACACGATGACTAGGAAGAACACCGGCACCATGGCCGGGTCCTTGTACCAGCCGGTGAAGCCCATGACGAACGTCCAGAAGACGACGAGCACACCCAGCAGGAGACCGGCACGGATCGGAACCGCCATCGCGCACCTCGCGTGAGAAGGGACTTGGGTTGTCGGAGCGAACACTTGATTCTACAGCGACCCGGCACCACGAGACAGGGCTTGGCTCCTTGACGAGCCTGGCCGGCAACGTTGGGCGTTTCAATCTGACGACTAATCATGTCGATCAGATCGACGTTCGGGACAATGAGGCGATCGAGGTCCGGATGGGCGATCCCGGATGCCACCCCGCGTCGCTGCTGGTATGATGGGCCTGCCTGACAGCGCCCCACGCCCCCTGGGGCGGACGCGAAACCCGCGCCCCCACTCCGATTGACGCACGCATCTCCACAAGGAGGATGGCATGGCGAAGCTGACGGGACCCCAGCGCGACGAGAAACTGGTCAACACGCTCAAACAGTGGCAGCACATCGAGCGGGAAGCGATCGACACGACCGGCACGATCATGGAGAAGACCAAGAACCCCCTGATCCGCCAGGTCATGGAGATCATCCGCAACGACTCGGTGCAGCACCACCGCGTGCAGCAGTTCCTGATTGACTCCATCACCACTCAGGCGGTCACCCTGACGCCCGAGGAACTCGCCGAGATCTGGACCGACATCGAAGCCCACGACGAGACCGAAAAGAAGGTCATCGGCCTGGCCAAAGAGTGTCTGGCCGAAAGCCGGTCTCTGGTGCACAAGGCCCTTCTGAACTACCTGCTCCGCGACGAGGAAAAGCACGACGTCATCCTCACCGAACTCGAGACCTTCAAGAAGAAGATCCACACCTAGAACCATCGAACACCCCCTCGAACCCGGAACTTGACCTGTCGAGTCAAGTTCCTGGGTTCACCAGCTGAACGGCCCCGAGCCGCGGCTCTCGCCGGGCCGGAGGCCCGCAAGCACGAGGCGAACGGACGAGCAGGAGACGGGTATGGGGATCTTCAAGGACAAGAGCCAGACGAAGAAGCTCGATGTGTCGAAGCTCTCGGGCTCGAGCGGCAAGTCGGAGATTTCGCCGCTCCGGCCGAAGGCGGTGCCCAAGGAGCCGCCGTGCCGCTTTCACTGCCCGAGCGGCAACGACATCCGTGGCTGGCTGACCACTATTGCGCTGCGGGAGAAACTCGGCATCAGCCTGGACGAGGCGCGCGACCGGGCTTGGTACATGGAGGTCGAGA
This sequence comes from uncultured Vicinamibacterales bacterium, assembly GCA_964481395.1. Taxonomy (GTDB): domain Bacteria; phylum Acidobacteriota; class Vicinamibacteria; order Vicinamibacterales; family JAKQTR01; genus JBFMFH01. The sequence continues at coordinate 12,861 of CAYZYG010000048.1, forward strand.
CGAACCCGTTCCCGTCCGTCATGGGGCGGGTCTGCCCGCACCCCTGCGAGTCGCATTGCAACCGCAAGGACAAGGACGGGGCGGTCGCCATCAACTCCGTTGAACGGTACATAGGCGACTGGGGCATCGACCGGAAACTGCCGCTCAGGAGACTCGAGGACGGCGGACCCTTCTCCGAGAAGATCGCCGTCGTCGGAGCCGGGCCCTCCGGCCTGTCCTGCGCCTACCAGCTCGCGCGCCGGGGCTATGCGGTCACGGTGTTCGAGGGCTTCGACAAGCCTGGCGGAATGCTCAGGTACGGGATTCCTCAGTACCGGCTCCCGCGGCATATCCTCGATGCCGAGATCCAGAAGATCCTCGACCTTGGCGTTGAACTCAGACTGGGCACCACCATCGGCGAGTCGATCACGCTCGATGACCTGCGCTCGCAGTACAGCGCCGTCTTCGTCGGCATCGGCGCCCACAAGGGCAAGACGATGGGCATCCCCGGCGAGGACGGCCCCGGTGTCTACAGCGGCACGGACTTTCTGAACCGCGCCAACTCGGGCCGAGACCTCGAAGTCGGCCAGAAGGTCGTCGTCGTCGGCGGCGGCGATACCGCGATCGACGCCGCGCGCGTGTCGCTGCGTCTGGGAACCGACGCCGCGTCGATGTCTCGCCGGCTCGGCGCGCACGTCACGATCCTCTACCGCCGGACACGGACGGAAATGCCTGCGATCTCACGTGAGATCGAAGAGGCGGTCGAAGAGGGCATCTCACTCGAGTTCCTGGCCGCGCCGGCGAAGATCATCCGCGACGAGTCAGGGAAGATCGTCCGCCTGGCCGTCCAGCGGTTCGAGCTCGGCGAGCCCGATTCGTCGGGCCGACGCCGTCCGGTGCCCATCGAGGGCGCGATCGACGAGATCGAGGCCGACACGCTCATCATGGCGGTGAGCCAGGAGCCGGACTGGTCCTCGCTCGGGGCCTTCGGCAGCGGAGGTTCGTGGCTGAAGGTGGACGATTTCGGCCGGACGGATCTCGAGAAGGTCTGGTCGGGCGGCGACACGCTGAGCCTGGGTCTGGCCACGATCTCGATCGGCCAGGGACGAAAGGCCGCCGAGGCCATCCATGCGACGCTGCGGGGCAGGGACCTGAAGCCGACGATGTCGCGCGATCCGATTCTGTCGGACAAGATCAAGCTCAACTGGTATCCCGGAAAAGAACGCGGCGCGCGCACCGTACTGTCGGCAGAGGAGCGGCTCTCGAAACCGATGGACGAGGTCGATCTGGGCATGGCCGCCGAGGCGGCGCTCGAAGAGACGACGCGCTGCTTCAGTTGCGGTTACTGCTTCGACTGCGAGAACTGCTGGATGTACTGCCAGTCCGGCTGCTTCAAGAAGAAGACCAGCGTCGAACTCGGAACCTACTTCGAAATCAGCCTGGCCACCTGCGACGGCTGCAAGAAATGCGCGGAGGAATGCCCCTGCGGCTTCCTGGACCTGGTGTAGCCGCCGGCGCTCCGCTCTTTCCTCCGCTCGATCCGACCGTGTCCTGGTGCTCAACGCGCCAGGGCACGGCCCCGTCTCTCTGAACCTTCGCGGATTCCCTGTGTCACCCCTCGGCGCATCATGACTGGCCCCTGGTCCCCGGTCCCCGTTCCCTGTTCCCTGGCCCCGGCGAGGATCACCTCCCCTGTGGCACACTGGAGAGGTCATCCGAAGGAGTGTTTCCGTGAAACCACGCCGTTTTGCCATGCTGTTCGCGGTCGTCGTCTTCTCCGTCGCCCTCCAGGCCAACGAGGGCATGTGGATGCCCCAGCAGATCCCGGCCCTGGCTGAGAAGCTGCGGAGCCTCGGCTTTACCGGCGACCCGAAATCGTTCGCCGATCTCACCGGCCAGCCCATGGGGGCCATCGTCTCTCTCGGCGGCTGCACGGCATCGTTCGTCTCGCCGGACGGCCTCATCGTCACCAACCATCACTGCGTGACCGGCGGCCTGCAGTTCAACTCGACGCCCGACCGCAACCTGCTGAAGGACGGCTACCTTGCGAAGACGCGCGCGGATGAGCTGTCGAACGGGCCGGGGTCCCGCGTGTTCGTCACGACGTCCGTGGTCGAGGTGACCGATGCGGTCACGGGAGGGATCCCCGCGACCGCGAAGGACCGCGAGCGCTACGACACGATCGACCGCCGCGTGAAGGAGCGCGTGGCCGCGTGCGAGCAGGACGGATCCCGCTGCACCGTCGCGTCGTTCTTCGAGGGGCTGAAGTACTTCGAGATCAAACAGCTCGAGATCAGGGACGTGCGCCTCGTCTACGCCCCGGCCGAGGGTATCGGCGTGTTCGGCGGTGAGACCGATAACTGGCGGTGGCCCCGTCACACGGGAGACTGGAGCTTCCTCCGCGCCTACGTCGGCAAGGACGGCAAGCCGGCGGCCTACGCCAAGGACAACGTCCCGTACCGGCCGAAGCACTGGCTGCCGATTGCGAAGGGTGGCGTCAAGCCGGACGATCTCGTGTTCGTCGTCGGGTACCCGGGCCGCACGCTTCGGCACCGCACGTACGCCGAGGTCAGGGAGACCGTCGAGTGGTCCCTGCCCAGATCGATCCGCCTTGCCGAGGAGCAGTTGGCGGCGATCGACCGGCTGACGAAGGAGAAGCCGGACCTGGCGCTGAAAGTCGCCGGCCGCGTGCAGGGACTGAACAACGGCCTGACGAACTCCCGCGGCGTCCTCGAGGGGATGCACAAGGGCGGCGCGTTGGCGAAGAAGCAGGCCCGCGAACAGGCGCTGATGGCGTGGATCGCGGAGAGTCCGGCCCGCCAGATGAAGTACGGGAAGGCCATCGCGGAGATGCAGGCGCTCCAGGCGCAGGGCGAGTCCACCCGCGACCGGAACGCCACCTTCGGGTTGCTGTCGTCCGCGTCCTCCTACCTCGGCGCGGCGCAGACCATCTATCGCCTGTCGGTGCAGCGCGCGAAACCGGACGTCCAGCGCGAGGCGGGATACCAGGAACGCGACTGGGGGCGCATCCGCGAAGGCCAGGATCGTCTGCAGCGCACGATCGACCCGACCGTGGACCGCGTGCTCTTCAGCTGGGCGCTGGCGAAAGCGGCGGCGCTTCCGTCCGGACAGCGCATCGAGGCGCTCGACAAGGCCGCCGGCCTCGCGCCCGGGATGGACCAGGCAGCCGCGAGCGCGGCGATCGACAAGTACCTCGACGGCCTCTACGCAGGCACGAAGCTCGCCGACAGAGACACCCGCATGGGACTGCTCGACAAGAGCACGGCCGACCTCGCGGCGGCGAACGATCCCTTCCTCGCGCTGGCGGCCGCCCTCGAGCCCATGGCCGAGACGCTCAGGGAGGCCTCGAAGAACCAGGCCGGGACGTTCGCGAGAATCCGGCCGGTCTACATGGAGGCGCTCATCGAGCACGCGGGCGGTCTGCTGGCCCCGGACGCCAACAGCACACTGCGCGTGACCTACGGTCAGGTGAAGGGCGTTTCTCCACGGGACGGCATGTTCTACACTCCGCAGTCCACGCTGGCCGGCATCGTCGAAAAGCACACGGGTGAAGGCGAGTTCGACGCGCCGAAGCGGCAGCTCGACGCGATCGCCGCGTTGCGCGCCGGGAAGAAGACGCCGTTTCTCGACCCCGGCGTCAACGACGTGCCCGTCAACTTCCTCTCGACAGTCGACACGACGGGCGGAAACTCGGGATCCCCGACGCTGAACGCCAAGGGCGAGCTGGTCGGCCTGCTCTTCGACGGGACGTACGAGTCTGTGTCGTCGGACTATCTGTTCGACGAGGTGAAGACGCGGTCGATCCACGTCGACAGCCGCTACATGCTCTGGAACATGGCCGAGGTGGACGGCGCCCAGCGGCTGCTGGAAGAGATGGGCGTGTCGTACGCCCCGGCTCCCGTCCGGTAGGACGGCACGAAAGAAAAGGTGACACTGAAAAGGACAGTGTCACCTTTTCACCTTTTCAGTTCATCGTTTCAGTGAGAACGGTGCCGCGAGACCGGTGCCGTTCGCTCGGGCGCGGCTGCGCCGCTGCGCGCGCAGGAAGAAGGCGATCCCCACCGCCAGCGGCAGCAGCGATCCGCTCACCAGCTTGATCTCGTAGCTCACGACATTCACCACGTCGTCATCCGGCGCGAACGCGGCGATCATCCCGACGCCGCTGACCACCAGACCAACGAGGCCGGCCAGCCGTTTCCAGGCCGGCTCGTCCGACAGCCGGATCAGCCCGAGGAACATGTAGCAGAACGGGATGAGCGTCGTGATGACCGACGATCGCAATAAGACCTGATACGCCTCCTTGACCGTCGATCCCCACATGGTCGCCGCGATGAACGCGAGCGTGAGCGCGCCCTGGAGGAGCAACGCGACCCACGGCGATCCCCAACGGGGATGGACGCGTCCTAGCACGCCCGGGAGGGCGTCGTTGAAGCCGGCCACGAAAGGAATGCGCGTGGACCCCGCGTACCAGGCGGCCAGGCCTCCGGCCAGGGAGACCGCCATCACCATCGCCAGCGGCGCGGCTACCCACTCCAACTGCAGCCGCTTCACGCCGAGGTCGATGCCCTGCAGGATGCCCTCGATGGCGCCGATGTCGCGGGACGGCAGCATCTGCTGCAGCGCCCAGGTGACGGCGACGTAGACCGCCAGTGTCAGCACGCCGGCGGTCATGGCCGCGCGGGGAAGGTCGCGGCGCGGGTCCTTGATCTCGCTGCCCATCGTGGAGGCGAGTTCGACGCCCATGAAGGCGAAGCACATCACGCTGAGGCCCGCGAACACCTCCGACGCCGAGACCGGCAGCGGCGCCGGCCCACTCGCCGGAGCGGCCGTCGGTCCGGCGTTGAACGCGACCACGCCCGCCGCGACGATGAGCAGGGCCGTGAACGCCGTGCAGACCGCCCCGATGTTCGGCAGCCACTTGCCCACACCCAGCCCGACGAAGTTGATGGCCGTGACGAGGGCCAGCCACCCGAACGCCACGCAGGCGATGAACCATTTCTGGTCGAGGAGCGCCGAGTCCGCGCCCTGGCCGGCGTACGCGAGCACGCCCGCCAGATAGACGAGCTGCATGGGGAAGTAGAAGAGGTTGCCCGTCCAGTAGTACCAGCCCGAGATGAATCCATGGGTCGGACCGAACTGCCGGTTGGCCCACGTGTAGAGCCCGCCTTCCTCGGGATACCGTCTCGACAACGCGAGCACGGCGACAACCTCGGGAATGAAGAACAGCGCGAACGCCACGACCCAGAGCCACAGCGCCGGCCGGCCCATGCCCGCCACGGGCGGGAGCAGGCTGACGTTGACGATGGCGACGAGCTTGAGGAGGAGGAGGTCGCGGAACCCGAGTGTGCGCGGAAGCTCTGGCGATGGTGGCTTCATGCCTGGCACCGGGGCTGGCTGCCGCGCGGGTTCCTGCGCGCGTCGCGACGCGAAGCGGACGATTCAGCAACGGCGGTGCGATGCATCTGGCGAGACCGGATTGTTGCACGTACGCCCGGGTGCGGCAAGCCGGCGATCGTTCGCCCTCGAGGGCACCAGGCGCCCTCGAACACGCCACTGGCGTGGAGGGTGATGCGCGGGGTTACAATCCATGGCCAACGATGATGGCGGCCAGCCCGCAACGCCCCGAAATCGCCCTGCTCTGCGCCTGCGTCAGCCGGAATCCTTCCGCACCCACACCAGACCCGACTACGCCGATTGACTGGAACGCCTTCCTGTCGATCGCGGACGCCCACTCCGTCGCCGCCCGCCTGGCGCAGCCGCTTCGACGGTTGCGCCCGGACGTGCCGCCGTCGGTCGTTGAGCGTGTCGAGAGGCGATTCATCCAGGTGACGAGCGAGCATCTGTCGCGGCTCAGCCAGCTCACCGCGATCCTGGCCAGGCTGGACGCTCACGGCGTAGAGGCGCTGACGTTCAAGGGTCCGGCCATGGCCGCTGACCTGTTCGGGCACGTCGGCCTGCGAAGCTCGGCAGACATCGATCTGCTCGTGCGGCCGGGTTCAGCGGCAACCGTGCGACACCTGCTGCTCACCGACGGCTACACGGTTCCTCCCCGCCGCCGGCATCGCTGCGGGTCTCTTCTCCATGGCTTGTACCGGGGCGCTGGCCGCGATGACACCTACCTGCCTCCGAAACCTGCGATGGCGGCCGTGGATGTTCACGTGGCCTTCGCCTTCTGGATGCAGGGCGTCCGTCTCGACCTCGACGGCGTGTTCCAGCGCGCAGTGACGGTGGACGTCGCCGGGCGCCGGTTTCCGACGCCGCACCCGGACGACCTCGTGCTGATCCTGGCGATCCACGGCATGATGCACGGATGGAGTTCGCTGCGCGCCGTCAGCGACGTCGACGCCGTGGCTGCCCGCGTCGACGATTGGGCCGCCGTCCTCCATCGGGCCGACCGCGCGCGGATGAGGCGCATCCTTCTCGTCGCGCTCCTGCTGGCCCGCGGCATTCTGGGTACCACGCTCCCGCCCCCCATCCTCGCGCATGCCGAGCGCGATCGCCACGCGGTGGACCTTGCCGAACGATCGGCTGCTGAACTGTTCGATCGGTCGCGAGCCGCCGAGTTCGATCCCGGGCTGTGGCAGGCCTCGTTCCTCGACGGACGCCTGGATCGCTGCCAGTTTCATACACGCCGCGTGATCTACGAGTGGTTCCTCAAGTGGCCCTGGGACGAGTGGCTCGGCCGGCGACGGGGAGCGACTGCGGACGACGCATGACGCTGCTCATCGTCACGCCGTGGCCGCTCTCTTCCCCCGGCGGGGCGGAGCGGTTGACGTTGGGGCTGGCGTCGTCTCTGGCTGGGGAATTCGGTATCGACGTCGTCGTGGCTGCGGGATCCGGTCTGTGCGACGATGCCCCTCCGCCTGTCGCATCCACAACGATCCGTGAGGTCCGCCTCCCGCTCGTTTCTGCGACGGACGGAGCGCGTCGACAGGCGTGGATGTGGTGCCCGCACCCCTCCGATCTTCAGTTGCGGGGCCTCGAGGAACTGGGCACCGCGCTGCGCCCACAGGCCGTTCTCTACGCATCGCACTACTCGTCCTGCGCCGAACAGGCGGCGAAGCTCGCGAAGCGGCTCGGTGCGCCGTTCGCGTTCCTTCCGGCCATTCACCTGGATGTGCGGCGGCACACGACTTGCCGGGTCCAGCGATTCTGCGCGGCGGCGGACCTCTTGCTCGGTCTGTCGGAAGCCGAGTGCGAGTGGTTGACCGGCCGGGCAGCCGTGACGCCCGACCGGGTCGTGCTGCTCGGATGCGGCTGGAGCGGACCGGTGAAACCGACCCGCGCCCCCAGGAGCCCGCAGGACCCCCTGAGACTGCTCAGCGTCAGCGCCTACGCCAGGCACAAGCGACTCGACCACCAATTGGAGGCTGTCGCCCTGCTTCGGCGTGCGCACGGTCTCGACGTGAGGCTCACAATCGCCGGGGCGCTCCGGGAACCGCCGCTGCTCGATCGCCTTCGCCGTCTCGCGTCCCGGCTGGGGATCGAGGAGGCGGTGCAGTTCCTGGCGGACTGCGATGACGCGACGATCGCGGCTGCGCACGCCTCATCGCATCTGTTCCTGTTCACCAGTCGCTCAGAGAGCTTCGGGGTCGCGCTGCTCGACGCGGTCGGGCACGGTACCTGGCCCGTGGTCTATCCGCACCCCATCTACCGTGGTCTGGTTGAAGCCTCCCAGTTCGGCGGCGTGGCCCGGTACGCGACGCCCAGCGCGCTCGCCGACGCGGTCGTCGCCGCGCTGACCGACATTCCTGGTGCCAGGGAGGACGCGCGCCGTCAGTGGCTCGAACGGCACTCGTGGCGGGCCATCGCCGGTCCATTCGCGCGATGGACGCTACGCCTGGAATCGGCGTGAAGGGACACCCTGGGAGATCCTGGCCCCGGGATTGCCTCGCTAACCGGGTTCCGCTATGCTCTCTACGATTTTGCGGAGAGCGTGCGTCCCCCGGTCCGATGCCGAGTGGGCGCACGGCGTGTCTCGCAGAAGGCGCCCCCGGCAGAAGATCTTCGGGACCGCGGTCTCCGGCCGTCGTGCTGGCCGGACCAAGGAGGCACAGAGCATGATACCGGAGGCGCGAACGGACCAGGTCATCGTGCAGGACGTCGGCGACGAAGTCGTCGTGTACGACGAGCGGACTTCAGCAGCCCACCATCTGAACAAGACCGCTGCGCTCGTCTGGAAGCTCGCCGACGGCCGGCGGCCGGTGGGCGAGATCGCCGCGGCGCTGAATCGGGCGCTGGATGTGCCCAACGACGAGGATTTCGTCCACCTGGCGCTGGCCGAACTCGACAAGGCCGGGCTGCTGGCGAGACCCCTGCCGACAGGCGAGTTGATCACGCGCCGCCAGCTGTTCGGCGTGGCCGCGGCGCTGCTGCCCCTGGTGGCCTCGATCGTCGCGCCGACGCCGGCGATGGCCCAGACACTCCCCGGTCCGATACCGTGCGACGGCCAGGTACGCAATTTCTCCGGATCCGGAACGCTTAGCGGATCGTGCGGGACGCAGCAGGCGCCGGCAGGGTCGCTCCACTTCATGTGTAACAGTGCGAACCAATTCACGCTCATGATCTGGGACGATACGAACGGTCGCGTCCAATACACGTACACAGGAACGATTGACCCCGCCACGGGCAATTTCTCGGGGACCAGGTCTGGTGGTGGGACCGTGTCGGGCACCGTCAACGCCTACAGCATGACGGCCGTGGAGGTGATCGGTGCCTGCACCTACAACTGGAGCGGCATCCGGCACCTGTAACAGTGCGCTCCGATTCACGCTCATGATCTGGGACGATACGAACGGTTGCGTCCAATACACGTACACAGGAACGATTGACCCCGCCACGGGAAATTCTTGGGGGTCCAGGTCTGGTGGTGGGACCGTGTCGGGCACCGTCATCGCCTACCACACAACGGCGTGGAGGTGAGCGGTGCCTGTACCTACAACTGGAGCGGCATCCGGCACTGACGTCGTGCACATTATCCCTCGGCTCGCGCGCCCAAACGGCTGAGCGGAGGCCCTGGACCGTCTGGAGTGGACGGCAGGTCTGTCGGCTGTGTCATTCGGCGTGCGCATTGGTGTTCGTGTGAACGACGCAGACCAGCTCGCGTGCATTCGCGAGCACCTGCTCCCGCGCCACAGTCTTTCGACCGATCCGGTAGTCGATCACCTGTACTCGATTCGAATGCCGAAGCCGCAAGCGTGGCGAGGCGTTCGCCAGTTCACCCTGGTGTACTCCGGCCACGCGCTGGTCGCCCGGACGGTCGAGCGCGCTGAGGCATTCGAAGCAGCCGAGTCCGCCATCAGATTCGACGTCGCCTGCTCCTCGACTGCATTCACCTTCGTCCACGCGGGTGTCGTCGAGTGGGGCGGGCGCGCGATCGTCATTCCAGGATCGAGCTTCAGCGGAAAGTCGAGGCTGACGGAAGCGCTCGTTCGGGCTGGCGCCGCGTATTACTCGGACGAATTCGCCGTATTCGACCGTCAGGGGCGGGTCCATCCCTTCCCCAAGCCGCTGTCGATCCGGCAGCCGTCCGGCATATGCCGTCGGATCGGGCTGGAGGAACTCGGTGACCGGATCGGGCGGTGGCCGATCAGGGTCGGCCTCGTGGTGTCCTGTCCGTACTCCGCAGGCGCCTCGTGGCAGCCACGACAGACCACGCCCGGTGAAGGCGCGCTCAGGCTGCTGGAGCATACCGTTCGGGCGCGCATGGCCCCTGCCGAGTCGCTGCGAACGCTCGCCCGCGTGGTGGAAGGCGCATCTGTCCTCGTTGGCGAGCGGGACGAGGCCTCAACGATCGTCGGGTCCCTTCTCGAGGCGATCACCTCCCCTGCCCGCGCGTGAAGGTCCTTCGCCGCCCCGTGCGCGGTGGCGGAAGCGCCGTCCTCACGTCAAGGGAAACACCGCGGCCGTGATCCAGGCGAACAGAGTCGACCCGACAATGGCGGCTGGCCAGAAGTCCGTGTCCCGCTGGCGGAGCCAGTGTCCGTAGAGACCGTGGAGAAGGAACATCGGCACGAGCCCCGGGACGAGGAGCAGGAGAAACGAGGGCGCACGGAGCACCAGAACGGCGCCGGTGAGCGCCGCTGTCGTCACCACGGCCGACACCAGGGCCCACACGCCGTGCCGGCTCGGCGCCCGGGTCCGAAGCCAGGCCTCGAGCGAGGCGAAGTAGGGGAGCCACAGGAGGAACAGGATAGCGGCAAGCCACCATCGATGACCGGTCAGCCGGAGGTTGAGCCAGGTGAACTGCGCGGCGGCCGCGAATCCCGCCACCGCCACGACTGAGACCACGACCGCCCGCCACAACCCGCGGGCCGTGAACGTATCCGGTGCCGGCGCCCGCCCCGTCACGCTCAGGCCGGCAAGCATGGCGAGGCCGACGAGCAGATAGAACCCGGCCAGGTAGTCGGCCGTGAGCAGCGGCAACCACCCGCCAGGAACGAACCGCATGACGACGGCCGCGATGATCGGTGGCAGCGCCAGCAGGATGAGGGCCGGCGCGACGCCGAGCCCGTGTCCTTGCGAGGACGATGCCCCCGCGTGCGGCGGCGGCCCGGCAGCCCTTCGCGGAAACAGGAGATCCACGACGACGAAGAACAGACCGATCCCGGCGAGATGAATGAGAAGAGCCGGTCGCCACGGGATAGCGGTCACTATCGGGCGATCGACCGGCGCGAATCCGAGAGCTTGATCGAACCAGCGCACCATCGTTTCGATTACGGTGCGGCTGAACAACACGCTGATGTGCTCGACGCCGGAGACGATGACGCACTGACGCGCGGTGCCCAGGCGGAAGTCGCCCGACAGGTCCGCCGGATCGGCCGTCGGATACGATGCCGTGACCAGTTCCTCGCACGCGCGCCGGACGCCGTCGAACTCCCACGCACCCGCAATGGCCAGCAGGTTCCGAGGGGTGTCGGCGGACTGCCGGCCACGCGCAGGAAGCCCGCCCGAGATCGCGACGGTTGCCCGCATGTCGGCGTCACGCGAGGCGAACCGCAGCACGGCCCCGGCGCCCATCGAATGTCCGACAAGCGCCAGCCGCGATCCGTCGACGCCCGGCTGCACCCGGAGCCACGAAGTGACGCTGGTCAACGGTCCGTCGAATCCGGCGGCCCTGCCCGTTCTCATCGCGAACGGCGCGGGGTTCTGACCGTGTCCCGGCAGATCGATGAGGGCGACCGCGTAGCCGTTCCGACCAAGTGACTGGGCAATCCCGTACATGAGCTGCCGGCTCCCGGCGAAGCCGTGCACGACCACGATGCCCGGTCGCGGCGACGCGCGCGCGCCTTCGGGCAGCAGCAACTCGACCGGCATGCCTCGCACGACGGTGACCGAGCGCTGCATTCCGGTGCGCGTGCTGCGCACGCCGGCCCAGCCGGCCGCACCCAGCACGACGACGAGCCCGAGGAGGAGCAGCCGGCGCGTCATGGACCCAGTCACCCTCAGGTCGTTCCACCCGCCGGGTCGTTGGCGAAGTGGGCGTGCTGGATCCGCCAACCGTCGGCTCCGCGCACGAGCACGAACGTCACAGGACCCCGTTGCGGAGCGGCGCGTCCGGCGACATCGCGATCGAAGTACCATGCGGCGGTCGCGACAGCCGTTCCGCCCTGTCTCTCGATACGGATGTCGTCGAGCCACAGGCGGCTGTCAGAGGCCTTTCCCCCCGGTACGAACCCGAATCCCCGGTGGTGTTCGCTCAGGATGTCGCGTCCCGAGATGCGGCCGGCCTTCTCGGACGAGTAGTAGGTCGGGGCGGGTTCCAGGGTGAAGAGGCCGAGCGCCAGATCGAGGTCGTACGCGTTCCAGGCCGTCACCCATGCGGCGAGTGTTGACTCGGGCGTGCCGCGGTCGGGTTCCCCGCGCGCGAGATCGACGAGCTCGGCCTCGGCGGCGATCGTCGCGAACGATGGCCACGACCCTGAGCTGACGAGCTGCATGAACCACTGTCGTGCGCCGGCGCGGTCCCCGGCCCACAGGCGTACCAGCCCCATTCCGTAGGCACGAATGGCTGTTTCGGACGCGCTCTCGTCGGGTTTCGAACGTGAGAACTGCTCAGTCGGGATCTCCCCTTTGAACATCAGCAGGCGATCCAGGTAGGCGCCGTTCTCCAGGAGCGCCATCCCGCGGTGGATCGGCACCAGAACCCGCTCCGCTTCCGTCGTGCGGCCGGTCCGGCGCAGTGTCATGTACAGCCAGTCGGACACGGCCACCACGGAATCTGGGTTCTTCGACCACGCCAGACACTCGCGGTACGCCGCCTCGGCTCTGGTGAAGTCGCGGGTCAGGTAATACGCGAGGCCGAGGTGGTAGTAGATGTTGAAGTGGGTGTTGGAGACGGGGATGCCAGCTCTGTTGGGCGCGCCGTCCGGTTCCACTTCGAGCGGCCTGCCTGTCGCCAGGGCGGCGGCCTTCTCGAAGTCGGCGATGGCCCGGCCGAACTGGCGGACGGAGATGTAGCGGTGTCCGCGATGACGGTACAGCCGGTACGACTCGGGGAACCGCGAGAGGCCCTCGGTGTAGATCGCGATCGCGTCCCGGTACCGGCCGAGATAGGCCATGCGGCGGCCCAACCAGATGTAATGCTCCTCGGTCTGCGCGCGCTCGAAGTCGCGGCGGGCCTGCTCGTAGGCGGCGAGGGCGGGGGCGCCGGGAGGGGGCGCGTCGAGCATCGCGCCTGTCAGCGAGATGGCTTCGTACGGCTTGGCCGGGAGACCGGACTCGCGGGGCTGGTCCTGAACGACGGCGCCGAGGACAGCGGCGACCCCGACAGACACGCCGACACTCCATAGAAGCGAACGGGTCAGACGCATGCAGGCTCCTCCCGGGTCGACGGCATTGTACCCCCGGCCGCCGCGCGGGTCCGGCTGCCCGACGCCGAAGGATCCGGGCGGGCTGGACAGGCCGGACAGGGGGTCCCTTTGCGGGGTTACCTTGGCTGGGCGTAGAATAGTTTTCGCTGGTTTGGTAGCCCTCGTTCCCGTCTGCCGGCCTCCCGCCCCCGCCGCCGTACCGGACATCGACACCAGGACCGACCATGGACGTACTCGTGCTCAACTGCGGATCCTCATCCGCGAAGTTCGCTGTCATCGATCCGGCGACCTCGACGGAAGAGGTGTCGGGCATCGCCCAGCGTCTGGGCTCTCCGGACGCCACCCTCGACTGGAAGCGGAACGGAACCAGGGAATCCCGTCCGCTTGCCGGTGCCGATCACGCGCAGGCGCTGCGCGCCGTCGCGGCACTGCTGAACGACCTCGGTCTCACCGAGAGCCTCATCGGCGTGGGACACCGCGTGGTCCACGGCGGATCGAAGTTCTCGGGCTCGATGGCGATCACCGCAGAAGTCATCGCGAAGGTCGAGGAGTGCATTCCGCTCGGCCCGCTGCACAATCCGCCAAACCTGGTCGGCATCCGCCTGGCCCAGGAGCTCTTCCCGCACCTGCCGCAGGTCGGGGTGTTCGACACCGCGTTCCACCAGACGATGCCGCCGGTGGCGTACACCTATCCCGTGCCCTATGACTGGATCGGCACGTACGGCGTCCGCCGGTACGGATTCCACGGTACGAGTCACCGCTTCGTTGCCCGGCAGGCCCTGGTGCTGACCGGACTGGCGCCGGAGAAGCACCGGCTGGTCACCGCGCATCTGGGAAACGGCTGCTCCTGCACCGCGGTGCGGGACGGCAGGAGTGTCGATACGACGATGGGGCTGACGCCGCTCGAGGGCGTGATGATGGGGACGCGGAGCGGATCGGTCGATCCCGCGATCATCGGGCACATGAGCGGCGCGCTGGACGTGCCGGCGACCAAGATCCTCGATGCCCTCAACAAGAAGTCCGGCCTGCTGGGCGTGTCCGGCCTGTCGAACGACATGCGGACCATCGAGTCCGCAGCGGCGGCTGGCGACGAGCGCGCGCGGCTCGCCTTCGACATCTTCTGCTACGTGCTCGCCAAGGCCATCGCGGCCCTCGTCGTGCCCCTGGGCCGGCTCGACGCCCTGGTCTTCACGGGCGGCATCGGCGAGAACTCGGTCGCCGTGCGCGAGCGCGCGGTCTCGCACCTCGGGTTCCTGGGCCTGACCATCGATCCGGCCGCGAACGCCTCCCACGGACGCGAGCAGAACGGCCGCATCACGGAAGAGGTCCGGCCGCAGGCGCTGGTCGTACCGACGAACGAAGAGCTCATGATTGCCCTGGACACTGCGGAGATCGCGCGCCGGTCCTGAGGGTCCGTCTTCATACCTGTTTCATCAGGAGGGTTCGGTGCCTAATATCATCCTCGTTGCCCCGGCCGGGCGGCGCGTCGGTCTGACGACGGCCTGCCTGGGCCTCGTGCGTGCGCTCGATCGACAGGGCGTCCGCGTCGGCTTCGTAAAGCCGATCGCCAACCGCGAAGTCAGCCAGTCAGCGGGCCTGGTCGCGCTCGGCGCGCACATCGTGCCCGTCAAGTCGGTTCCCATCCACACGGCTGAGGACTTGCTGGCGGCGGGTGACGACCAGACGCTCATGGAGCACGTCATCGAAATCGTCGACAAGGCGGGCGTCGGCGCGGACGTGCTGATCGTCGAAGGCATGAACCCGGAGCCCGGGATGGTGCACGCCACACGCGTGGACGAGCTGATGTTCAAGGCTCTGGACGCGGAACTCGTCCTCGTCGCGTCGCCGAGAAGCCAGAACGCGGCGGAAGTCGCCGACGCCATCGCGATTGCCGCGCGGGGGTACGGAGCGCTGCCGGAAGGGCGGCAGGTCAGCTGCATCCTGAACCGCGTGTGCATCGGGGCTGGCGGACAGCAGGCCGAAAGCGAGACGATCGGACAGGCCCAGGGCGGGTGCTCGGACTGCAAGGGCGTGACGTCGTTCGCGGAGAACGAGGCGGCCCACCGCCGCGCGCTCGAGGCGGTCAAACTGCGTCCTCTCGCGATCGTGCCGTGCAGCAGCGATCTGGCCGCGCCGCGCGTGCTCGACGTGGCCATGGCCCTCAACGCCCGCGTGGTGTTCGCGGGCGAGATCCGCACGAGGCGGGTCAGCGACGTCGGCATCTGCGCGGCGTCGCCGCCCAACGCGCTGCGGGCCATGCGACCCGGCGCGCTCATCATCACGCCGGGCGACCGCAGCGACATCTTCATGGCTGCCGCGTTGACGGTCCAGGCCGGGACCCCGCTGGCCGGCGTCCTCCTGACGGGGGGCCTCGACCCCGATCCGCGCGTCGTGCGCCTCTGCCGGAAGGCCCTCGATACGGGGCTGCCCGTCCTCGGCGTCGACGTGTCCAGCTATCGGGCGGCCACGAATGTCGCCAGCATGAACACGGAGATTCCGGTCGACGACCCGGACCGCATCGAGCGGACGATGACGTTCGTGGCGGATCGCATCGACGTCGACTGGGTGAAGAGCTTCGGCAGGACGGCGCGCGTTCCGCGCCTGTCGCCGCCCGCCTTCCGCCATCGTCTGGTCGAACAGGCGCGGGCGAATCTCCAGCGCATCGTCCTGCCGGAGGGGGCCGAGCCCCGCACCGTGGCCGCCGCCGCAATCGTCGCGAACCGCGGGATCGCGCGGTGCGTGCTGCTGGGCAGCCCGGATGAAGTCCGGGACGTGGCGGCCAAGCAGGGCGTGAAACTCCCCGATTCGGTGGAGATCATCGATCCCGTGGCGGTGGCCCCCCGCTATCTCGAGCCGCTGGTCGAACGGCGCAAGGCCAAGGGCATGACGCCAGAGCGGGCAGCGATCGAGCTGCAGGACCCGATCATGGTCGGCACGATGATGCTCGCGCAGGACGAGGCAGCCGGCCTGGTCTCTGGCGCGATTCACAGCACCGCGCACACGATCCGGCCGGCCCTCCAGATCATCAAGACCGTGCCGGGCTGCAACCTCGTGTCGAGCGTGTTCTTCATGTGCCTGCCGGACCAGGTCCTCGTGTTCGGCGACTGCGCGGTCGTGCCGAACCCGACGGCGGCCGAGCTGGCCGACATCGCCATCCAGAGCGCGGACTCGGCGATCGCCTTCGGCATTCCCGCCCGCGTAGCCATGCTCTCGTACTCCACCGGGTCGAGCGGCTCGGGCGAAGACGTCGAGAAGGTGAAGGAAGCCACGCGCATCGCGAGGGAACTCCGGCCGGATCTGGCGCTCGAGGGACCGCTGCAGTACGACGCCGCCGTGATGCCGGACGTGGCGCGACTGAAGGCGCCGGGGTCGGCGGTCGCCGGCAAGGCGACCGTCCTGATCTTCCCGGACCTCAACACCGGGAACGTCACCTACAAGGCCGTCCAGCGATCGGCGAACGTCGTCAGCATGGGACCGATGCTCCAGGGTCTGGCGAAGCCGGTGAACGACCTGTCGCGCGGCTGTCTGGTCGAGGACATCGTGTTCACGATCAACCTCACGGCGATCCAGGCGCAGCAGGCAGAGCGCCGGAAGACCCAGAGCCGCTGACGGGGCCACCGGGCGGGAGCCCGGTGTCCGCCTGTCCGTTGACACACCTGAAAAGCGGGCCCTACACTGCTGGGATGGCGGGGTTGGGCCCGCTTCCTGTCTAGCCTGATGGCCGGCATGCCGCCGGCTTCACGTCCGATGCCCAGGCGCCGGGGTGCGTCCGGGGCGGCGGATTTCTCTGCGATGGGGAGGAGACACATGTCGGCATTCCGCGGCATGGCTGTGTTGCTGCTGGTGCTCGTGGCCGTCCCGGTGTTCGGACAGTCACAGGCCATCAACGGCACGATCGAAGGCACGATCGTCGACGCGTCGGGCGGACTGCTTCCGGGCGTCACGGTCACGGTCACCAACACGGACGACGGAACGACGCGGACGGCCGTAACGAACGAGCGCGGCCTGTATCGGGCTCCACTGCTGTCGCTCGGCAGCTATAAGGTGCGTGCTGAGCTCGATGGGTTCAAAGCCATCGAGCAGTCAGGCATCGCGCTCTCGGCCGGCCAGACGGCCGTCGTCAACCTGACCCTCGAGGTCGGCGCGATGACCGAGGTCGTGCAGGTGACGGCGGAAGCGCCGATCGCCGAGCCCGGGAAGATCGATCTCGGGCGCGTCATCGGGTCGACGGAGGTGAAGAACCTGCCGTTGGTCTCGCGCAACCCGTACAACTTCGCCTTCCTTCAGACGAACGTCACCGGGTACGAGAACAACGAGTTCGGCGTGCCGCGCATCAATGCCAACGGCACGCAGATGCGCACCAACTACCAGATCGACGGCAACACGAACACCCAGAAGGACCGCGCGGGCCTGCGATTGCTGCCGGCCTCCGAGATCATGGTGCGCGAGGTGAAGGTCATTACCAACGGCTTCGCGCCCGAGTTCGGCCAGACGACGGGGATGGTCTACAACGCGGTGACGCCGTCGGGCACCAACAACGTGGACGGCAGCTTCAGCTACCGGTTCCGCCGGAAGGCGATGTCGGCGCGGCCGTTCTTCCTGTCGCCCTCGGCGCCCAAGCCCGACACGAAGGTCGACAACATCACCGCGACCGTCGGCGGCCCGATCGCGCGCGACCGGTGGCACTACTACGTCGGCTTCGAGCGGGTCGACCGGGACCTGTCCGCGGACCGCGTCATCACCGTGACGCCGGAGAACGCCCAGCGCCTGGGCATCTCCCTGGGTGACGGCGTCATGCCGGCCACGCAGAGCGTGAACTTCCTGCTCGGCAAGACGGACTACCAGATGAACGCGGCGAACCGCCTGTCCGTCCGGTACCTGTTCTTCGACAACACCTCGCCGTACAACGTCGGCGGCGGCCTGACCGTGCCCGAGCGGGCCACGGACTTCCAGGACCGGATGGATTCGATCTCGGCACAACTCGTGTCGTCGTTCGGCGGCACGCGGCTGAACGAGTTGCGCGTGCAGTACGCGCGGCGCAACCAGTCGCGGGCGGCTTCCGAAGGCGCCGCCAGCGGCCCGGCCATCAACGTGTCTGGCGTGGCCAACTTCGGACAGGGCCTCGACGGCACGCAGTCGGCCGGATTCGAGTTCAAGCAGGGCATCTGGCAGGTGCTGAACAACTACACGTGGATCTCGGGGCGTCACAGTTTCAAAGGCGGCTTCGACCTCCAGTTCGTCGCCGACGAACGGCTCAACACGCAGCGGCAGATCTATACGTTCCCGAGCGTCGACGCCTACCTGGCAGCGAAAAGCGGGACCAACCCGCGCGCGTACACCACGTTCCTGCAGGACTTGGGCGACCCGGCCGTGAGCTACAACTCAGGGTTCTACGGGTTCTTCTTCCAGGACGACTTCCAGATCGCGCCGAGCTTCAAGCTGCTCTACGGCATCCGCTACGACCTGTTCTCGATCCCGGACGCCAGGCCGTTCGCCGCGAACCCGCTGTCGTCGTCGTTCAAGGTCGACAAGAACAACTTCGCGCCGCGCGTCGGCATCTCGTGGTCGGTTGACCAGCAGGCCCGGTCCGTTCTTCGGGCCTCGTGGGGCCTGATGTACGAGCCGCCGCTCCTGAACTTCTACGAGGACGCGATTCAGCGCAACGGCGACCCGCGCAGCTTCACGGTCAGCGTGGGCCCGACGAGCGCCGGCGCACCGGCGTTTCCGCAGAGTCTGGCCAACGTGCCGCCGGGGTTCGTGCTGCCGACCCAGAGCATCGCCGCGATCGACGGTGACTTCTCCACGCAGTACGCCTCGATGGCCAACGTCCAGTTCGAGCGCGCGATCGGCGCACACTACTCCGTGGCGGTCGGCTACGTGAACGCCATCGGGCGGAACCTCCCGGTGCTGATCGACACGAACATCATCCCGACGGCCGCGACGCTGGCCGACGGCCGGCCGATCTACTCGACGGCCGTCAACGCGTCGACGCGGGTCAACCCGGCGTTCAACCACGTCGACACGTTCCAGTCGATTGGCGAGTCGACCTATAACGCCCTGACGCTCACGCTGAATCGCCGCATGGTCAAGGGCCTCCAGTTCAACATCGCCTACACGCTGGCCAAGGGCGAAGACAACGCGCCGCTGACGGGGACCTACGTGGTCGGCAGCGGTGACGATCGCGTGTCGGATCCCTCGAACCTCGACCGGGAGACGGGACCGACGCCCTTCCACCAGACGCACACCTTCTCGATGAGCACGGTGTACCAGCCCCGGATGGAGGGCGACGGCGCGCTGTCCTACCTGGTAAACCACAACCAGTTCGGCGTGATCGTCCAGGCGAACTCTGGCCTGCCGTTCAATATCCGCTCCAACCGGGACCTGAACCTCGACGGCGTCACGAATGACCGGCCGCTGAGTATCTCGCGCAATGCCGGTCGACTTGGGAACGTCGTCTATCTCGACCTACGCTACTCACGGTTCATCCCGATCCGCAGCGGCCTGCGCGGCGAGGTGTTCTTCGAAGCAAAGAACCTGTTCAACCGCGAGAACATTGCGGGCGTGAACCGCATCGTCTCGACCGACACGGCGGGCAATCCCACGACGGCGATGCCGGCGGTTGACGCGTTCCCGCCGACCGGCGGCTACGACCAGCGGCAGATGCAGGTGGGGTTCAAGATCCTGTTCTAAGAACAGGGGCCGGGGACCGGGGACCGGTTGTGAGGGGCCCCGGTCCTCCTTCGAAGTCAAGGGCGCGTTCAGCTTGCCGCGCCGTAGCCCGCGAGGGCGAACGCGGGCCGAACGCGCCGTGACACTCCCGGAGAGGCCCGTTACAATGACACGGGGCGAATTCCATCGTGGGATTCGTCCCGTTTCCGTCTGTCGGGGTGCACTCATGAAGCGAATCGTTCTTGCGGCAGCGCTGGCTGCCGTCGCGGTGTTGACCGGATCCGTGACGTCGGATCACGTGCTGCGCGCCCAGCCCGGCCGGCTTATCTCGCAGGACCACGGGCACGTGGCCCTGGGGCTGGCGATCCGCCGGCTGAATTCCATCGGCAGCTTTCTCCAGGTCACGGCCCATCCCGACGATGAAACGAACCACATCTTCGCGATGCTGAGCCGCGGCCAGGGCATGCGCGTGGCGCTCATCACGACGACGCGCGGCAACGGCGGCCAGAACGAGATCGGCCCGGAACTGTTCGAAGACCTGGCCGTGGTCCGCACGTCCGAACTCCTGGCCGCGCACCGGATCGACGGAGCCGACCAGTACTTCGGCCGCGCTGTCGACTTCGGCTACTCGTTCAGCACCGAGGAGACGTTTCGCAAGTGGGGCCGCGACGAAATCCTCGGCGACATCGTTCGTGTGATCCGCATGCGCCGGCCGGACGTGATCACCACGATGATGCCCACCGGCACGGGAGGAGGCCAGCATCACCAGGCGACGTCCGTCCTCGCCGTCGAGGCCTTCCGTGCGGCAGCCGATCCCGCGCGCTTCCCAGAGCAGATCGCCGAAGGCCTGCGGCCCTGGCAGGCGAAGAAGGTCTACACGATGGCCGGATTCGGTCGTCTCATGCCATCCGCGCCCGGCGCGCGGACGGTCCCGGTCGACACCGGAGTCTTCGACCGGCTGCTGGGACGGACGTACACCGAGATCGGGGCCGAAGCCAGAGCGATGCACAAATGCCAGGGCATCGGCCAGATCCTCCCGCTCCCCGGTTCAGGCGGCGCCACCTATCGTCTGGCCGACACCGTCATGCCCGGGCAGTCGGAGAAAGACGAGGCGGGGTTGTTCGACGGCATCGACACGACGACGGGGGCACTGATCGCGTACGCCGGCCCATCGGCTCCAGAAGCCCTCCGGACCGGCGTGGCGGCCATCGCGACCGAAGCGACCCGCGCGATGCGGCTCTTCGACTCCGAGGGCGACGCCGCGACGATTCCCGCGATCGTGGCGGGGCTTGAAGCCGTCAGGTCCCTTCGCGGCAAGCTCGACTCGTTCGGGCTCGACGCGGATCGGCGCTACGAGATCGAGGTCCGTCTCGCCCAGAAGCAGCAGGATTTCGAGGACGCCGCGCTGCTGGCGCACGGCATGGTCGTCACCGCGATGGCGGACGACGGGCTGGTGCACGAAGGGCAGCCGGTGAAGATCACCGTGTCGGCGGCCAACTTCGGAGCGGCTCCCGTGACCGTGGCGCGGGTCGGCCTGGAGGGATTCGACGGCGCGGCCGCCTGCAAGTCCAGCAGCATCACCCCCCGCAGCGCGTACACGTGCGAGTCGAACCTGACGATTCCGGCGGGCGCCCCCGTCACCGAGCCGTACTGGAAGCCCATTCCGGGAACGTCGAGATCCGAGTTCAGAGCCGGCGTGCCGTTCGGCGTGCCGTTCGCCCCGACGCCGTTCCGGGCGGCGGTGACGTTCGGTCTCGCGGGGACGGAAATCACGAGGACCCAACCCGTCATCTTCCGGTCCGGGGCGGACCTGTTCAGCGGAGAGAAACGGCCGGACGTGCTCGTCGTGCCGCCGCTCTCCGTGCGCGTGAACCCGGACATCGTGATCGTGCCTGCTGCGGACCGCGGGAAGTCCCGCACGGTGTTCGTCACCGTGGTGAACGGCACCAAGGGCGCGGTGTCCGGCACCGTGACCATGACGACGCCGACGGGATGGCAGGTGACACCGCCGTCGGTGCCGGTCTCGTTCGCGCATGAGGACGAAGCCCTCACCGTCAGGTTCAGCGTGGCGGTTCCGGCCACGACGGGAACCGGCGAGCACCGGTTGTCCGCGCAGATGACGTCTCCGGCGTTTCCGGGCCGGACCTTCGCGCGCGGGTATCAGGTGGTCGAGT
Organism: uncultured Vicinamibacterales bacterium; assembly: GCA_964481395.1. GTDB lineage: Bacteria > Acidobacteriota > Vicinamibacteria > Vicinamibacterales > JAKQTR01 > JBFMFH01. The sequence continues at coordinate 34,516 of CAYZYG010000048.1, forward strand.
ACCCGCACATCACCCGGCAGCACGTGATGCACGAGGCGATGGCGCGGGTGAAGATCCTCGACGTCAAGACGACACCCAACGTGAAGGTCGGCTACATCATGGGCGTCGGCGATGTGGTGCCGCAGGCCCTGGAGCAGATCGGCGCCACGGTCACGCAGATCGACACGAACGACCTCGCGTGGGGCGACCTGTCGACGTACGACGTCATCATGACGGGGATCCGCGCCTACGAGCGGCGGGCAGACCTGAGGGCCTACAACCGGCGTCTGCTCGACTACGTGGAGCAGGGCGGCGTCGCGATCGTCCAGTACAACAAGATGGAGTTCAACCAGGCGCAGTACGGGCCGTATCCCGCACGCGTGAGCAGCAGCCGCGCGACGGCCGAGGACGCGCCGGTCCAGGTCCTCGCCGTCGACCATCCGGTGTTCAACACACCCAACGCGGTGAGCGCCGCGACCTGGGACGGGTGGGTGCAGGAGCGGGGGCTGTACTTCCTGGGAGACCGGGATCCGAAGTACGTGGATCTGCTGCAGATCGACGAACCGTTCGACTACAACAAGGGGATCAAGACCGGCGCGCTGGTCGAAGCCCGGCACGGCAAGGGGCGCTGGCTGTATCTCGGCCTCGGTCTGTGGCGGCAGGTCCAGGCCGGCACGCCCGGCGCCTACGAACTGCTGGCGAACCTGATCAGCCTGCGCGGCACGCGGTAAGGGAAGCGGCGGCGGGGCCGGACGAGTTCCGGAGCAAGGGTGATCCGCCTCACCCACGGTATGCGATGTTCACGACGTCCGGCGGGGTCATCGGCGAGAAGCACCCGCGGATGCGTCAGTGGGTGCGGTGCGAGCCCCTCGAACCGAGCCGACGGCGTCAGTCTGCAAAACGCACCGTGAGGGGGCGATACGCGTGGGGATGGGGGTCCCCACGCATACAGCAGGACGAATTCCCGGCAGGTGCGTTTTGCCGGCGAGCGTGAGCGGGGCCGAGCGATGACCCCGTCGGACGTCTGACGGCTGAGACTGTAGCCGCCTCGCGCTACTCCGACAGCGCCCGCTCGATCTCCGAGCGCAGCGCGGGATCGTCAGGCGCCACGTGGCTGGGGAAGTACGCCCGGACCCGGCCGTCGCGGCCGACCAGGTACTTGCCGAAGTTCCACGTCGGCAGGCTCCCTGACTGGCCCAGGAAGGCATAGACGGGGGACTGCCCGTCCTTCGCCTGCGTCATCGACTTCTCGAACAGCGGGAACGTCACGCCGTAGTTGCGGCGGCAGAAGGCGCCGATCTCCTCGGCCGTGCCAGGTTCCTGGCCGCCGAACTCGTTGCTGGGAAAGCCGAGCACGCTGAAGCCTCGAGGAGACAGTTCCTTGTAGAGCGCCTCGAGGCCGTCGTACTGCGGTGTGTAGCCGCAGTTGCTGGCCACGTTGACGACGAGCGTGACACGGCCCCGGAACGCCGAGAGATCCGCCGGTTCGCCCGACAACGCCCGCACACGAAGGTCGTAAAGCGATCCATCGCCCGTCGGGGCATCGAACACCACCGGTGGGCCGAAGAACCTCGACTTGACGTACAGGCCGCCGCCGACAAGAAGCGCCGCTCCCACCGCGACGACTGCCCAACCCCACCCGCGCATGCTCGATGTCACCTCTCTCGAGTGGGACGCCATCAGGAGGCCGGAGGGTCCGGAATGGGGGCCGGCGAGACGTGACTTCGTCTACACTGGGACCTGGCGGTTGCCAGGATCAGTTGTCAGTCATCAGTTGTCAGGTGTCAGTTATCAGTGGTGGCCAGGGATGGGTCCTGGGTTCTGAGTCTCGGCGAGTGGGGCGCAGGTTCGCCAGAACCCGTCAGTGACGATCGGACTCGTGCGGACTGGTGGAGCGGCAGCGTCCGACTCCCCGAGGTGACATCATGTTCAATCCTGAGGTGTACCGTGAGCGGCGGGCCCGGCTCGCCAAAGACGTCGGATCCGGTGTGATCCTGCTGCTCGGCAACGACGAAGTGGGGATGAACTACGGCGCGAACACCTACCACTTCCGGCAGGACAGCACGTTCCTCTACTTCTTCGCCGTCGACCAGCCGGGCCTGTCGGCCATCATCGACGTCGATGCGGGAACCGAGACCCTCTTCGGCGACGACCTCACCGTGGCCGACATCGTCTGGACCGGGCCGCAGCCGACCATCGCGGACCACTGCAAGCCCGCCGGCATCGCCTCGAGCGCGCCGGCCGCCCAGGTGGAGGATCGTGTCACCGACGCCGTCAAACAGGGGCGCCGCGTGCATTTCCTCACGCCCTACCGCACGGAGCACACGCTCAAGCTGGCCCGAATCCTGGGGCTGAAGCCGGGAATGGTGCCCGCTTACCGGTCCGAGATCCTGCACAACGCCGTCGTGGCGCAGCGGAACATCAAGTCGGCCGAGGAGGTCGCGGACATTGAATTCGCCGTCGGCGTCTCCCGGGAGATGTACCTGACCGCCATGGCCGCGGCCAAGCCCGGCAAGTACGAGTACGAGGTTGTGGCCGAGATCGTCCGGGTGGCCTACAGCCGGGGATGCCAACTGTCGTTCCCGATCATCTGCTCCGTGCACGGCGAGACCCTCCACAACCATCACCACGCCAACAAGATGGCCGCCGGCGACGTGATGGTGCTCGATTCAGGGGTCGAGACCGTCAACAAGTACGCGAGCGACATCACCCGCACCATTCCCGTCGGGGGCAAGTTCAGTACGCAGCAGCGCGCGATCTACGAGATGGTGCTGCGGGCACAGGTGGCGGCGATCGACGCCATCAAGCCGGGCGTGCCCTACCGGGACGTGCATCTGCTGGTCGCGAAGAGCTTCGCCACCGACCTCACGGCTGCCGGCCTCATGAAGGGCGACGTGGACGAGGCCGTCGCTGCCGGGGCGCACGCCATGTTCTTCCCGCACGGCCTCGGCCACATGATGGGCATGGACGTGCACGACATGGAGAACATCGGCGAGCAGTACGTCGGGTACGAGCCGGGCATCGAGCGCAGCAAGCAGTTCGGTCTGGGCTACCTCCGCCTGGCCCGCCCGCTCCGGCCGGGCTTCGTCATGACCGTCGAGCCGGGGCTCTACTTCATTCCGCAGCTCATCGACCAGTGGAAGGCCGAGAAACACAACGACGCGTTCATCAACTTCGCTGAAGTCGAGAAGTACCGCGACATGCGGGGCTACCGGATCGAGGACGACGTGCTGGTGACCGAGACGGGCAACAAGGTCCTCGGTCCGCCGATTCCGAAGACCGTCGCGGACGTCGAAGCCGCCTGCGCGGGGTAAAGGCAGCAGTCGCCGGAGACAAGGAGGGGCCTCACGACCCGGGTCGTGAGGCCCCTGTCCTTGCGCCAGTCTTCCTACTGTCTACTGTCTACTGTCTACTATCTACTTCTTCTGTCCCTTCACATACCTGTCGAACCATCCCAGATACCGCTCGTACCGATCCCGCTGGTAGCTGGGGATCGCCAGACCGTGGAACTGGCCCGGGTAGATCACGAGCTGAGTGTCGATGCCGAGGCTCCGCAGCGCCTGGTACATCTGCTCGCTGCCGGCGATGGGGACGTTGAAATCCTTCTCGCCGCCCATGTAGAGCGTCGGCGTCTTGATGCGGTCCGCGTGCCAGAAGGGATAGGAGAGCTTGATGTACAGATCCTGCGCCTTCCAGGGCTGTCCGACCTCGACGTCCCACTGCACGATGTACTGATCGATCCCGTACATGCTCGACTGGAGGGCGCTGCCGGCGCCCGAGACCGCACCTTTGAAGCGGGGATCGGTCGCGGTCGTGTAGTCCGTCAGGATGCCGCCGTAGCTCCACCCGCCGATGCCCAGCCGCTCCGGATCGGCGACGCCCATCGCGATGGCCTGATCCACGGCACCAAGCAAGTCCATCACTTCCTTGTTGCCCCAGTCGGCGTAAATCGCCTTCTGGTACGCCTCGCCCCGCGCCGAGCTGCCGCGGTAGTTGATGGCCAGGACGACGTACCCGTTGGCCGCGTAGAACTCCCGCTCGAAGTCGAAGGAATGGTCGTCCTGCCCGTTGGGCCCACCATGGATGATGAGCAGCGTTGGATACTTCGTGCCCGCCGTGAACGACGCAGGCTTCGTGATCAGCCCGTTGACGACGGTGCCGTCCTTGCTCTTGGAGGTGAAATCCTCAGTGATCGCAAGCTGCAGTTCCCCGAGCAGCGCGTCATTGTGCGTGGTGAGCCTGCGCAGCTTGCCCGATTCGAGCACGTGAACCTCGGCAATCTCCGAGGTTGTGCCCGCCAGCAGCGTGATCGCGCCATCGGCTCCGAGCGACACGTTCGACACGGTGCGGCGGCCGGTCGTGAGCGGTTCAACAGCGCCCCCGTCGACCGTGGTCCTGCCGACGTACGTGATCCGGTCGTCGTCCACCGCAAAGTACAGGCTCTTGCCGTCGGCGGACCACTGGATTCGTCCTGAGGCCGGCCTGTCAAGCTTCGCCGTCAGCACGCGCGCCTGACCGCCGCCCGCCGGAACGATCGCGAGTTTGTTGATGTCGTAGGCCAGGTACTTCGTCTCGTCGCCCTGGAAGTAGGCGATCCACTGGCCGTCGGGGCTCCAGGACGGCTGTCCGCCGTCCGCCCCGGTGTACGTGGTGAGCTGGCGGGGCTCGGCTCCCGCCTTCGCCTCGACCACGTATACGTTCGAGTCCTCGTGCCGATCCGGATCGGGACCGCCGCGCTTGCTCACGAAGGCGATCTTCGTCCCGTCGGGCGACCACGCAGGCGACGCATCATCGAACCCGCCCTTCGTGATCTGCTCCGCCTTCTTTGCGGCGATGTCGTAGATCCAGACGTGGGAATAGAGGCGGGTCAGGTACCCCTGACGGTCCTGCTTGAAGTGATAGCGGTCGATCACGATGGGCGGCTTCGCCTTGCGCTTCCAGCCCTCCATCTTCTCGGGCTCGTCGGACGGATTGGGATCGTCCTGCACGAAGACCAGCCGCGTGCTGTCGGGCGACCAGGAGAAGTCGCTGACCCCGCCCTTGAGCTCCGTGAGCTGCTGGGCCTCGCCGCCGG
>CAYZYG010000049.1:0-32680 GCA_964481395.1 uncultured Vicinamibacterales bacterium
CACCGACCTCAGGTGTCGAGGGTTCACCCGATCCTACCATTGCGGCCCGTCTGTGATCTTCGCCCAGGATCGCCCGCTCCGCCGCGCCTGCTGGAGGCCGGGGCTTTCAGCCCCGGCGGGCCTGCCGGCCCTGACCGTCCTCCGCCAAGGCTACGGCGGTCCGCCGAAGCGTTCCGCGAAGGCGGAAGGGCCGGCCTCCAGATCGCGATTCCCGATCCCCGACTCCCGACTCCCGACTCCCGACCCCCGACTCCTGCCTCCTGTCTCCTGTCCCTGACGGTATACACTGACGCCGTGCCGGAGACCCAGCGCCCCCCTGACGATGCTCGAATGCCGGTGTGGCTGGCCGCCCTCGAAGCCAGGCACCTGTCGGACTTGCGCGTCGCGGAGGTGTCACGCGCGCTGCGGGCCCTGTCGTCGGCCTATGTCGAGCGTCGAGCCAGGATCCAGCAGGGAGGCGCGCTCGACAGTGCCGGCAAGCGGGCGGCCTTCGCGCTGTTCTATGGTCCTCTGCACTTTCTGACCGTGCGCGCGATCGTGCGGGGCCTCGATGCTGCCCGTCCGCCACTGGCCACCGTCGTCGACTTAGGGTGCGGCACCGGCGTGGCCGGCGCTGCGTGGGCGCGGGAGTGCCAGCCAGCGGCGCGGGCGTTCGGTATCGAGCTCCATCCCTGGGCGGCGGCCGAGGCGCGCTGGACCTGGGCGACGCTCGGTGTCGAGGGATCCGTCCGGCGCGCGGATCTCGCATCGGTCAGGCTGCCGCACGCAGCCCAAGGCGTGATCGCGGCGTTCACGCTCAACGAACTGCCAGGGGCGACCCGCACGGCGCTGTTGGCCACCCTGCTCGATCTGGCGGCGGCGGGCTCCCGGGTGCTCATCGTCGAACCGATTGCCAAGCGGGCGCTTCCGTGGTGGGGTGAAACGGCCGCAGCCGTGCGCGCGGCCGGCGGACGCGAGGACGAGTGGCGGATGACAGAGGTACTGCCTGACATCGTGCGCCGGCTCGACCGGGCGGCGGGACTGAGGCACGAGACGCTCACGGCGCGATCGCTCTATATCGAGCCTCGGTAGGTCGTGGACTGCAGGAGAAGGAGTCGGCATGGTCATGCTGAGCAGACTGTTCGTGGCGGTGGCGGTGTTGGTACCTACCGTGGCCTTCGCGCAGTACCCGGCCCCGGTCGAGGGCGATTTCACCATCAGGAACTTCGCGTTCGCCTCTGGTGAGACGCTGCCCGAGCTGCGGATGCACTACCGCACGATCGGACAGCCGCGCCGTGACGCCGCCGGCGTCGTCCGCAACGCCGTGCTCGTCTTGCACGGGACCACCGGCGCGGGCACCCAGTTTCTGCGCCCCGATTTCGCCGGCGAGCTGTTTGGTCCCGGGCAGCTGCTCGACGCGGCCGAGCACTTCATCGTTCTGCCCGACAACATCGGGCACGGACAGTCGAGCAAGCCGAGCGACGGGCTGCGCGCGCGGTTCCCGCGCTACGGCTACCGCGACATGATCGTCGCGCAGCACCGTCTGCTGACCGAGGGGCTGGGCGTCAACCACCTGCGGATCGTCATCGGCACGTCCATGGGGGGGATGCACGCCTGGATGTGGGGCCAGATGTACCCCGAGTTCACCGACGCCCTGATGCCGCTGGCCAGCGTGCCGTCGCAGATCTCCGGCCGGAACCGCTGGTGGAGGCGCGTCATCATCGATGCGATCCGGAACGACCCCGGCTGGAAGGGCGGCGACTACGCTGTGCAGCCGGCGGGGTTGCGGACCGCAGCGGCCATGCTGGCGCTCGTGAGCAGCAATCCCGTGCTGCGCCAGCAGGAGGCGCCGACGCTGGCGGCGGCCGACACCTGGCTCGACAACTACGTAAACGCTTACGTGAAGACCGCTGATGCCAACGACGTGCTCTACGCGGTGGAGGCCTCGTGGGACTACGATCCCGCGCCCGGTCTCGGCCGGATCGTCGTGCCGCTGGTCGCCGTCAACTTCGCCGACGATCTGGTGAACCCGCCCGAGCTGGGCATCCTGGAGCGCGAGGTCGCCCGGGTCCCGCGCGGCCGCGCGATCGTCATGCCGTTCAGCGACCGGACCCGCGGGCACGGCAGCCACACGGTGGCCTCACTGTGGAAGCCCTACCTGGCGGACCTGATCAGGGACAGCGGAAGAACAGGCGACAGGCGATAGGCGACCCTTCGACTTCGCTCAGGGCAAGCAGGCGACAGGAGACCGCGCGCTACTCCTCGTCGCGGTCCAACACGTCTTCGGGTTCCCGGATCGGGATGCCGATCGCGCGCTCGATGTCCTGCAGGGCCGGCAGTTCGTCTGGCGCGACGAGCGTCAGCGCAATCCCGGTGGCCTCGGCGCGGCCGGTACGGCCGGCCCGATGCACGTAGGCATCAGCCCCGAACGGCACCTCGTAGTTGATCACGCGCTCGATGCCGTCGATGTCGAGGCCGCGGGCCGCGATGTCGGTGGCGACGAGCGTGCGGTGCTTCCCGGCGCGGAATCCCTCGACCGCCGCCGTTCGCTCCGCCTGCGACCGGTCGGCGTGCAGCGGGGCGCACCGGATCCCACGTCCGGCCAGCGTGGAGGCGAGGCGGTCCGCGAAGCGCTTGGTCCTGACGAACACGAGCGTGGGCTCGCGATGGCGGCGCAGGAACCGCGCGAGCCAGTCGGTCTTCTCCGATGCCGGCAGCACCTGGGCGAGGTGCGTGATCGTGCGCGCAGGGCCGCCCGCCCGTCCGATCTGCAGGAACTTCGGCGCGTGCATGACCTGCTCGGCCAACTGCACGACGTCGGCCGACGTCGTGGCCGAGAAGAGCAGCGTCTGCCGCTGCCCGGGCAGTGCGGCCACGATGCGGCGCACGTCGGGCCAGAACCCCATGTCCAGCATCCGATCCGCCTCGTCCAGGACCAGCACCTCGACCTGGCTGAAGTCGACGATGCCCGTGCCCATGTGATCGAGGAGCCGGCCCGGCGTCGCGACGACCATGTCGGCGCCAGCCCTGAGCGCGCGGGCCTGGAGATCGCCGTCGACGCCGCCGTATACCGCGACGCTGGTCAGCGTCGTGTGATACGCGAATCCCGTGAAGTCGTCCTCGATCTGAACGGCCAGCTCCCGGGTTGGCGCGAGCACGAGCGCGCGTGTCTTGCCGCTGATCGATGACGCGAGCAGCCGCTGCATGAGGGGCAGGAGGAAGGCTGCCGTCTTGCCGGTGCCCGTCTCGGCGCACGCGATGAGATCGGTGCCCTGGAACACGAGAGAGAACACGGCGCTCTGAATCGGGGTCGTCCGTTCGAAGCCACGATCGGCCACGCCGGAGCGCAGCCGCGCGTCGAGGGGAAGATCGTCGAAACGGATGGGCGTCGGGTCGTGGTCGGCCGTGTCGAACGGCACCGTGACCGTGGCGGTGGCCGACCCGGTCCGGAAGCGGGCCGCTCCCCTGGCCGGTCGTCGTGGCTGTCGCGGACCGCGCGGTCTCGTCGAAGGTCGTCTGGTGGTCACAATCGCAGATTCTGGGTGTCCAGCGTGATGAGCCGAATTCGGGGACGCAGGCGGGCGTTCCGGGGGGGCACTCACCCCCGTCTGTCATTATGCCACGTCCGGCGGCGCGTCAGCCGCAAGGCCGAATGCGGGGGAAGGCCCGCGTGTCAGCCCGCCAGCCCGGGCCGCCAGCGCAGACCGAGGTTGAGAATGCGCTGGAGCAGGTCCTCGTACTGGAGGCCCGCGTGCTCGGCGGCCTCCGCGAAGTCCTCACCGTAGGCCAGTTGCGGGTTGGGATTCGCCTCGAGGACGAAGACGCGGCCGGCGGTGTCGAGGCGCAGATCGATGCGCGCGTAGCCGCTCAGGTCGAGCGTCCGATAGACCCGTTTGGCGAGGTGCTGGATCTGCTTGGCCACGTCCGGCGGCAGGTCGGCCGGCCCGGTCATGATCCCGTACTTCTCCCGGTAGGCGTCGTTCCACTTCACGCGCTCGCTGGCGATGCGGTGCGCGCGGTCCGGCATCTGGGCGAAGTTCATCTCCCACACCGGAAGGACCCGGAGCCTGTCGTTGCCCAGCACCCCGACGTAGAGTTCCCGGCCGTCGATGTACCGCTCGACGATGGCGTCCGTCCCGATGTTCCCGTGGATGAACCGGACCCGATCGCGGAGGGCGGACTCGTCCTCGACGACCGACGCCTGGGCGATGCCGATCGAGGCCTCCTGGGTCAGCGACTTGACGATGAGCGGGAAGGCGAGCCGCTTCTGCCGCCGGGGGACCTGGCCCATGCGGACCACCGAGAACTCGGGGGCCGGAATCCGGTGCGCCGCCAGCAGCGTCCGCGCCAGCGCCTTGTCCCGCGACAGCATGAGGCCGCGGGGGTTGCATCCGGTGTACGGCGTCTTCATCAACTCGAGGTAGCTCACGACGTGCTGATCGAAGGTGCCGATCTCGCGGAAGCTCTCCATCAGGTTGAAGACAATCTGCGGCTGGAAGTCCAGGATGGCCTGGCGGATCACCGCGAGGTCGTCCTTGACGCCGGTCTTGTGCACCCGGTGGCCCATGTCTTCCAGGTGCGAGACGACGTCGAACTCCATCTTCCACGGCACATTCACCACGTCCATGCCGTCGGTGTAGTCCGGCGGCACGAGGTAGTCGTGCATCAGGGCGAGGACCTTGAGCGGCTTCATAGGGCCAGCTTGTGCCTGCCGCTGTGCAGGTGGTTCATCGTTTGCGCCGTGAGCAGGGCCGTGAAATCCATCTGGGCGCGATCCTCCGGGCCGGTCAGACGGAGGCCGAGCTCCTGGCATCGCCGGACCATGTTGCCGACGACCTGGTCGATGGTGTACTGCTTTTCCCCCGTGTAGCGGGCCACCCGGCGGCGCACCTCCTTGCGGATGCGCGAGAGGAAGGCGGCTGCAGTCGGGTTGCCGGCGTAGTCGGGCTTGTCGGAGAACAACCGCCGCAGATCCCGATCGTAGAAGTTGGGGTAGTCGATCCCGTACTTCGCCCGCTTGCGCTGGTAGTGCGTGGCGAGCGTGCGCCGAACGCGCGGCAGCGGATCGACCGGCTTGCCCGGGTCGATGACCGGGGGCCTGGCGGCAAGCTCCTGCATCAGCTCGTCCATGTATTCGAGCTTGCGCAGCGCCGGCCAGCCCGCGTAGCGCGCGCGCCACGGGACATCGGGCGTCAGCCAGACCGCGAAGGTCTCCGCGAAGTCCTCGGCCGGGTGGCTCTGCGCGTACCACGACTGCAGGTGCACGACGAAACTGCGGCTGTACGGCTTGGGCGTGTAGTCCTCGGGGTAGGGCACCGCCGAGCTGCCGAACAGGTCCTGCCGCCGCCGCCGGCGCTGCAGACGGTACGCGTTGTCGATGGCATGGCCGGTTTCGTGCCTGAGGATCCGCAGGCACCACTCGGGCGTGCCACCCTCGACTTCCAGCATCTGGCTCTCTTCGAGCTTCGCAAGGCGCGGGTGAGCGAGATAGAACGGAATGGCAATCCCGGTCGTGCCGTCCGGCGTGAACCACTCGTCCGACAGGTAGAAGTGGGGACGGAAGGCGATGCCGCGGGCTTCCAGGTTGCGTCCGAGTTCCGCGAGGTTCTCGGCGAGCCACGGCGACGTCTCGAGGCTGAGCCCCAGATCGCACATCCGCAGGCGCAGCAGCTGATCGTCGGGCAGGGAGGCCCAGTCCGGTGAGGGGGCCGACGGCGCTTCGGCGGTGAGCGGGCGGTTCTCGTGGTTGTACGCGGCGGTCATGGGAGTCTGGCGACTGGCTTCTGGGGCGAAGCGTGCCACAAGCCAGGCCGCCGCGCAACGGCACCTCGAATCCCGAGTCCCGGATCCCGGGTCCCGGATCCCGGAATACAATCACCCCCGTGCGACTCACGCTTGCCTGGGAAGGCCGAAACGCCTCGCTTCTCGCCCTCGGTTCGGTGTTCTTCTCAGCCGTGCTCTGCGTGGCATGGCTGCCGTACGTCTATCTCGTGCGCTGGCTCTGGCGGGTCCTCCCCCTGCCGCCAGCCCTCTTCCTCACCATCCTGGCCGTCCTGACTGCCGTCATGACGACGGCCATCGTCGTGCCGCTTGGGGTCCGCCTCGTCGGCATCTCGACCCCGACAGGCACGCACGGCGTGCATGGATGGACGGCGGTTCGATGGGTGACGGCGAATGCCGCCGTGATCCTGCTCCGCTGGCTCGGGCTGGACCTGCTGCGCTGCACGCCCTGGATGAACGTCTACCTCCGGCTGATGGGGGCCCGTCTCGGCGATCGGGTCATCGTCAACTCCGCGCAGCTCTACGACATCGACCTCCTCGAGATCGGCGACGACACCGTGATCGGCGGCGACGCCGTCATCATGGCGCACAGCGCCCAGGACGGGCGGCTGACGCTCGCCCCGGTCCGAATCGGCCGGCGGGTCACGATCGGACACCAGGCGGTCATCCACGGCGGCGTCGAGGTCGGGGACGATGCCGTCGTCGGCGCCATGGCGCTCGTGGCGCGGAACACGTGCATTCCCGCCGGTGAGCGATGGGGCGGCGTGCCTGCGCGGCCGCTGGGTCGGCCGGCGAGGCGTGACGCGCCGGACCCGGAACTCAGGTAACCGGCGCCGGGTGCGAGCGGCCCGCGTTGGCCTGGTCGACCCGACCCGGCTAGAATCAGAGATATCTGCCCACAAGGAAGGACGTTCCATGAAGGAGTTCGCGAAACGTGCCGGCCTCGCCTGCGCGGTCCTGCTGATCTCGGCCGGCGTGGCGGCGGGCCAGCAGGTGCCGGTGCAGGAAGTGGTCCTGGACAACGGCATGACGTTCCTGTTCGTGCCGCGCAAGGGTGACCCGAACGTGGCCGCCGGCTGGGTGGCCAAGGTCGGCTCGGTCAACGAGCGGCCGGGCATCACCGGGATCTCTCACCTGTTCGAGCACATGATGTTCAAGGGCACCCGCACGATCGGGACCTCGGACATCGACAAGGACCTCGAGCTGCAGGCGAAGATGGACGCCGTGAAGGCGAAGATCCGGGCTGAGGAGCAGGATCAGCTCCGGCGTCTGCGGATCGGCGAGATCGCGGACGTGCGCGATCCGAAGACCAGGACGCCGGCGCATCAGACGCTGCTCGACGAGCTGGCGGCACTCGAGAAGGCGCAGCGCGACTTGATCGTCAAGAACGAGTTCGACCGGATCTACACGACGGCGGGCGCGAGCGGCATGAACGCCGGCACGTCGAACGACTTCACGATCTACTTCATCAACGTGCCGGCGAACAAGCTGGAGCTGTGGTTCTGGATGGAGTCGGACCGGCTGGCGCAGCCCGTTTTCCGCGAGTTCTATTCGGAACGCGACGTCGTGCGGGAAGAGCGCCGGTTGCGCACCGAGAGCACGCCGACCGGGAAGTTCCAGGAGGAGTTCGAGGCGCTGTTCTGGAGCGCGTCGCCCTACCACTGGCCCGTCGTGGGCTGGCCGAGCGACGTCGAGGCGATCACGCGTGAAGAGGCCCTCGCGTACTTCGATCTGAACTACGCGCCGAACAACCTGACGGCCTGCCTCGTCGGTGACTTCGACCCGGCGGCGGCCACGGCCCTGGCCGAGAAGTACTTCGGCCGCCTGAAACGGAACCCGCAGGACCCGCCTGGGGTCCGCACGCGCGAGATCGAGCCGCAGGCCGAGAAGCGGATGGTCGCGTACGCCGAGACCAACCCTCAGGCCGTGGCGCGGTACCACGCCGTGGCGAACGGGCACCGCGACGAAGCGGCGCTCGACGTCCTCGGCTCGATTCTCAGCGGCCGCACGGGGCGTCTGTACAAGTCGCTCGTACTCGACCAGAAGATCGCGACCAACGCCGGTGCGGCGAATAACGCCATGAAGTGGCAGGGCTACTTCCAGCTCACGGCCACGGCCGCCCCGGGGAAGACGCCCGAGGAGGTCGAGCGGGCGCTCTACAAGGAGATCGAGAAGCTCCAGACGGAAAAGGTCGGTGAGCGCGAGCTGCAGAAGGTGAAGAACCAGTACGCCGCCGACACGTTCCGGCGGCTGCAGAACAACTTCCAGCTGATGCTGCAGCTCCTGCTCGCCGACAACGCCCTCGGCTGGCGGGCTTTCAACGAGGAGCCGGCCAAGATCCAGGCGGTGACCGCGGACGACATCCAGCGCGTGGCGACCCAGTACTTCAAGCCCGAGCGCCGGGCCGTCATCCTCTACCACACGAAGGCCGCCGAGATCGGTGCTGCCGACGCCGACCCCGTGCTCGAGGGGCTGAGCGACGAGGAGAAGGCGCAGGTCAGACAGATGCGCGGCATGATCCAGCAGATGAGCGTGGAGCAGGCGAAGCAGATGCTCGAGAAGCTCCAGCAGGCCGAGAGTCAGGCGCCGCCGGACAAGCAGAAGCTCCTGAAGGCCATGAAGGCCGTGCTCGAGCTGAAGATCGGGAAGGGGGAATAACCATGGGCCCGACAAGACTCCTGTATGCCGCCGCGGCTGGGGCCATGGCCGCGCTTCTGCTGGCGCCGCCTGCTGCGGCCCAGGTGCCCGCGCACCCGCGCGATTTGCAGTTCTCGCCGCTGAGCTTCGAGCCGCCGGACGCGGCGAAACACCGCCGCGTGCTCAAGAACAAGGTCGTCGCATTCATGGTCGAGGACCACGAACTGCCGCTCGTGACGGTGAACGTCATCGTCCGGGCCGGGTCGTACCTCGACCCGGCCGGCAAGATCGGCCTTGCCTCCGCCGTCGGCGGCCAGATGCGCGCCGGAGGGGCGGGCGCGTACTCCGCCGAGCAGTTCGACGAAGAAGCCGACTTCCTGGCGGCGACGCTGTCGGCTGGCTTCGGCGGCACGAACGGAACCGTGTCCGCGAACTTCCTTACCAAGGACACGGACAAGGCGCTCGACCTGCTGTTCGCCATGCTTCGCGAGCCCAGGTTCCAGCAGGACCGGTTCGACCTGTACAAGCGCCAGGTCCTCCAGGGGCTCGCCAGGCGCAACGACAACACGGCCGGCATCGAGGCCCGCGAGTGGGGGCGCCTGATGTACGGCGACGGCCACTTCACGACGACGCCCGTCACGCAGGCCGGCGTCGACAGCATGACGCGCGACGATCTCGTCGCGTTTCACCGGCAGCACGTGCACCCGGGCAACGTCATCGTGGCCGTCTCGGGCGACTTCAAACCCGAGGAGATGGCCGCGAAGCTCGAGCAGCGGATGGCCGGCTGGGCCGCGCCCGCCGGGTACAAGGCCGTCCCCGTGCCGAAGCCAGCGCACGTCCCCACACCCGGTGTCTACATGGTGAACAAGCCGGACGTAAACCAGGGGCGCGTCACCATGGGCCACCTCGGCATTCAGCGCGGCAACCCGGACGAGGTTGCCGTCGACATCATGAACGACATCCTCGGCGGGTCCGGCTTCACCTCGCGCATTACGAACCGCGTCCGATCGGACGAGGGCCTGGCGTACAGCGCCGGGTCGAGCTTCGGCGTCGGCACGTACTACCCGGGTGCGTTCCAGGCCAGCTTCCAGACGAAGAGTTCGACGGTCGCGCAGGCGACCCAGATCGTTTTGGAGGAAATCGACCGGATCCGCTCGGCACAGGTGACCGCTGAGGAACTGGAGACGGTCAAGAACTACGCCATCGAGGTGTTCCCGCGAGCCTTCTCTTCGGCGGCCGTGGTGGCCGCGCTCTTCGCGTCCGACGAGTTGACGGGGCGTGATCCGAAGTACTGGAAGACCTACCGCGATCGGGTTCGGGCGGTGACGATCGAGGACGTGCAGCGCGTGGCGCAGAAGTACCTGCAGCCCGACAAGATCGTCATCCTCGCTGTCGGCAACATCGACGATATGCTGAAGGGTGATCCCGACAAGCCCGAGTACTCGATCGACAAGATCCGGGCGGGGAAGGCGATTGTACGGATTCCGCTGCCCGAGCCGAATAGCATGGTGTATCCGGCAGGGAACAGGCGATAGGCGATAGGCGACAGGGGAAGAGCGGGGGACAGGGGTCAGGGAACCGGGGGCGACACGCGACGGTCATTCCCGCGGGCGCGGCAATCTAGACGAACGGGGGCCGGGGTGACCCGGCCCCCGTTGTTTTTCGGTATCCTGTGCGGGTCATGACGATCACACCGACCCGTGGCACGACATCTCTGCGCCGGTTCACGCATCTCGGGTTCTTCATCGCCGCGCTGACGCTGGTGGCTGCGCTGGCACGGGTGTCGGCCGGCACCGACGTGCCGGGCGCGCCTCAGGCGACCGATCCGTCTGCCCGCATGGCGGCCTGGGACCAGCATCGCCGCATGCTGGAGGGGTCGCCGTTCCGTGCGCTCCGCTGGCAGCCGCTCGGGCCGTCCCTCCAGGGATCGCGCATCGAAGCCATTGCCGTACCGGCGCCCGGCTCGAGCACGATCTACGTGGGACCCGGCGGCGGCAACGTCTGGAAGACCACCAACAACGGCATGACGTGGGAGCCGATCTTCGAGCACGAGTCGGCGTTCGCCATCGGCGACATCGCGATCGCCCCGTCGAATCCCGACATCGTGTGGGTCGGCACCGGTGAGGTGCAGCCGAGGCACAGTGGTCCCGCGTTCGCCGGCACGGGCGTCTTCAAGTCCACCGACGCCGGCCGCACCTGGCAGCACATGGGGCTTGTGGACACGCACCACATCGGGAAGATCGTCATCCACCCGACGAGGCCCGATACCGTCTTCGTCGCGGCGATGGGACACTCGTGGACGCCGAACGCCGAGCGCGGCGTGTTCCGGACCACCGACGGCGGACGGACCTGGGCGAAGGTGCTGTACATCGACGATCGGACCGGCGCCATCGATCTGGCGATGGACCCGTCCGATCCGCGGCGGCTGTACGCGTCCGTCTGGCGGATCACGAGCAGTGCAGAGAGCGGGATCTACCGCAGCACCGACGGCGGCAACACGTGGCAGAAGCTCGGAGGCGGCCTGCCGGCGGGGCCGCTCGGCCGCAGCAACATCGACATCGCGCGCACCGACCCGCGCGTGGTGTACGTGTTCCTCGACAACTGGGCGCCAGCGCCAGCCGGGGCCAGGAACCGCGAGATCGCCGGCGGCGAGGTCTACCGATCGGACGACCGCGGCGACACCTGGAAGAAGGCCAACACCGACGACCTCTACCCCGTCTTCGGCATCTACGGCTGGAAGTTCTGCGACATCCGCGTCTCGCCCGACAACGAGAACGAGATCTACATCCTCGGCAACCGTGCCTTCCACTCGACGGACGGGGGGCGCACGTATCAGCGCATCGGCGAGGTCATCCGGCGCGTGCACGACCTTGCCGGAACGGCCATGCACCTCGATCATCACGAACTGTGGATCGACCCCGCCAACCCCGGCCGCCTGATCCTCGGGACGGACGGCGGCGTGATGATGTCCTACGACCGCGGGCGGACCTGGCTCCATCTCAACAATTTGCCCATCGGCCAGTTCTACTACGTCGGCGTCGACATGGCGGATCCGTACACCATCTTCGCCGGCACGCAGGACAACGGCGCCCTTGCCGTGGCATCGACCTACCGTCCAGACGAGGAGCCGGCGGCGAACGACGGCTGGCGCCACGTCTGGCTCGATCGCTGGACGGGAGGCGACGCGTTCGTGACCGTTCCCGATCCGACCGACCCGCGGTACGTGTATTACGAGCACCAGCACGGCGACATGCGGCGCATCGACACCTCGGCCGGCAACCCGTTCTCGGGCGGTCCGGCCACCGAGAGTATCCGCCCGCGGCCGGCGGAAGGCGAGGGGCCGTGGCGCTTCGGCTGGTACACGCCGTTCTTTGTCTCGCAGCACGAGCCGCGTACGCTGTACGTCGGTGGTAACGTGGTGCTGAAGTCGTCGAACCGGGGCGCGGCATGGCGCGCCATCAGCCCCGACCTCGGTGAACCGGCAGGCGGCGAGCGCGCCGTCGTACCCTACGGCACGATCACCTCGATGGCCGAGTCCCCGTTCGCGCCGGGCGCGCTGGCGCTGGGAACGGAGGGCGGCGGCGTGTACGTCACGCGCAACGACGGACGTGACTGGAAGAAGGTTGGTGCGTCCCTCCCCGCGAAGTGGGTGACCCGCGTGGTCGCGTCGGCGCACGATGCCGGCCGGCTGTACGTGTCGATGACGGGGTACCGCGAGGACGACTTCAGCGCCTATCTGTTCCGGTCGGACGACTTTGGAGAGACATGGGCGTCCATCGCCGGCGGTCTGCCCGCTGAATCAATCAACGTCGTCAGGGAGGATCCGAAGCAGCCCAGCGTGCTGTACGTGGGCACGGATGCCGGGGTGTACGTCTCGCTCGACCGCGGAGCATCGTGGCTGTCGCTGTGCGCGGATCTGCCGACCACGTCGGTGCAGGACCTGGTCGTGCACCCGCGGGAGGACGAACTCGTCATCGCGACTCACGGGCGCAGCCTGTTCATGCTGGACGTGCGGCCCATCCAGGCGCTCGCCGAGGCAGGTTCGATGCCGGTCGGCCTGCGCGTGTTTCCCATCAGGCCCGTGACGCTCCGGTGGCAGGTGCCGAAGGAGGTGCCGCCGCAGCCGCCGCGGGGCAGGGCCGTCATCCACTACTGGCTGCCAGCCGCCGGCGACGTGTCGATCGCGATCAGGGACGCGCAGGGCGCCACGGTCAGGAGCCTTGCGGCCGGCGGCGCTCCGGGCGTGAACGCGGTCACCTGGGATGCCCGCGCTGACAACGGGGCGGATGCGCGCCCCGGTGTCTACCATGTCGAGGTCCGCGCGGGCGACGCGAACGCGGCGGTAACGGTGGTGCTCAGGCCTTTCCGCTGAGGGGCGGACGGCTCCGCCGGCGCCAGATCGCCCGCACGACGAGCCAGCACAGCCAGAGGACGACCAGGACCGGCAACAGTCCGCCCGACAGCGCGATGAGTCCCGCAACCGCGCCCACGAAGTTCTCGCCGGCCGAGCGGAACGCGCCCCGAAGCGTCGACCACATGCCGCCCCGCGTGATCGGCACCGGTTCGTGCAGCACGAGACGGAGCGTCGACATCGCGACCTGGCTGTCCCAGAAGCGCTTGCGGCCTTCGAGGCTGTCGATTTCGTTGCGTACGCGCGCGACCTCGCGCTCGATCTCGAGCAGCTCCGTCAGCTTGTTCGAGGGCCGATCGAGCAGGGCGAGCAGCCGCGTCTCGAGCTGAGTCCGGTTCCGGAGCTGAATCTCGAGGTCGTAGTACTGCTCGGTGATGTCGTCGCCCGAGACGCTCACCTGCTCGACGGTGCCGAGGCGCTGGAGCGCGCCGAGACTGTCGTCGAACGTCGCGGCCGGCAGCCGGACGGTCACGGTCGCCCGCTTGGCCCCATCGTCGCCGCGGCTCTGCGTCTCATCGGAGAGATACCCGCCAGCCTTCTCGACCTCGGCTCGAACCGCGTCGAGCGCGGCGTCGACGCTCGACACCTCCATGTCGAGCTGGCCGTTGCGGATGATCTTGCGCCCGGCTGGCAGCGTAACCTGGCCAGCGTCCTGTCGGGTCGATGCAGAGTCCCGGGCAGGGGGTGGCGGGGGCGCCATTGGCGCGACGGCCATGGCGGCCTCAGCGGACCGGGCGCCTTCCGGTGCCGGCGCGGACGCCTGGTCCGCACAGCCGGACATCAGCACTGCGACGCATGGCAGGACGACCAGCAGCCTCTTCATGGCGACGCCTCCCTTCATCAGGGGCCAGCAAGTCCCGTGGCGCACCGACGGCCAGGCGACCCGCGTACGGAATAATACCCACATGACATCTGGAGAACGAGATCGCGTCGACTTCTTGCAGCGGCGCTCCGGCCGGGGGAGGCGGAGCGTGGCCCCCCTCGCGTCTGGCCTGCTCCTGGCCGCGCCGGCGCTGCTGTCCCTGACGGTCCTGGCCGGGCAGCCGCAGGACCTCGCGCTGAGGGTGACTCACCGCGCGCGTGCCATCGCGCCAGGCGAGGTCGTCGTCCTGTCGGCCGAGACGTCGAGGCCGGCCGAGCGGGTCGGCGGGACCTCGCCCGCGGGCGAGATCCCGTTCGCCAGCACGGGCGACGGTCGCGTCTGGGAAGCGCTCGTCGGCCTCGACCTGGAGGCGCCCAAGGGCCCCCTCCGCCTGGTCGTCAGAGCGGAGGGGGGCGGGCAGCGGGCCGAGCACGTCCACACGCTGACCGTCGTGCCGAAAACGTTTTCGTCGCGCCGGATTACCGTGGCGCCCGAGTTTGCGACGCCGCCGAAGAGCGCTCTCGAGCGGATCAAGCGCGAGGCCGAACGCGTGGCCGCGGTGTGGAAGAGCGCGCCCTCCGAGCGCGCGTGGACGCGGCCGTTCGTCCGGCCGGTGCCCGGCGCGGTCACCTCGGCCTTCGGCCACCGCAGCATCGTCAACGGCCAGCCGAGGAGCCCCCACGGCGGTGTGGATCTGCGCGCCGCCGAAGGCGTTCCCGTGCGCACGCCGAACCGGGGGAGGATTGCCCTCAGTGACGACCTGTACTACTCCGGGCAGACGGTGATCATCGACCACGGCCTCGGGGTGTTCTCGTACATGGGACACCTGTCGAAGCGGAATGTGGCGGAAGGGGATGTTGTCGAGCGCGGTGACGTGGTTGGCTTGGCCGGTTCGACCGGGCGCGTCACCGGACCGCACCTGCACTGGACCGTGCGGCTGGGCGGCGCGCGGGTGGATCCGATGTCGCTGCTGGCGGTGGCGGGGGAGCAGTAGGGGGCGGTTGTCAGTTCTCAGTTTTCAGTTGTCAGTTTTCAGTTGCCAGTTCTGAGTTCTGAGTCGCGGGCCTGGGCGAGGAACAGGAAACCCCGGGGCTGAAAAGCCCCGGGGTTCCATCGGATGCGCCGGCGGGCCTGCGATCCGTTCGCGTGTCGCCACGTCGAATCGAGGGAATCGGCTCGGCCAGGCCGACTCGACCCATTCTGTCTCCTGTCTTCTGTCTCCTGTCTTTCGACTGGAGTCATCCAGAACCGATTCCCGGTCCCCGATCCCCGGTCCCTGTCCTCCTATTGCAGCGTGATCGTCTTCGTCACCGTTCCGCCCTTCTGGCTGGCGTACTTCACGGTGATCGGCCCCGACCCCTTGACGAGGTACTGCAGCGTCCGGGTCGTGTGCGCCGGGTGTCCGTTGCGGATCTGAATCCGGGTCAGGTCCTTCTGGTCGATCATCTGCGCGACCGAGGCCCGCCACTTGCTGGGGACCCAGCTCGCTGAGAGGACCTCGATCCCCTTGCCGTCGACGGTGAGGATGTCCGGCACCACGACGTTGTTCTCTGCCGCCTTGGCGAGGATCGTCGGGACCGCCTTGTCGTTGCTCAGGTCCACCCAGACCTTGAAGATGCCCGGCGCGATCCGCTCGACCTTCGTCTCGCCGATCGTCATCTGGGGCATCTCGTCGGCCTGATGCAGGGTGAAGGCCATGTTGCGGTGGCAGAGTTCCTCGTTCATGAACCGAGGCGGCACGCGCCCGAAGGTCTTCTTCCAGCCGCCTAGCTCGACCTTGCCGAACTCGGGATGGTCGAACTCCGTCCACTCCACGAGCTGGTCGCCGAACTCCAGGTAGTCGTTGAAGAAGTAGTTCGCCAAGCCCGGTGCGATCGGGCTGTTGGGGTCTTCCTGCTGCGTCTTCAGTTCCGGGCTGTTGAAGTACTGCCCGCCGTTCCACAACTCGTTCGAGAACGAGACGATGCCCAGTCCGTCGTTGCCGAAGTCGGTCACGCCGCCGTGAACGGTGTAGAGCCCACTCCAGATGACGATGTAGCGGTAATAGGGGAGCATGCGCTCACCGTTGCGCCCCAGTTCGTCGTACGCGCGCACGTCCCGAGCCGGGTACTCGCCTGTCTGCTCGGCACCTGGCCCCCTCAGGATCATCCCGCCGCTGTTGTGGTACGTCTGCAGCCCCGCGATGTTCGGGTGGGCGACGAGGAAGTCGCGAACCGCCTTTGCCTCGGGGAGCTGGAAGGGGTAGTCCATCGCGCCGCCCTGGATGTAGTTGGGCTGCCAGTCCGACGCGAAGTTCCGGTTCGGGTCGTAGCCGCCCAGGCCGTCCTCGTTGACGCGGCCGTCGCCGTCGTTGTCGAGGCCTTCCTGGCCGAGCAGGATGTAGTCGCCCGTCTGCCCGGCCGGCACCGGCTCCATGATTCGCGGGTCGGTGGCGTTCTTGCGGTGGGTGCCCTGCCCGGGCAGGTACTTCCGGATCTGTTCGATGACCCCGTTCCCGTTGAGGTCGTCCGGCCCGTCCTCGTCGAGTTGCCCGTCACCGTCGTTGTCCACGGGGACCTGGCCCGTCCGCGAGTCGGCTCCGCTTCCGTGCATGAAGAAGTCGCGCCCGTCGGGGTTGACCGTCGGGACGATGTAGAAGGCGCGCTCGTCGACGAGTTTCGTGATCTGGTCGACCTTGCCGTAGTGCTCCATCAGGTACCAGATCGTGTAGAGGCAGACCTCCCCGCCCTGGACCTCGTTCCCGTGGATGTTGGCCTCGATGTACATCGCCGGTTTGCTCGTGTCTGGACCCGTGTCGGGGTTGTTCACGATCATGGCCGCGATATCGCGACCGCCGTGGCTTTTGCCGAGCGAGATGTACTTGAGGAACTTCGGGTACGCCTTTTCGAGGGCCTTCATGTCGGCCTGCAGTTCGGCCGTGTCGTGCCAGCGGTTGAAGTCGAGTTTCACCGTGTACGTGCGTTCGCTCGACTTGCCGGCGGTTGCCGCCCCCTGCTTGCCCGCCTGTCCTGAGGCCTGCGGCGCGGCCAGCGCCGCCACCGTTACCAGCAGGCCAGCGGCCGTGATGAGTCGTGTGATCGTGGTCATCATCATGCTCCTGGTCGTCTGGTGTTACTGGAGTTTCACCGTGGCCGTGTCGGCCCCGGCATTCGGCGTCGTGACCGTCACCGTGACGGACGTGCCCGGCTTGGCCGTGATCACCCATTCGAACGATCGGCGCGAGCCGGACCCGGGCATCGTCTGGACGGTGCTCGTCTTTTCGCTGCCCGTCACGATCGTGTCCGGCGGCACGCCGATCTGCACCATCGCCGGCGTGACCGCCCGCGCGACGACGGCATGCGCGAGCGCCGTCGGCAGGAATCCCTGGTTCTCGATCTCGGCCGTAATCCGGTAGAGACCGCCCCCGAGCGCGGTGGCCTCGGCCTTCGCGACGGCGACTTTCGGGAAGAGCGAGGCGAGGTGCAACGCGAATGTCACGTGACCGGGCCCGAGTTCCGCGATCTTCCCGACAGGCGGGTTCACCGCCACGTACGGCTTGAAGCCGCCGATCTCGACGTCACCGAGGGTCGGGTGCTTGAACGCCGTCCAGGCCGCAAACCCGTCGATCTTCTCCGCGTCCATCCACTGGAGCAGCCGCAGATCGACCGCCTCAGCGGACCCCGCGCCGGCGTCGCCGCCCGCGGTCCCGCGGCCCCGTCCGGCTGCGGCCATGCCGGCCTGCATGCCCGCCGGAACCCCGGTGCCGCGCGACACGCCTGTGGCAGGCGCGGCCCCGCCCGGGGCCGCCCCACGCCCGGCGGCGCCGCCCGGCAGGCCCCAGCCCGGAGTCGAGAACGACGGCACGCCGAACTGGTAGTAGCCGTACTCGAAGAACGCGCCCGCCGGCGCCCGCAGCGTGCCCGCGGTGCGGAGGCCGGTCAGCTCCCGGTACTTGTCGGCAATCGCCCGCAGGTACTCGACGTCGGCGGCGTTGACCGTCGTCACGGGGCTGCGGGCCGGCTGCCCGCGTCCGCCTGCCGTGGCTGCCGTCTGCCCGCGTCCGCCGCGTCCGCCGCCGCCCATGAACATGCCGCCGCCGCGCCCGCCGCCGGGCGCATCGGCGAACATGCCGACTCTTCTCGCGTCGGCGTTCGACGCCGCGGCGAAGTCGTGGAGGGCGATCGGGCTGGCGCCGGCGACGCGGCCCGGGGTCGCGATGAGGTTGTCGCTCAAACCGAAGGTCAGAATCGCCGCGATGTTGCGACGAGCCAGCACGTAGTCGAGCAAGGCCCGCGTTTCGGCCTCGCTGACCATGTGTATCCCGGCGTCCGGCGCGAAGTACGGGTACTGGTGCATGAAGTTGCGGTTGATGTCGACGCCGCCCTTGCCGTCTTCGTTGTAGAAGCCGTCGCCGTCGTTGTCGATGCCCTCGATGTAGAGCGCCCAGCCGCCGCGTTCGCCACGCGTCGCGTCGGCCCGCTTCATCAGCCGCGCATCCTCAGGGCTGACCATATAGGGACCCGACGGGTCCTTGACCCGCATGAGCGTGATGACACCGTCCTTGTTCAGGTCCTCGGGGCCGTCCTCGTCCGTCCGCCCGTCGTTGTCGTCGTCGTACGGCGTGAGGTTGCCGCGATGCCCCGTCTTCAGGGCGGCGAACATCTGCTCGGCGCCGTCCGGATTCATGCGCGGGATCACGTACACGACGGTGGAATCCAGGCGCTGCTTCACGGCGGCATCGATCGCGTACGACGTCACCAGCGATTCGGCGATGAAGAGGGCCAGTTCGCTGCCGACCAGGTGATCGCCTTCGAAGTTCGCCGCGATGAGCAGGGCCGGCCGCGAGCCGGCCGGCGGCCCGCCGGGGCCGGCGATCTCCATGGCCCAGATGTCGCGCCCTTCGGCGGTCTTGCCGATGGAGACGACCTTGGCCAGCGTCGGCTGGGAAGCCGCCACGGCCTTCAGCGCCGCGGAGAGCTCCTGATAGGTGTGGTACTTGGAAAAGTCGGTCGCGGCTCCTGCCGGCATGATCAGACAACAGGCCAGCAGAGCAGCCAGCGCAACAGCCGGGACAGGGCTGCGGCGCGGGTGGGTCCCTCGTGTGCGCACGGCATTCCTCCTGAGTGACTGACGATGGCGCGTTCGCGGCGCCACGGCGCGGTGGACGACGCGCCTGGCGGGCGTCCGGCGGCGCGCGGGGGCGGCGTCGCGCGCAACTGCGCCCTGGTGTAAACGCAGAGGCTATCACAGGCCGGGGGCTACCGGTGCTTTGACTTCCACTCGTCGGTCTTCTGGATCTCCTCGACGACGCGCTCCCAGGCCTTCTCGGGGGATTCGCCATCCAGCCGTTCGCCCCAGTAGACGTCGACCACCCACGCGGCGATGCCGAGGAAATCGGGACGCCCGTCCAGCGACAGGCCGTTGGGCCGCTGCAGGCCTTCGGGCGCGGAGTAGAACCGGTCGAGGCGCTCCATGACGGCCAGCAGTTCGGACCGGTCGAACGGCAGCGCGTTGCCGATGGCGAACGGCTGCGCGGTCTGCTGGCCCGGGTGCTTGGTCCGCCATTCCTCCGACTGCGTGAGGTGAGCGAGCACGTTGTACCGCGCCTCGATGGCCTCGTAGCCCGCGAACCGCGCGTTGGCGTAGATGTCGAAGAACCACGCGGCCAGGCCGAGGAAGTCCGGCTTGCCGTTGAGCGACAGGCCGTTCGGCCGCCCGAGCCCTTCCGGCGCCTGATAGTAGCTGTTGATCGCGGCCATCGTCGCGACGGCCTCGTCGCGGCCGATGGTGAAGATCCGCGGGTACAGGGGATACGTGCGGAACGTGCGGGGCGGCAGGTTGTAGAGGCCGTCCACCGCCGCCCGGTCGTAGTCCGTGGCTGTCGTCCGCTGGCCCATGTTGGTGGCCTGGGACGCGTACTCGGACTTGGGCGTGATCGTCTCCAGGCCGCTCGACTTCGCGAAGGCGGTCTTCCCGTAGTGCATCAGGGAGTTGAAGTCGTACGGCGTCCAGGTGCGCCCCGTCACGTAGACGTAGAAATTGCTCTCCTTGCCCGCCTCGATGTTGTCGTAGTTGATCGTGACGTACGTGTTGCGGTCGGGCCGCTGGTGCTCGTGCACGAGCCCGATCGTGTGGCCGATCTCGTGCGCGATGGTGCCCGTTCCCCAGCAGCCCGGATCCTGCAGGTTCAGCGTCTGCGGACCGGCGGTGCCCATCCCGACCTTCGAGTAGCAGCCGTCGTTGACCTTGGTTACGTGCACCCAGGACGGATGATCCGTGCGCGGGACGCACAGGATGCCGCTCGACGCCCACCAGCCGCAGGCCGTGAAGAACGTCTGCTTCTGCGCGTCGGTCACCCCGTCGGCGAACGTGACCGGCACGACGCCGAACTCCCACGGGCGTGCCGTGAACGACTCGTAGTGCACTCCCGTCTGGCCCGGGGCTTCGAACGACCAGAGCCGGTCCCTGTCCAGGATCATGTCGTCGACCAGCACTTCGCCAGGCCCAAGGCGCGGACGGGGCGTTTGCCGCTCCAGGATGTCGGGCGCGGCCGTAATCGTGCCAGCGGCGCCGGTGACGGGCGTCTGGGCAGAAGCCGGAGCCGAAAGCGCGAACAGGGCCGCCAGGGTCAGCGCGGTGCAGACGGTGCGTGGCATCGTGGACATGCGCAGATTATACGCGCGCCGAGAACCCCCGTTCTACAGCGGGGGTCGTCCCGGAGTTGTCCCGGAGTGGTCCCGGAGTCGCACGGGCAAGAGCGGGAGCGCCCCCCCGGGTGGTCTGCCGGCCGGGTTCGCGGTGCCCGTATCGGCTGAATCGGGAGTGGAGTCCGGAGCGCGGCGCCCGGCTGGCAAGGCGTGACGACCAAGAATACTCCGAGTATTCGAGGGAGGAGCAAGGCCGCCAGACGGGATGCCTCGCCCGGAGACCGCTATTGATTCAGCCGATATGGGCCACTAGAGTGTGTACTATGCGTGGCATGGACAGCCGGGCTTCAAGGGTTCGGCGGAGCACCGCCCTGGGGCGGGCCCCTGCGGAGGCGACGGGATGCTGAACTGGCTCCTGGCCCTCGTGGCCGCGGTGATGGCGGCGTCGCTCTGGCCGCGCCACGGCCTCCTGGCCCGGTGGCGCCGCGCCAGCGAACTGGCCCGACGCTCCCGCCGCGAAGACGCGCTCAAGCACATCCTGAAGTGCGAGGCGAACCACCGGCGGCCGACCATCGACAGTGTCGCCGGTGCCGTAGACATCTCCGCCAGCGCAGCCGCCACGCTGCTCGAGGAACTCCAGGCCGGCGGGTTCGTGACCGTCGAAGGGGGCGGGCTGCGTCTGAGGCCGGCCGGCCGTGACATCGCGCTCCATATCGTCCGCGCCCACAGGCTGTGGGAGAGCTACCTCGCTGAAGAAACCGGCGTGGCTGAGCGTGAATGGCACCTGCGCGCGGACAAGCAGGAGCACCTGCTGACGCCGCAGCGCGCCGACGAGCTGGCCGCGCGGCTGGGACATCCCACGCACGATCCGCACGGTGACGCGATTCCGGAGCCGGGCGGCGCGCTGAAGGGCGAATGCGAGATCTCGCTCAATGACGTCGAGCCGGACACTCCGGTGACCATCAGGCACATCGAGGACGAACCGGCGCCCGTCTACGACCAGCTTCTGGCGCAGGGACTGCGGGCGGGCATGAAGGCCTTCGTCATCGAGAAGGATGACACCCGCATCCGCTTCTGGGCCGACGGCGACATGCACGTGCTCGCTCCCGTGCTGGCCGACAGCATCGCGGTCGACCGCCTCCCCGGTTTCCGCAAGGAAGAACTCGCGGCCCACCTTTTCCTGGCGGGGCTTCCCCCAGGCCGCCGCGCCCGCGTGGTCGAAATCTCCCCGGCGTGCCGAGGCGCCGAACGCAGGCGCCTGATGGATCTCGGCTTCGTGCCCGGCACGATCGTAGAGGTCGAGATGGTGAGCCCGGCTGGCGATCCCACCGCGTACCGCGTGCGGGGCAGCGTCGTGGCCCTCCGGCGCGAGCAGGCCAGGCTGATCAGGATTGAAGACATCGGCGTCGGCGCGGAGGCGGTCGCATGAGCGACGTGCCGCGCCCGCCTCAGGCGCCGGCCGGCGACGCGTGCGCCTCGTGCGCGCTGTCGCGGCACGCCCAGCTCGTGAAGCGGGGGATTTCGCTCGACTCGTGGGACTACGTGGTCGCCCTTGCCGGCAACCCGAACACCGGCAAGAGCACGGTGTTCAACGCGCTGACGGGGCTGCGGCAGCACACCGGCAACTGGCCGGGGAAGACCGTCGCGCGCGCGGAGGGCGGGTTCGAGTACGGAGGTGCCCGCTACAAGCTGATCGACCTGCCCGGCACGTATTCGCTGCTGTCGAACAGCCCCGACGAACAGATCGCGCGGGACTTCATCCTGTTCGGCCAGCCGGACGTGACCGTCATCGTCGCGGATGCCACCCGGCTGGAACGCAATCTCAATCTGGCGCTCCAGGTGATCGAGATCACGCCGCGGGCCGTGCTGTGCCTCAACCTGGTCGACGAAGCCCGCCGCCACGGCATCGTCGTGGACGATCGCCAGTTGGCCCGCGATTTGGGCGTGCCCGTCGTGCCGGCGGCGGCCGCCCGGGGAGTGGGGTTGCCGGAACTGCTCGCCGTCGTCAGCGACGTGGCCGCGGGACGTCTGGTACCGACTCCGCGCCGTCTGGAGGCCGAGCCGGCCGAGGTGAGGCCCGCGCTGGCGGAACTCGTGGGCCAGCTCCTGGCGGCGTTTCCCGGGCTGCCCAATCCCAGGTGGGTAGCGATGCGCCTGCTCGGCGGTGACGACACCATCATCGCGGCGCTGCGCAGCGGCGAACTCGGGGCGATGGGGCCGGTCGGGCCGGTGACCGCTCGGCCGGAGGCGTAGCCCGTGCCGGATCGTACTCCCCCTCCGCCGGACGCCATTCTGCAGACCGCCCAGCGGTGGCGCACGCAGATCGACGGCGACGTCCACGAGCACGTCGTCAAGGCCATCTACGCCCAGGCGGCCGCGATCGTCGATCGGGCCGTGTCCCGGCCGGGGCGGCCCGCCAGGCCCACGCTGGACCGGACCATCGATGCCGTCGTGACCAGCCGGCGCTGGGGCCTCCTCGTGATGGCGCTGCTGTTTGCCGCCATGCTGTGGATCACGATCACCGGCGCGAACATACCGTCCGGCTGGCTGGCCTGGCTGCTCGTCGACACCGTGCACCCGTGGCTGCGCGCACTCGCGGCCAGTGCGGGCGCGCCGTCCTGGCTGAACGGTCTGCTCATCGACGGGATGTACCTCGCCACGGCGTGGGTCATCAGCGTGATGCTGCCGCCGATGGCCATCTTCTTCCCGCTGTTCACCCTGCTCGAGGATTTCGGGTACCTGCCGCGCGTCGCGTTCAACCTGGACCGCCTGTTCAAGGCCGCTGGCGCTCACGGCAAGCAGGCCATGACGACGATGATGGGGTTCGGGTGCAACGCGGCTGGCGTGGTGTCCACGAGGATCATCGACAGCCCGCGCGAGCGGCTGCTCGCGATCATCACGAACAACTTCGCGCTCTGCAACGGCCGCTGGCCGACGCAGTTTCTCATCGCCACCGTGTTCATCGGCAGCCTGGGGCCTCCGCACCTGGCCGGCGTCATCGCCGCTGTCTCCGTCTCGGGCGTCGCGCTGCTCGGCGTGCTGCTCACGCTCGTGGTCGGTGGCGTGTTGTCGCGGACCATGCTGAAGGGAGAAGTGAGCACCTTCAGCCTGGAGCTGCCGCCGTACCGGCCGCCGCGGATTCTCCAGACGCTGTACACGTCCCTCATCGACCGCACGCTGTTCGTGCTCTGGCGCGCGATCGTGTTCGCCCTGCCGGCGGGAGCCGTCATCTGGCTCAGCGCGAACGTCGAGGTGGGGGGCGTGAGCCTGGCGGAGCATTTCATCACGGGCGTCGATCCGGTCGCGTGGCACTTCGGGCTCAACGGCGTCATCCTGCTGGCCTACGTCATCGCCATCCCGGCAAACGAGATCGTCATTCCGACCGTCCTGATGCTGACCGTCATGGTGACCGGCTCGCAGGAGTTGGGGGCTGGAACCGGCGTGATGTTCGAGCTCGATTCCGCTGAGACGCTCAAGGGGCTGCTGGAGTCGAGCGGCTGGTCGCTGCTGACCGCCGTCAACCTGATGCTCTTCAGCCTCCTGCACAATCCGTGCAGCACGACGTTGTATACGATCTACAAGGAGACCGGCAGCGCGAAATGGACCGCCGTGTCGGCTGCCATCCCACTGGCGCTGGGCTTTGCCGTGACATTCCTGGTCGCCGCGATCTGGCGGGCGCTGTGAACCGCTGGGCACGGTGAACCGAGGGCGGTACGCGGGTGTTGACGACCGCGGGTGACCCGCGGGCTGTGGAGGATGACCAGAACGTGCGATACCGCATCTTCGGGAAGACCGGGCTTCGGGTGTCGGAGTTGTGTCTCGGCGCCATGACCTTCGGCGAGACGTGGGGCGCGATGGGGGCCGGTGCGTCCGGCGCCCGCGCCATCTTCGGCGCATATGCGGACGCCGGCGGGAATTTCGTGGACGTGGCGAACAACTACCACGCCGGCGAGTCCGAGCGGATCGTGGGGGAGTGCGTCCGCGGACGGCGCGATCGGTTCGTGATTGCCACGAAGTACACGATGAGCATGGATCGCGGCGACCCGAATGCCTGGGGCAACCACCGCAAGAACATGCGGCGGGCCGTGGACGCCAGCCTGACCCGACTCGGGACGGACTACATCGATCTGTACTGGGTCCACATCTGGGACTTCACCGTGGCGCCAGATGAGGTGATGCGCGGCCTGGAGGACTTGACGCGAGACGGAAAGATCCTGCACGCGGGCGCGTCCGACACGCCGGCCTGGATCGTGTCGCGGGCCAACGCCATCGCCGAGATGAGGGGATGGAGCCCGTTCAGCGCCATTCAGGTGGAGTGGAACCTGATCGAACGGACGGTCGAGCACGAGCTCGTGCCGATGGCGAACGCCCTCGGACTGGCGATCGCCTCCTGGGGGCCGCTCGCGGCGGGCGTGCTGACCGGCAAGCACCAGACGCCGGGCGCGGAGTCGGGGCGCGGGGACTGGGTGGCGCGGCGAGCCGCAGAAGCGCGCACGCAGGCGATCGTGACCGAGGTGCTCGGCGTCGCGAATGAAGCCGGGCGCACCCCGGCGCAGGTGGCTGTCGCGTGGGTCCGCCAGCAGTCGCCATCGGTGTTCCCGATTCTCGGCGCGCGAACGCCGGCGCAGTTCGCCGAGACGCTCGGCGTGCTCGACTTCGAGCTGTCGGCCGACCAGATGGCGCGGCTGTCGGCCGCGAGCGCGATCCCCGCGACGTTCCCCGCGTCGATGTGGCGCAGCCGGGGGCTGGTCGATCAGTTCATCACGGGCGGGACCGACGGTGTGACCGACGGCGTGACGAGGCCATAGCGCGGCCGTCAGGCGGACGCGGGCGGCGTCGCCGCTCGCCGCCGGCGCCATGCCGCAATGGCTGCCGCGGCCAGCGTCGTGACGATCAGCGTTACATTCCAGACCTGGAAACCCAGCCACGCGCGGTCCCGGGTCTCAGCGAGCACCCCATCGGGGCTGGGCACCCAGTGGATGAGAATCGCGCCCGGCGCAGACGTGAGACCCCGTCGGGACTCCGCGTCCGCGATCGCCTTGGCCAGGTACTCGTTCGGCGGTCCGGTCGGCCGGACGCCCGCCCGCAGCGGCTGTTCCCACGCGCGGGCGCATCCGTAGATTTCCTCGCAGACGGCCCAGACCGTGATGGGGGCATCGCTCGTCCAGCCCTCCGGAACGACCGGCGCCGCCGAGAAGTCGCGGCTCGTCTTGCCGGGTCGGGTCACCTCACCCCAGAGGTCGCCCCGCACCGCGCCGTCTCGGAACACGAAGCCTCCCGCGTCCGGGTACGACGGGGCGTCGCGCACCGCAAGGTCGCGAATGATGGCGCGGCGGGACAGATCCGCATAGCCGGCGACGTCGAGGCTCATCAGGGCACCGCCGCCAATGGCCAGGATGCCCGCCCAGGCGACGGTGGCTCGCCAGAGCTTGAAGGCAGCGCCGATGACCACGAGTGCCCCCGCGATCGCGACCGCGATCCCGGCCGCCCAATCGTAGTGGAAGGCGACAGACGCCGTTGCGCCCAGGACCGCGTTCAGACCGATCAGCCCGTAGAGCAAAGATGTCAGCAGGCGCATGGGCGACCTCCGCTGCGATGAGGCCCGCATCGTAGCGCGGGTTCCGGTGGATTTCCAGCGAAGCAGCGCCTCAGGCCGCCGAGCCCGGGTCCCGGGCCCCGACGAGGATCACTGTCCTGTCCACTCCGGCCGCAGGCCGCGGCCCTGCTCGTCCGTGTTGTTGGCGACCGGAAACTGGACTAGAATCGGCGCGATTCTCCGTGACAGCGGCCCCCGCCTTGTCCCGTTGACGGTGAGCGAGGGAGGTCGGCCATGAAGAGGTTCTGCGGCGCGCTCGTTGTGGCGGCAGTGGCAATGTCCGGGCTGTGCCTGGCGATCAGCTCGGAACCGGTGTACATCAAAGGGCCCGACAGCGCCCGGGCGTTCACGCAGCGCCTCGAGAAGCTGTTCGACCTGGTTCAGCAGAACGGGGACCTGTTCGAAGGCGACTTCGTCTCGTTGCTCGAGAGCGAGGCCACGAAGTTCGGCAAGATCAGGGCGGGCAGCGACCCCGGCAAGATCGAGATCACGAAGATCTACCGCAGTCTGGACGCCGCAGGGCGGAAGCTCGTGGGCAAGAGAACGGCGGCGTCGTCGGCGCTGCAGGACGCGATCCGGGATAGCCTCGACTGGATCGAACAGCAGAACAGCCTCAAGAACATCACGCGCGGCTGGTAGGGCCTGCCGCCGGATCGCGCGAACTGCGCCCCCGGGTAGTCGGGTGTGTGTGTTCTCCGCGCCGCCGCGACTGGCTGGCGCGTCAACAAGGAGCGTTACATGAAGCGTCCGGTCGTCGTCTTCGTCATCGCGGCGTTGGTTGCCGCCGCCGTGCTGCCGCTTGCCGCGCAGCCGAAAACCGCCACCGAATTCTACATGGCCTATCGGGCCGCATGGGCCAAGGCCAAGAGCTTCCAGGACATCCTGTCGTTCCACTCCAAAGCCTCACAGGCGCAGTTGGCCAAGATCCCGGCCGACCAGCAGAAGATGATGTTCGAGATGTCCAAGGAGATGGACCCGACCGACGTCAAGGTCGTGAAGGAAACGGCCACCCCGACGGGAGCCACCCTGGACCTCACAGGCGTGGGATCGGACAAGAAGCCCGTGACGGGGACGGCCGAACTGGTGAAAGAAGACGGGGCCTGGAAGATGGTGAAGGAGAGCTGGCAGCTGTAGGAAGGAGGCCGGGCACCGAATCGCCCGGCGACCGTCGTCAGCACGTTGTGGCGGGGCGTCAACTCGAGGTTCGCCGTTCCGGTTGACGCCCCGTCCCCTGCCCGCGCCGAGAGACCGTCCCTGCCGGGAAGGACCGTGCCTGCCTGGCAGGATCGCAGGCCGGTCGCCGTGCGGCCCTGCCCGCGCTACTTAGGCGGATACGTCCACTCCTTGTCGGCCCGAAGCAACGCGAGCGCCTCGTCGCGCCCTGGGTGGTTCCTGGGCAGTGCCCTGGCCAGCCCGTAGAGGACCAGGGGGCCGCCGATCGACTCGACCCGCCCGATCTGATCGAAGGGCAGACCGGTCAGTTTTGCGAACGTGACCGAACGCGCGAACAGCTCGCTCTCTCCCAGCGGAGGGCGGATCGCCGGCAGTTCAGACGACGGAAACCCGAACGTGCAGGCCCGCACGAATGCCTGAAGCACAGCGGGGCCGCGCTCTGCGGCGGGTGTCTGCGCCGAGACCACGCGGGCCAGGTACGCGTCGGTGTGACGGATCAGGTCCGCCTCGCGCCTGTCGAGGCTGAGCTTGTGCGGGTAGTTGCACAGCCACAGCATTTCCGCGATGTCCCTGGCCTTGGCGACGGAAGGTGACCCTTCCGGCAGCTTGGCGACCAGCTGGAACATGCGGAACCGATACCGGTACTCCTCGATCACCGCGAGCTTGACGAAGTCGTACCCCAGAATGTCGGCGAGCCCCGACGCGACGTGGTATTCGCGACGCGTGCGGTCGTTGTTGGCGAGGGGGGGCGGCTTGTACAAGCCCTTCCCCGGCAGTTTCTCCGGCGTTGGATGGGCGGCTGCAATCTCGTCGTAGATGGCGTCGAGGAAGGCCGCCACGGCCTTGTCCGGCGGCTGGGTCGGCGGTCCGGCGGACCACACTGCGAGGTCCGCCGATACCCATGCCGCGGCACACAACAGGAGCGCGGTCAGAATGGACGTCGACTTGGTGCGCATGGTCGTCTCCGGCTACTTCGCCTTCAGCAAGTCGAAGACGTGCGTCTGGTCCAACTCTTTCGCGAGATCGATGGGCAGCTTCCCGGCTGTGTCCGTTGCGGTGAGGCTGGCCCCTTTGGCCACCAGCAGCTTGATGACCTCCCCGTGGCCGTTGGTGGCCGCGAGATGCAGAGGCGTCCGTCCGTCCGAATCGGTGGCCGCGACCGATGCCCCACGGTCCAGGAGTTCCTTGACCGCTTCGTCCCAGCCATTCAGACAGGCGCCGTGGAGCGGCGTGTTGCCGTACCCATCGACTCCGTCCACCGACGCGCCGTGCGCGAGCAGGACTTTGACGGTTTCGATGTTGCCGTTCGCCGCGGCGACGTGCAGGCCCGTCAGCTTGTCGCTCGGTCTGACGTAGGTCGCCAGTGAGGGATCCGCCGTCGCCATGGCTTTGAGCGTTGCGTCATCAGAACCCGATTCGAGAGCCTGCATGAAGTCGTCGGGGTTGACCTTCGCCGGCGCAGGCTGCGCGGCAGGCGCGGCGGCGGTCTTCTCGGCCGGCGCCGGAGTGCCGCCGCAGGCGGCCAGCGTGACGAGCGTCGCGACGAGGCACACGGGCAGGGTGGTCCGGAGCATCTCTCACCTCCTGGGGCGACTTCGCCCTCACCAACGCACAGCCAGGGACGGGCCGTGAACGGACCCCGAACACACGCGGCCAGGAGCGCGCGTCCGGCTGGCTTCAACTGAAAAGGAACCGGGGGCGGAGGCTTCCCCCGCGGCGGCCAGCGGGAGTACCGCGCTGATTATCCTCCCGTGCGTGCTGCGTGCAAGTGAAAGGACATCGAAAGGACATCGAAGGGGCATCGGACGGCCTTGGCCTGGCGGAGCCCCTTGCCTGAGAACGAAGCGGCGAGCCAGATGCCGGTGGTCCGCCTTCGCCGCGCTCAGGACGGCGCACGGCTCCTCACGCGGCTACGGCGCGACAGCCTTCGCCTGAGGTGGCCGGCTTGCCGAGCCGAAGCTCTCCGAGGGATGTAGTTGGAATCGCCGGTGCCGGGGGCTGTCCTTCGACTCGGCCCGCAGGGCCTCGCTGAGGACATTCGAGCTGTCGGCATGGCCTGCCATGAGCGAACCCGGCAGGATTGAAGCCGGGTGAGTCGAATGGTGAGCCGCGTAGGAATCGAACCTACAACCCGCAGATTAAGAGTCTGCTGCTCTGCCAATTGAGCTAGCGGCCCACTCTGAAGTGGTCCCGCCACGGACATACGCCGAACGGCGGGCCCGGCCACGTGCACCGGGACCTACGAGTATAGCAAAACTCACCCGCGGGAGGCAGCCCCGAATCGGCCTGCCTCCCGCGACGACGGACGCTACCGGCCCTGGCTGGACGGCGGCACCATCTTGTTCAGCCGCATGTAGGTGACGATGTTCCCGTAGTGCTCGTAGTTGTGCATATTATTGAAGGCGAGCACCGAGAGCTTCGCCTGCTGGTTGCCGAAGAATTGCACCGCCTTCGCGCCCTCGGCGTCGGTCATTCCGGCGAAGACCTTCTCGCAGAACGCGAACGACTCGCCCAGTGCTTTCACGAGGTCCGCCTTCGCCGTCATCGTCTTCTCGATATCCACGCCAGGGCCTTTCTGCCCGGACACGGCGCCGCAGATCATGTAGTTGGCGTTGGCCACGTGGCCGAAGAGCTGGCCGAGGCTCCGCACGTCGGGCGTGGCCTTGAACGAGTACAGGTTCTCCGGCACCTGCTCGGCGGCCTTCGTGATGTTGCCCTTCGACATGTCGAAGGCGCTCTTGATACCGGCCGTGAGCGGATTGGCCGGCTGACTGCCAGCCTCCTGGGCTATGGCCGACGAGGCGACGAGCAGGCACGTGACGACCAGCGTTGCTGTCCTCATGTCATCTCCTTGCGGCCTTCGAACCGGGGGCGGCCGCGATGTACGGGTGTGCATCCATCGTAGCCGAACGGGTCCTCTCGCGACATCTCCCTTACGCCGGTCCGTGATTCCGTGAGAGCCTGAGAGAGCATGTCCCAGTCCCGTGGCCACGCCGGTCAGCTTGCCCTGCCGTGGGCCGCGCCTCCCCGGTCGCCTGCCGGAGAGAGGCGAACCCCGCTGGTCATCGCCGGGCGCGCCTTCGATGTCACGTTCGTCCGCCACCGGCGCGCCCGGCACTACATCCTCCGGGTCGTGGAGGACGGCGGTCTGCGCGTGACGATTCCACGTGGCGGGTCGCAGGCCGAGGCGGAGCGGTTCGTTCACGCCCGCCGCGCCTGGATCGAGCGCGAGCGGTACCGCCGGGCGCTGGACGAGGCCGCCCGCGGTCAACTGGGCGACGGTTCCCTCGTGCTCTTCCGCGGCGTGCCGACGCGGCTGAACGTCACCCCTGTTGACGACGGCCGGCTGCGGGTGACCTTTGCGGATGAGGTGTTCACGACCGACGCCGCGCCTGCGCGGCTGCGGACCGCTCTGGAGTCCTACCTGCGCGCGCTGGCGACGCGGGAGCTGAGCGCCAGGCTCACCGCGCTTGCGGCGACTCACGGCCTGCGCGTGGCGGCTGTCAGCATCCGCAACCAGCGGTCGCGATGGGGATCGTGCTCGCCCTCAGGAGGAATCTCCCTGAACTGGCGTCTGATCCAGTTCCCTCCCGATGTGGCCGACTACGTCATGCTGCACGAGCTGGCGCACCTGCGGCACCTGAACCACTCGTCCCGCTTCTGGAAGGAAGTCGAACGAATGTGCCCGGGCTACCGTGACGCGCGCGCCTGGCTGCGCACGAATCACGGCGTGCGGGCGGCGGGGCTCTGAACGGGGCGGGTGACGCGCGCCGTGACGGCGAAGAGCACTGCGCCTCCAAGTGCGACCCCGACGCTCACGAGGAAGCCGGTGGTCAGGTTGATCCGATCCCCGATGATGCCGGTAATCCAGGGGCCCGGGCCGACGCCGAACAGGTTCGTCACGAGCAGGCCGAGCGCGACGCTGCTCGATCGGATCTGCGGCGGCGCGAGCTGCTGGATGACCGAGAACAGCGGGCCGAAGTAGGCGACCGTCGAGGCGTAGGACACCCACCAGCAGGCAAAGAAGAGCGGCGTCTTCGCCGGCAGCAGGAAGTAGGCGATGCTGAACGGGGCGAAGAAGAGCGTCAGCAGCATCAGGCTCCAGAGCCGCCCATTCCGCCAGCGCCGCTCGCACCAGTCGGCGAACCATCCGCCAACCAGATTGCCCAGCAGCCCTGACGTGATCGCCATGAACCCCGAGTAGTACGTCGCCTCAGCAAATGTGAAGCCGCGCTCCTGCACGAGCCACGTGATGCCGTGGAGGGCCGCCGCCGAGGCGTAGACGAGGGCGGCACCGCCGACCATGACCAGCGCCAGCGCCGGCCGCTCCCTCAGCGCGCGCAGCAGGTCCTTCAGGATGGCCTTCAGCGACGTGTGCGGCGCCACGGTCGCACCGGCAGCGCTGTGGCGGACGGGCTCGCGCACGAAGTACAGCAGGGCTACGGCCAGGAGCCCAACCACGCCCAGGACGTAGAAGCACGCGCGCCATCCGTAGCGCGGCGCCATCCAGCCGGCCACCGCCAGACTGAGCGCCGTCCCTGCGGGAAGCCCGGCGTAGTAGATGCCGGTCGCCAGGCCGAGCCGCTTCACCGGGAACACGTCGCTCAGCATCGACAGGGCCGCCGGCGTGAGCGTGGCCTCGCCGACGCCGACGAGCACGCGCGGGATCGCGAGGTGCGCGAAGTTGCGGGCGGCTCCCGACAGCGCCGTCATGGCGCTCCACAGCGTCAGTCCTGCGGCAATCAGCGACCGGCGCTGGAAGCGATCCGCGGCGACACCCAGCAGCAACCCCATCAGGGAATAGAAGAAGACGAAGGTGTAGCCGACGAGCAGGCCGATGTCCGCGCGCGACAGACCCAGATCTTCCATCAGCAGCGGCGCCAGGCTGGGAATGAGCTGCCGATCGACGAAGTTGAGGACGTTGAGCCCCGTCATGAGCGCGAGCAGCAGCCACGCCTGGGGGGAGACTCGGGGGTCGCTGTCAGGCAGCGGGGCAGGGGACTGGTGGGACATGCGGATCCGATGATATCAGCCGGCGGACACGGTATGATCGGCCCGGAGCACGCCAGCATGCCCGGACGCCTCGACCTCGTCGACCTGACGCTCGACCGCCTCACGGCCAAGGCCCGCGAGATCGCCGCCGCGGGTGCCCGCGGCCACATCCACACCACCGTTCCCGGATGTCTCATCACCGGCAGCGACCGCCGCGCCATCGTCCTCGAGGCGACCGACGAAGGGAAGGCCTACGCGTTCTTCGACGATGAACCGATCGAGGAGCGGGCGAAACCGCTGGCGATTCTGCTGCACGGCGCCGACAGCGTGCCGGAGGAGGCCGAGACCCTCGACCCGCCGCGCGCCGCCGTGGCGGCGATGGGCGAGCGGATGCGGATGGGAAAAGGACACGTCCACATCCTCAACCCGGTCTGCCTGGTGAACCCTCACCCCGGGAAGTGGACGATTCTCTTCGAGGACGTCGAACGCGGGCTGCTCGAGAGCACGACGGACGTGCGGCCGCTGGCGGACATCAGGTTCGTGGAAAGGCTGATCTACGACACAAAGAAGTAGATAGTAGATGGTAGACAGTAGAAGACAGGCGACAGGCGACAGGCGACAGG
>CAYZYG010000049.1:32780-39304 GCA_964481395.1 uncultured Vicinamibacterales bacterium
GACAGGCGACGGGGGACAGGGGACAGGCGACAGGCGGCAGGCGACAGAATGGGATGAGCCGGCCTGATCGGCCGGCCAGCTTGCCCGGTTTCCAGGCTGTACGCAGATCAGGGGAGCCCGGCGGCGCGAACCGCCGGGCTCCCCGTCCTTTCACTGAAAACTGGGAACTGAAAACTACTTCCGTTCGATCGGCGTGAGCGTGCCCCAGCCGGCGTCCTTCGCCGTCTTCATGTCGTTGACGAGCTGGTCCGGAAGCGTGGCGTTCAGCTTCGGACGGTTCGCGGCGTTGGCCACGACCCAGCCCACCGACGCGACGTTCTTGGTGATGAGCAGCATGCTCTTGTAGTCCACCTTGTCCGGATGATCCGTCACGCGGTGGTAGTCCGTGTGCAGGCCGGTCGTGTAGAACGCCGCGGGGACGCCCATCCGCGCGAAGTTGTAGTGGTCGCTGCGGTAGAAGATCCGCTGGCCGTTCGGCTGCGGCCCCAGGTTGTCGCGCGTGTCGGTCGGCGCCACGGTGTCGTAGAAGGGGTTGATCTTCAACTTGCCGGTCCGGGCGGCAACGTCACCGACGATCTTGCCGAGGTCCGTGCTGCTGATGTCCGGCCCCACGACGAAGACCTCGCCCGGCTCGACCAGCTTGTACTGCGGCGGGTCGGTGTAACCGGCCGGCTTCGAGCGCCCGATCATGTCGATATTGAGGTTGGCCACGACCTTGGTGATGTCAACCGGGGGGAACTGGCAGAAGTACCGCGAGCCCCAGAGGCCCTTCTCCTCGCCGGTCACCCACAGGAAGATGACGCTGCGCTTCGGGCGCTGGCCCCGGGCCGCGCCCGCCGCGTACGCCCGCGCGATCGCCATCAACGCCACCGAACCGGATCCGTCATCGTCGGCGCCGTTGTTGATGCGGTCCCCGTCTGGAGCGGCGGCCGCAGCATATCCGACGTGATCCAGGTGCGCCGAGAAGACCACGTACTCGTTCTTGAGCACCGGGTCGCTTCCTTCGACCATCGCGATGACGTTCGGGCTCTGGGTCTTGAGGGAGGTCACGGCCGTCGTGATAGACAGCTTCTTGTCGGCATTCAGATCGAACGAGTCGAGCTTCGCGTTCGAGGCGGCGCCTTCGAACACCTGGGCCGCCGTCAGTTTCTCGCCCTGGAAGATGGCGTTGGTCAAACCCAGCCCCGCCGTGATCACAGGCACGCCCGCGGCTGCCGACTGGAACTTCACGACCTGGAACGGCGGTCCGTTGGGCCCGGCACCGCGGCCGGTGGCCGGCATGGCCATGGCACTGAGCTGCTGGAACGTCGGAATCACGATGAGCCCGGCCGCGCCGTTCTTCGCGGCGTAGCTCTGGGGCGTCGTGAAGTCGGTGCCCTCCACGCCGAGGGGGCTCGCCGCGCCGCGCCCGCCGCCGGCCGCGCCGCGCCCGCCGCCGGCGGATGTGAGTTCGGCTGGCGTCCCGGCGACGACCATGACCTTGCCCTTCACGTCCAGGCCCTGGTACGGATTGGTCTTGGACTTGTTGATGACATAGCCGTGGCCGACGAACACCAGGCGCGCGTCCTTGATCTCGCCCGCGGAGATCGACGGTCCGCCCCGACCTCCGCCACCCGCCCCGACCGTCCAGTCACGCCCGTACTCGAACGGCCGCGGGCCCGGTGCGAACGTCACGCCGCCGAACCCGCCCCGTCCCCGGCCGCCTCCGGCCGGCATCGGAATGGTGAGCGTCAGCTTCATGCCGTCAGCGTCGATCTGGTTGCTGACCAGATCGATCGGCATCAGGTACTGGCGGAGCGGATCGCTGCCGGC
Organism: uncultured Vicinamibacterales bacterium; assembly: GCA_964481395.1. Lineage (GTDB taxonomy): Bacteria > Acidobacteriota > Vicinamibacteria > Vicinamibacterales > JAKQTR01 > JBFMFH01. The sequence continues at coordinate 34,593 of CAYZYG010000049.1, forward strand.
GGGGCCGACCGGCTTGAGGCCCCATTCCCGGAGGAACGTGGCGATGTACAGGGCCGCCGTGTCGTACCCGCGGGACGGCGAATTCCGGCCTTCGAGTTCGTCGGAGGCGAGGAAATAGAGGTGCTGCTTGAGCTGGTCTTCGGTGATGGCGTCGACGTTGCCGTAGCCGCCGCGCTGGGCGTACGACACGGCGCCGAGCGACACCACGACCATGGCGGCCGCCGCAACGAAGGCAAGCCGCCGGATGGGTCTACGCATATCGGGCCTCGGCCATGGAAAAGGGGTTTCCCCCGGGTGAATCGAAGGAGGATATCACCTTTCCGACGCGCCGGGCGCCCGTTCTGCGCGATCCGCCAGGTTCTGAAACGGGCTAGCCCTTGACGCCGAGCTTGCGAAGGAACGTCATCATCGGGCACCAGTTCGTGAACGCGCTCTGGAACAGGTTCAGCCCGACGAAAGCCGTGAAGTACAGCCAGCGGGTATCCCAGGTCATGGCCAGGACCACGGACAGGACGATGAAGAAGCCGGCGATCAGACGCAGGTAGCGGTCAACGGTCATGGGAGCCTCCGCTGTCAGTGATGCGCAGGGGACGGGAAAGGTGACAGCGGGTATCGCCCGAAGCGGTGGGCGGCCTCGACGAGCGCGAGGATGTTCTCGGGCGGCGCGCCCGGCGGCACCGAGCACGCCGTGCTCAGGATGTAGCCGCCGCCCGGGCCGGCGATCCGGACGCGCTCCTGCGCCGCCGCGCGCACGTCGTCGGGTGTCCCGAGGAGCACGGTGTTCACGGGATCGATGTTGCCCTTCAGGAAGAGACGCCCGCGCGTGCGGGCTCGGGCGTCAGCGAGATCGACCGTCCCAAGCGGCGGCGGATCGAGGGTGTCGATGCCGTGGGTGCCCGTCTCGGCCATCAGCTCCAGTCGATCGCCGATGGCTCCGCAGGTGTGGGTGTAGATCGGGACGTCGCACGAGGACCGGATCCCGTCGATCACCTTCCGCTCGTACGGCAGGACGAACTCCCGGTAATGTCGCGGCGAGATGAATCCGGCGCCTGCAAACGCGGAGGAAATCAGGATTGCGTCGGCGCCCGCGGCGGCCTGGCCGCGCCCGAGTTCGACCGCGCCGTCGGCGAGCCGGTCCAGACATGCCTTCACCCGGCCCGGATCGTCCACGAGCCCCAGCAGCGCATCGGTGCAGTCGACGAGCTCCAGCAGTTGCGAGAACGGCGAAAACACCTCTGCGTGTACCGACACGTCGGGAGCCCGCTCGCGCACGTGTCTGATCGTGTCGTGCTGGCATGGCGGAAACGTCGTCATGGCCGTCCCGCCGGCGTCCCACGCGAATGGATACGCCGGTCCGGTCAGGGCATGCGGTTCGACGTAGAACAGGCGATCCGGGTCGATCTCCGCAAGGCGCCGGGTCGGCCGGGATCCGTCGGCCCCGAAAACATGCGGCAGATCGTCCGGCGGCACGTCGGTGTGCCAGCCGTTGCGCCACCGGATGACCGTGCGGCCGGATTGGCGCTCGATGCGCGCGACCGCGCGGGACCACTCGGGGTCACGGCCCGGCAGATTGACGAGGATTCCGTCGAATTCATAACGGGCACGCAGGCGCAGCAGCGCGTCGCCGAAGCCTGCCGTCGAGCACCAGACGTCGACCGGGTCGATCCCGGCGTGGAGGAAGTAGTGGCCGATGGCCAGCTGGCACATGACGGGCACGCGATCGGGCTCCCCGAGGCGCATGGCCACGCCGACGCGCTCGCGGCCGGTCACGCCGTTTCCCCGCGTCTAACCGTCCGCGATAGGCGCCGGAACAGGAGTGCCGAGCAGAACGCGGCCCCACCGATGAGTGCGAGACCGGAGCCGGGTTCCCCGAGGAGGAGCTTGCCTGTGCCGAAGAGCGCGGCGTACACCGTGCCGCACCCGAGCGCCCACGACACCAGGTTCGGTCCGACGTCGCGCGTCGGCCTCACCTCCGGCGCGAGGCGCGCGACGGGCCGCCATCCCCGCGCATCCGGGCGGACCTGCCGGTAGAAGCGGAGCAGTACGTCTTCCCGCTCCGGTGTCGTCAGGTACGTCACCAGCACCCACGCCAGGGTCGTGATGGCGGTCGTCGTCACGGCGGTCTTGGCGAAGACGACGGCCGCCGGGCCGGTGTAGACCGACGATCTGCCGAGCAGGCGCAGCCACAGACCCGGCCAGTTGAGGAGCAGGCTCACCGCGAGCGACGTGGCCATGGCGGCGATCTCGCTCCAGGCGTTGATCCGCCACCAGTACCAGCGCAACAGATACACGAGTCCGGTGCCCGCGCCGATCTCGAGCACGACCTGCCAGCCGCCGGTGATGGATCCCAGTTCAACGGAGATCCAGGCGCCCGCGACCACCAGCACCACCGTGGCGATGCGTGAGGCCACGACGTAGTGGCGCTCGGTTCGGTCCCTCCGCACGAAGCGCCGGTAGAAGTCCGAGACGAGATACGAGGCGCCCCAGTTGAGCTGCGTCGCGACCGTCGACATGAAGGCGGCGAGGAACCCCGCGAGGGCGAGCCCGCGCAGGGCAGGGGGCACGTGCTCGTTCAAGACCCGCAGGTACCCGGTTTCCGGCTTGTCGAGACCGGGATACAGAACGATCGCGGCCAGCCCGGTCAGGATCCACGGCCAGGGGCGCAGCGCGTAGTGCGCCACGTTGAACCACAGGACTGCGAGCTGGCCGTGACGCTCGTCCTTCGCGCTGAAGATGCGCTGCGCGATGTACCCGCCGCCGCCGGGTTCGGCGCCCGGGTACCAGGACGCCCACCACTGCAGGCCCAGATACACGATGAACGTCAGCACGGGCAGGGTCCAGAGCGCGCCGGACGCCAGCCCGTGGGAGAAATCAGGGAAGAACGCCGTCGGAGACCCCGACGTTCCGGCTGCTGCCTGTGCGGCCGCCAGCCTCGCCAGGAGCGCATCCATCCCGCCGGCCGCATCCACGGAGAACCAGCCGATGGCGATGACGACGCCCATCATCAGCACGAACTGGAAGAGATCCGTCCAGAGGACGCCCCAGAGCCCCCCGAGCGCCACGTAGAGGCCTGTGAGCGGAATCAGCACGACCACCGAGATGGCGAGCGCCGCGCCTTCAGGGCTCGACCACGCCGGGCCGAAGGGCTCGAGCACCCGCGCGGTGGCGACGAGGAGGGGTTGGCCATCGAACGTGACACTGATGATGCTGGTCATCGCCTTCGTGACCCAGCCCAGGATGACGCCGTTCATCAGCAGGCCGAGGTAGACCGCGCGAAAGCCACGGAGGAACGCAGCCGGGCGGCCGCCATAGCGGAGTTCGGCGAACTGCACGTCGGTCAGCAGGCCGGACCGGCGCCACAGGCGGGCGAAGAGGAACACCGTCATCATGCCCGACGGCAGGAAGCTCCACCACAGCCAGTTGCCGACGACGCCCTGCGTGTAGACCAGCCCGGCCACGGCCAGCGGCGTGTCGGCGGCGAAGGTCGTGGCGACCATGGACGTGCCCGCGAGCCACCACGTGACGCGACGTCCCGAGACGAAGTAGTCCTCGGTGCTGCGGCTCGATCGGCGGCGGAAGTACAAACCAAGCGCAAGGGTAGCGGCCAGGTAGGCGACGATGGCCACCCAGTCCCAGGGCGTGACGTCCATGGTGAGAGGATACGCGCGTCCGGGCCTGTGGTGTCTAACTCACTTCGCGGCCAGCGAGCGTCCGAGCTTGGCTTCCGCGAGGGTGACGATCGAGTCGACGGCGGACCCGAGATCCACGTAGCCCGTGTTGATGACCACGTCGTAGGCGCAGGGGTCTTCCAGCTTCGTGCGGAAATGGTGCTGGTGGAACTTCTGCCGCTCGGTGTCCCGCGCGGTGATTTCATCCAGGGCAGCCTTCTCGTCGCATCCGCGCGTCTGCATGATGTACTGCTGGCGGACCGGCAGCGGGGCCACGAGGCGCACGCGCAGGCCGGCCTCCGGCGGGAGGATGAAGTTGGCGCCGCGCCCAAGAATGATCGCGTTGCCGTAGTGGCCGATGCTCACGAGGACGTTCGTCAGCAGGCTGAGGTAGTCGGTGTTGTTCAGCAGGTGGCCGGTGAGCACGTTGTACACGTACGTGTCCAGCTCGCTGCGGACCTGTTCGTCGAAGCGCGCGACCAGTTCCTCGCGGACGTTCGCCCGGCGCGCGATGGCCTCGACGATTTCCCGATCGTAGATCTGCCAGCCGAGCCTGTCGGCGAGCCGCTGCGCGACCTCGATGCCGCCGCTGCCCGCTTCGCGGGAGATGCTGATGTACGGGCCGCCCTGCTTGTGGGCGTGCCGCTGCTGGTCGGTCACGTTGCGGTGCCATTCCTCGCGGCGTGCCTCCCAGTACCGCATGGACCTGCCGATCTGCTTCTCAACCGGGATGTCGCGAAGGATCTTGCTCATGGCGCTGGTCCTCGTGTGCGAGTGCTCACCAGGTACGCCTGGTCCGGAGGGGCGGACTGTACGACGGATCCTAGCGCCCGCGCCCGGTTCTCTCAACTCAATTCCACGAGCGTCGTTCGCCGGAGCCAACCGCCAGCGAAGGGGCTCGCCCCGGGCGCCCGGAGCCGGTATGTTATGATGCTTGAGTCTTGCGCCCGTAGCTCAGCTGGATAGAGCGCCGGACTTCGAATCCGTAGGCCGCAGGTTCGAGTCCTGCCGGGCGCGCCAGAAACCAGGGACCGGGGACCAGGG
>CAYZYG010000050.1:0-38948 GCA_964481395.1 uncultured Vicinamibacterales bacterium
GGAGTGGACGAGGGTGTGATCTCATGGCGTCATTCCCGCGGAAGCGGGAATCCAGGCTGGATTCCGGGTTCCGCTGCGCCCCTCGGCTTCGCTCGGGGCAGCCCTGAGCTGCGCCGAAGGGCGCGGCCCCGGAATGACGATCCCGTAGAGGATCACAGATGAGCCGCCAGGCGCGAGCGCAGGGCGGCCACGGACGCCCGGAGCGACTCGACTTCTGTGCGCGCTGTCGTGAGATGATCCGACTCGGCGCGCACGAACCGCGAATAGGGCTCGATGCTCTCGCCGACTCGCGCGACGCTGCGCGCGATCTCCCGCTCGAACTCACCCCGCAGTGCCGACGCCAGCCTCCGGCGCAGTTGGGCGATCTTCTCGTGCAGATCCCGCTTGGCCCGCCGCCGCCGGTCCGGAATCACGAACAGCCCGACGACAGCCAGCACGCCGGCCATCGCAAGTCCCGTGAGATCCGCAGCCGCGGTGGTGGTGACCGCCGCAATCGTCGCGCCCAGCCCGACGGCGCCAATCTCGACCGCCGCCGACGCGGCGACCGCCGTCCGGGCCTTCTCGGCCATGAGCCGCGCCTCGTGCGCATGATCGAACGTGCCGACCACCTGCTGCGACTGCCGGACCAGCGACTCGACCAGTTTCGCCCGCTCCTGGTGAAAGCGGTCGCCCGCGCCGGAGCCCACGATCCGATCGCCGTGCGCCTGCCGCCGCTTCGCCACGTGCGCCGTCACGGCCTGCCAGTGCCGGAATTCGGCATCGACAATCCAGTCGACGATGTCGTCGGCCTTGCGCTCGACCTGCCTCGGCGTGTCGCGCACGACCTCGTCGGCGAACGCCTGCTCGAGGCGGCTCCGGTTGAGCAGATCGAACACGCGTCCGACCCTGAGCGTCTCGTCGAAGAACGCGTGGCCGCGCTGCTCCAGGTCGAGCAGGAGCTTCTCGATGTCCGCCATGCGGTAGTCGAAGTCCCGCGACATGTCGGCGCCGTAGGCCGCCGTCTGGCGTTCGACGTCACCCAGGGCGGCACGGTCTTCGTCGAGTACCGCCAGTCGCGCGGTCGTCTCCGCAAGCAGTGAAACGGCCACGCGGTCCGCCACCCCCAGCGGACTCGAGAGCTTCAGCCGGATCCGCTCGGTCTGGTCGAGCGCGCCGACGACATGCCGCTCGAGCGCCGCGAACCGGCTCTCCGCCAGGGCCGCATCGTCGCCGCGCCGCCCGCGGCGGGCCAGCCGGACGCTGACGGGAAACACGGGAGGCGCGATGCCGAGCAGGCTGCGCACGCCGTCCTCGACGAACCGCGCCACGCGCGCCACGTCGTCGTCGGTTTCGAGGATGTCGATCTTGTTCACGACGACGACGACCTGCTTGCCCCAGTCGCGGATCGTCTGGAGGAACGCCCTCTCGGTCTCGGTGAACGGCCGATCGGCCGAGGTGACGAACATCACGAGGTCGGCCCGCGGCACGAACCGCGTCGTCAGCCATTCGTGCTCACGGAGGATCGCGTTCGTGCCTGGCGTGTCGACGATGTGGATGTCGTGCAGCAGGGGAGCGCCGGCGGCGACCTCGAGGACCGTGGCCGGCCGGCCGGCGGCGGCCGCGCCGTCCCGATGACGGACCAGCGTCACCTGGGCGGTCGTGGGGGTGACGCCCTCGGCGAGAACGTCCTCCCCGAGCAGCGTGTTGATGAGCGCGCTCTTGCCAGAGTTGAATTCGCCAACGACCACCAGGAGGAAGAATCCGTCGAGCTGCGCCGCCGCGTCGGCCAGCGCCGTCTGGTCGGTTTCGGGCGCGCCGAGACGCGCGACGAGCACCCGGGCGTCTGCCAGCAGGCGACGTTCCTCGTCGAGGAGGGCCTGCTGCGCCTCGTTCAGAATCCGGTCGTGCATGAGCGTCTCCCAAGGCCTGGGCTGTGGCTCTCTTGCCCGCAGTCGACGGCAGTGTCGTCACGCGCTGGCCCAAAGCCGGCTGCCCTGACCGAATGCCAGGCGGGAATCATTCTCTCGTCTGTGATCTTCGGTCCAGGCGTGTCACCACCGGCCCTGTCATCGCCCGTCCCAGGCGCCTGTGCCCTGCAGCACCGGATCCCGGGTCCCGGATCCCGGCCCCCGACGAGGATCACCGTCCTGTCCACTCCGGCCGCAGGCCGCGGCGCCGCTCATCTGTGATCCTCTGCGCCCGCCGATCGTTGCCCAGGGCTGGGGCCTTCGCCAAAGGCTACGGCCACCAAGGAAGCCCCGGGCCTACGACTCGGAATCGCGCCCATGCTGGTCGAATCCCCAATCCCCAATCCCCAATCCCGACGGCCGCAGGATCACCGTCCCGTCTACCCCGGCCGTGCTCGGGCCCGTTTCCAGCCATTGTACCCGCTGCCCGAGGGCCGTATCGGCGCCCGGTCGCGCGATGGCGCAATTTGACGCGCCGACGTCGCGAAATGACGCTTGTGTAGCGGTGCAGGACTGAGTATTTTCCGCCGGAGCCCCTGCTCGTCCGGTCGGGTGAGGAATGAGACGGGAGGTCGCGATGCGCGGATCGTTCAGACTGACGGGTGGTGTCGGGGTTGGTCTGGTTCTTGCTTTGGCAGTGTCATTGGTCGCGGGGCCGAAGCCGACGTACGTGTGGACCGCCACGCTCAGCAGCGTTGTTGACGATGGAGGCATCACGAACATCTTTGGCCCGGATGGCCATACATTCACTCCAGCCGACGGGGCAGTGAGTGTGTCCTATACCGCGCCGACGTCGAGCAACCCCGGCGGCTGGTCTCGCCTCGCGCTCAAGGTAGCCGATGGTTCCCTGGGCTGGCTGGGATTCAGAGGGTGGATGCCCGCACAAAACGGGTTGTACACCGGCCGCAGCCAGGTCTGTCACTTCTCGAGCACTTTCGATGAGAATGGGTTTCCGCTCTGGGAGGGACCGTACGGTTTGCTGTTGCCGGCGGACATCGTCAACAATCCAGACGACGGGACGAGCTGTATCGTCGACTTCCTGAGCGGGCATGTCGCCGGCGACGGGCACAAATTCCCGACCAGCCGCTGGACCCCGGTCACCATCGACTTCCGCGCAAACAGCCTCGACGTGCTGTCGATTCCCGTTGGGGCAACGACATCCCCCACCTCGAGCTCGCTCATCGTGTCCATCTACCAGCCGGCTGGCTGTCCAACGACCGTCGATGAAACCTACTACTCGATGGTCGGGCTCGGCGGCTCCACCGACTACGGGCCGTTCAGTGTCACCAGGGTGGACAACGACACATGGGTGGTCGATGCGTACATTTCCACCAAGGTCTACGAGTACGTGCCGCAGCCGGCCATCACGGTGAGGAACAAGAGGACCACGACGACGCAGTGTCCAACGGCGGAGCTCACCCAGTGGACCATCACCGAACCACTGCGCTCTGTGATCACCTGGAAGAGGCAGCTGCAGTCGCGGTAGCAGCTGAGTTACGATCTGGGGATGGGCCCCCGTCCATCCCCAGTCTGCCGAGGCCGCGCTCGGAGGCTTCTCGCCGGTCTCTGGATGGCGGTGCTGTGCGTCCTCGCGGCGCTGCCGTCCGCGTCCGCCGCCGGGGCGGAGGATCCGGCTCCAAGACCCGGCGATCTCGCGCCGGATTTCACCCTGCCCGGCACCGACGGGCGCACGCATACCCTGTCCGAGCATCGCGGCGTGCGGCCGGTCGTCATCGCGTGGTTCCCGAAGGCGTTCGCCAAGGAATGACTGCTCGAGTGCCAGCTGCCCCGGCGGGGCGGCACCGAGCTCCGGAGCTTCGACGTTGCGTTTTTCGAGGCGAGCGTCCACGCGCCTGAGGAGAACGAGCGGCTGGCGGAACTGCTGCACCTGGAGCACCCGATTCTCAGCGACCCGGAACGCACGGTCGCCGAGGCGTACGGCGTGCTGGTCGGCGGCCGCAGGGCTCCGCTGCGGTGGACGTTCTACATCGGCATCGACGGGCGCATCCTGTTCATCGACAAGGCCGTCATCGCCGACGCCCACGGCGAGGATGTGCCGGCGCGCCTGCTCGAACTCGGCATCGCCCGCCGGCACTGACCGCAAATTACTCCCGACGTGATTACCGCATGGACAATCGCCGCGGTAATCACTCCGGGAGTGGTTTGCGCCCGAACGTCATTCGTAGCGCAGCGCGCTGACCGGCGCCACGCGCGCGGCCCGCCTGGCCGGGATGGCGGACGCGGCCAGTGTCGACGCCGCCAGCAGGATCGGCACCGCCACCAGCGCCACGGGATCGAACGCCGTCACCTCGTAGAGCATCGACTGCAGCGCCGTCCCGATGCCGATGGCCATCGCGGTGCCTGCTGTCACGCCGACGGCGGTCACGATCGCGGACTCGCGGAGCACGAGGCGCAGCACGTCTCTCGACGTGGCGCCCAGAGCCATCCGGATCCCGATCTCCCGGGTCCTGCGCGCGACCACGTACGCATTGACCCCGTAGATCCCGACCAGCGCGAGCAGCAGCGCGGCCACGCCGAAGACGGTGAAGATCCGCGCGGCCGACCGGAAAACCCACAGGAACACGCTGTCGGCCACGAACGTGCGCAGCGTCCTGGTCGTCAGGATCGGCAGCCGTTCGTCGTAGGCCCGGATCTCACGGCGCAGCTGCTCGAGCATGGCGCCCTCGCCGAGGCCTCCCGCGGCGATGCGCGCGTGGTAGTTCATCCACGTCCGCGGCTTCAGGGAGAACGGGACGTAGAGGTGCGGCCTCGGAGCCGGATCGAACAGGTCCTGGCGCAGGCTCGGCACAACGCCGACGATCTCGAGTGCCTCGGGCGTGAATCCGGGATCGGTCCGCCATGTCTGGACGTACTGCCCGAGCGGGTCCTCGCCGTCCGCGAACAGCTGCTCCGCCAGCGTGTCGTCGATGATCGCCACGCGGGCCGGCGTCGTGCCCTCCGCCTCGCTCGCCGTGAACTCGCGGCCGCGGATGGGGGCGAGCCCGAGCGCCTGGAAGTAGTCGGATCCGATGACGGTGAACGTCGATCCGACGCGCGGCCTCGAGCCGGCCGCGCCCTCGGCCGCCGTGCTGCGTTCGACGGATTCCCCCTCGTTGACCGCGCCGAACGGCACGATCGACGCCATGCTCACGGCTTCCACGCCGGTGACGGTTCGAAGGTGGGCCAGCAGACTCCGGTGCGCCGCTGCGCTCTCCTCGGCGCCGAAGCCGGCAAGACTGGGATCCACTTCGACGAGCAGGCCGCGATCCAACCCGAAACCTGGTGTGGCGTTGGCCGCATTGACGGCCCCGCGCACGAACAGGGCCCCCGTGACCAGCAGCGACAGCGACAGCGCCACCTGCGAGGCCAGCAGCAGGTTGCGCGTGCCGAACAGACGCGCCCGCCGGCTCCGGTCCTCACCCGCCTGCGCCTTCAGGTCGTGCACGACGTCCGGCTTCGTCACCCGCAGCGCGGGGCCGAGCGCGAACGCCAGCGTAGCCACGACGGCGAACGCGAGCGTCACGAGGAAGACGCGCCAGTCCGCCGACACGTCGAAGACGACCGGTACGGGCATCAGCGTGGTCACCGAACGCAGCAGCAGCGCGGTCGCGCCGGAGGCCAGGAACAGGCCGCCGAGGCCGCCGGCCAGCGACAGCACCAGCCCTTCCGTCAGCAGCTGGCGGATGACGGTCGAGCGGCTCGCCCCGATGGAGAGGCGGATGGCGATCTCCTTGCGCCGAGCCGTGCCCCGCGCGAGCAGCATGTTGGCCAGGTTCAGGCAGGCCACCATCAGAACGATGGAGGCGAGGCCCATGAGGACCGTCGAGAGCGACACGATGGCGCCATCGTCGCTCGGATTGGTATTGATGCCCATCCGCGGCAGCGTGTTGACGACGATCGTGTACTTGCCGTTCTCCGCAGGGTAGGCCTCGGCGAGGCGGGTGCCGATGGCTGCCGCCTCCGCGCCCGCAGCCTCCATCGTCGCGCCGTCCCGCAGGCGGCCGACCACGAACAGGTCGTGTCGGTCTCGGGATCCTGCCGCCTTGCCCTGGCTCTCGCGCATGAAGTCGTTCTTCAGGAGGTCCGCGGCGCTGAGGGGCATCCAGAACTCGGGCGTCACTGCCGCGCTCGTGCCGGTGAACCCTGGCGGGGCGATCCCCACGACCGTGAAGAGCTGTCCGTTGACGCGGACGTCCGTGCCGACGATGTCGGGGTTCGAGCCAGTTCGGCGCCAGTACTCGTGCGACACGACGGTCACGAGGCTCGGGCGTCCGGGCCGCTCCTCGTCGGGCGTGAACGCCCGGCCCCGCGCGAGTGCAACCCTGAGCGCGTCGAAGTAGTTGCTCGAGACGAAGCAGACGAACGAGCGGCGCGTGACGTCTCCTTCGGTAATGCCGCCGAGGGCGAGGTCGAACGCGGCCACGCCCGCGAATGTGCGGGCGGATTCGCGGATGTCGACGAAGTTCGGGTACGAAAACTGGCGGTACTCATCCGCCCGCTCGGTGCTCTTCTGGTAGAGGCCGACGACGGGCGCGCTTCCGCCGGCGCCGCCGTTCAGCGGCTTCAGCAGGAGGGCGTTCACGACGGAGAACACCGCGGCGTTGACGCCGATGCCGAGCGACAGCACGAGCACGGCCGTCAGGGCAAAGCCCGGGCGTTTCGCCATGCTTCGGAACGCGTACTTGATGTCCTGCCACAGGGTCGCCATGGGCGCACGTCTCCTCACTGGCCTATACGCGCGGGCCCCCTTCGCGGTTCTCATCTGTGATCCGCGAGTCGGGGATAGGCGATTGGCGATTGGGGATTGAGGATTTGTTCCGCCTGAGCGTTTCGGCGCGTCCGACGACCGCGCCCTGCCACACCGGGGACGGTAGGGCGGGCTCGCCCAGCCCGCCGGACACCAGAGCCGTGAGGGTCACGTCCCTGTCGACGCCGGCCGCAGGCCGCGGCGTGGCTCATCTGTGATCCTTGTCCTCCACATGATTCCCGGCCCGTGAGGGCCGACAAGGAGGCCGGCCGTCCAGGCCGGCGCGCCCCATTCTGTCTCCTGTCTCCTGCCTCCTGACACGTGTTTCCTGCGGTCCGTGAACCGCCCGCTCCCCGTTTCCGTCCAACGCCGAGAGGGTCTTCGTCTGCCTTCGGGCGCCGACCGATCGAGGAGCGAGGCATATCATGGCCAACCTCAAGCTAGCGTTCCGATCTCTCGTCAAGACGCCGTTCATCACCATCGTCGCTGTGCTGTCGTTGGCGCTGGGCATCGGCGCTAATGTCGCGATCTTTTCGCTGTTCGACCGCATGCTGCTCCGGCCGCTGCCCGTGCAGGAGCCCGACCGCCTCGTCAACCTGTCCGCGCCGGGGCCCAAGCCGGGGTCGCAGTCCTCGAACCAGGCGGGGCGGACCGACCACGTGTTCAGCTATCCGATGTTCGAGGATCTGTCGCGCGTGCAGCAGGTGTTCACGGGCATCGCCGCGCACCGGGTGTTCGGAGCCAACCTCGCGTACCGCGGCGAGACGCTCAACGGGGAAGGGATGTTCGTATCGGGCAGCTACTTCGGCGTGCTGGGTCTGCAGCCGACGCTGGGGCGGCTCATCGACGCGGCAGACGCACGGACGCCCGGCGGGCAACCGGTCGTGGTGCTGAGCTACGACTACTGGCAGTCCCGCTTCGGCCTTCGATCGGACGTCCTCAATCAGCCCCTGATCGTCAACGGCCAGTCGCTGACGATCGTCGGCGTCACGCCGCGGGGGTTCGAGGGCACGACCCTCGGGTCGCAGCCGCACGTCTTCGTGCCCATCACGATGCGCGGCGTCCTGCAGTCGCGGTACGCAGAAGCGTTCGAGAACAGACGCAACTACTGGGTGTACCTCTTCGCCCGCCTGAAGCCGGACGTGTCGATGCAGCAGGCGCAGGCCTCGCTGCAGACCCAGTACCGCGCCCTCATCAACGACGTCGAGGCGCCGCTGCAGACGGGCATGAGCGACCAGACGATGGCGCGGTTCCGCGCGAAGGAAGTCGTGCTGGCCGATGGCCGCATCGGCCAGAGCAGCGTGCACGGCGAGGCCCGCGTCCCGCTGCTTCTGCTGCTGGCGGTCACGGGCGTGGTGCTGGTCATCGCCTGCGCGAACATCGCCAACCTGCTCCTGGCCCGTGCAGCCACGCGGGAGGGCGAGATCGCCGTGCGCCTGGCCATCGGATCGAACCGGTGGCAGATTGTCGGGCAACTGCTGACCGAGTCGATCGCGCTGGCGGTGTGCGGTGGAGCGCTGGGGCTGCTGGTCGCGCGTGTGACGCTCCAGGTGATCTACTCGCTCATGCCGGGCGAGGCGGCACCGACGATTCCGCTCGAACTCGACGGCATGGCGCTGCTCTTCGCGGCCCTGGTCACCCTGGCGACCGGCGTGCTCTTCGGCCTCTTCCCCGCGCTCCACACCTCACGGCCTGACCTGAGCGCGACGCTGAAGGGCCAGTCCGGCCAGTCGACCAGCACGCGTTCGGCCGGGCGGTTCCGCACCGTTCTGGCGACGGCCCAGATTGCCCTGTCGATGACGCTTCTGGCGGCGTCCGGTCTCTTCATCAAGAGCCTAGTCAACGTGAGCCGCGTCGATCTGGGCCTCCAGGCCGACAACATCGTGATGTTCGGCGTGTCGCCTGAACTGAACGGCTATACGCCCGAGCGGTCGCTCGCGCTCTTCGAACGAATCGAGGACGAATTGGCGGCCATTCCCGGCGTGACCGGTGTCAGTGCGGGCCTCGTCCCGCTGCTCGGGGGAAGCAACTGGGGCAACAGCGTCGTGGTGGAGGGCTTCGAGGCCGGCCCGGACACGGACACGGGCTCCCGGTTCAACGAGATCGGCCCCGACTACTTTAAGACGCTCGGGGTGCCGCTGCTCGCCGGGCGGGAGTTCACGCGCGCCGACGCGCTCGGCGCGGCCAAGGTCGTCATCGTCAACGAACAGTTCACGAAGAAGTTCAACCTGGGCCGAGCGGCCGTGGGTAAGCGGATGGGCATGGGCCGCCTCGAGGGGCCTGACGTGCTGGATATCGAAATCGTCGGCGTGGTGCCCGACATGAAATACGCCGAGGTCAAGGACCCGGTGCCGCCGACCTTCTTCCGGCCGTACCGGCAGGACGACGGCACCGGCTTCATGACGTTCTACGTCCGCACCGCGCTCCCACCCGACCAGATCCTCGCGGCCGTGCCGAAGGTCGTGTCCGGCCTCGATCCGAACCTGCCGGTCGAGGAACTGCGCACGCTCTCGCAGCAGGTGCGGGAGAACGTCTTCCTCGATCGTCTCATCACGATTCTTTCGTCGGCCTTCGCTGTGCTGGCCACACTGCTGGCGGCGATCGGGCTTTACGGGGTGCTGGCCTACACGGTGTCGCTCAGGACGAGGGAGATTGGGCTGCGCATGGCGCTTGGGGCCGGCCCGGCGCAGGTCCAGCAGCTCGTGCTGCGTCGCGTGCTCTGGATGACCGCCATCGGTGCGGTGATCGGCCTGGGTGCTGCCGTCGGCCTCGGGAAGGCAGCCGAGTCGCTGCTGTTCGAGATCTCGGGCTACGACCCGATCGTGCTCGTGGGAGCGACGGTGGCGCTCAGCCTCGTCGCGCTCGGCGCGGGCTACATCCCGGCGTATCGGGCGTCGCGCATCGATCCGATCGGCGCGATCCGGTACGAGTAGGTGGAACCGAGATCCGGGACCCGGGATTCGTCAGTCCGGACGTTCCGTTCCGATCGTGCAGGTAGGGCGCGTTCGCCGAACGCGCCGGGGTGCCCTCACCGCGCGATGCCCTCTTCCGAGATCAGGTACGCCATCAACGCCATCGCGACCGCGCCCAGTTCGAGTTCGCGGGGGTGCACCGTGTCGATCGTGTCGATGCCCGAGTGATGCACATCGAAGTACCGCTGGGAATCCGGCACGAGCCCCATCAGAATGGTGCCCGACTCTCCCAGCGGGGCGATGTCTACGCCGCCCCCTCCCGGCCGGATCCACTGCAGGCCGACCCGCTGAAAGAGCGGTTCCCAGGCCTTGATGCGATCGTAGGTGACGCCCTTGGCGCTGACGCCCATGCCGAGCGGCAGGAACCCGCCCCGGTCGGACTCCATGGCCGCGATGTGGCGCTCGCCCTTCCGGGTCTCCGACCGCGCGTAGTCGCGTCCACCGGCCCCGCCGTTTTCTTCGTCCATGTAGAGTACGGCTCGAATGGTGCGCTTCGGCTTCAGACCCAGCTCGCGGATGAGCCGCAGCGCTTCGATCGACTGCGCGCACCCGGCCCCGTCGTCGTGCGCACCTGCGCTGAGGTCCCAGCTGTCGAGGTGTCCGCCGACGACAATCACTTCATCCGGATACTCCGAGCCCAGAATCTCCCCCATCACGTTGTGGGACGTCACCGGGTCCAGCGTTTCGCACGACGTGCGGAAGAAGAACCGGGCGTCCGGATCCTCGCGCAGCAGAGCGCTCAAGTGCTCGGCGGCCGCGGTCGAGATCGTGACGGCCGGCACCTTCGGCACGGCCGGGTCGTAGCTCATGGTTCCGGTGTGCGGGTCGTCGTTGATCTGCAGCGTGAGTGAGCGGACCACCGCCGCGACGGCCCCGGCGCGAGCCGCCGCCACGGCACCTCCCGATCGCTGTCTGGCCGCGCCGCCGTAGGCCGGGAACGTATCGACCGTCGTCGGGTCCATCGCGCCGTTGAAGAACACGATCCGCCCGCGGGCCCCGTCACCGAGCTTCTCCAGTTCCTCGAAGGATCGAACCTCGACGAGACCCGCCGTGAGGCCGTCGGCCGGCGTCGCGATGCTGTTGCCGATGGCCCGGACCTTCACCGGAATGCGGCCTTTCATCTTTGAGACGATGGCGCCCTCTTCGACGCTCCCGCGGACCCAGTGCCCGACGACCGTCGGCTCGGTGCGCACGTTGTCGAACCCCAGGGCTTTCATGTGCTCGACCATCAGCGCGACGGCCTGATCCGCCTGGGGAGAGCCGGTCTGCCGCGGCCCGACCGAGAGGATCTTCTCGAGCGACGTATAGGCACCCAACTCTCGAAGCCCCTTGTGCAGGAGGCGTGTGGCGATTGCCTCGTAGCCCGCCTCCTGGCGATCCTGCTCGGCGGAGCCGTCGGCCTGGAGGGCGAGGGAGCCCGCCAGCCCGACGATGGCGGTCATCATCAGGGAACGTCGCATCAGAATGGTCATCGTTCAGCCAGTATGTCCGGCCTGAAGGTCCGATGACAACCCGTCACCGCACGGGCGGAAGGACCGGGTGCGTACGACGACCGCCTCGCCCGCGCTGCGCGCGGACTGAAGCTGGACGTCCTGCAGCCCTGGCTGCGGACATAGGGCGTCCCTCGTCTGTGATCCTCCGCGCAGACGCTCGGCGCGGTCCGCTGGAGGCCGGGTCTTTCCTGGCCTGAGCGTAGTCGAAGGCAGACCCGGCGGGCATGCCGGCCCTGACCAGCCTCCGCCAAGGCTGCCGCGGTCCGCCGAAGCGTTCCGCGAAGGCGGAAGGGCCGGCCTCCAGATCGAATCCCGAATCCCGAAATCCCGATCCACTGTTCCCATTGTGCTACCATGTGCTACATGGGTGGAGCGACCAGTCGAAAGGAGCGACGGGCGGCAGCGGCCGAGTCACGGCCTTCGAGCGCGGCGCGACCCGGTGCCCGCCCGCGCGTGGGTGTGCGTGAGCTGCGGCAGAACCTGAGCGTCTACCTCGACCGCGTCGTCGCCGGCGAGCGATTCGAAGTGACCGATCGCGGCAACGTGGTGGCGATGCTGATTCCGGTACCGCCGGCTGCCACGCTGGTCGAGCGGCTGGTTGCCGAGGGGCGGGCGATTCCTGCGACACGGGATCTCCGGTCGCTCGACCCGCCTCCGCCGCTCCCGATGAGTGCCGCGACACGGCGGCGTATCTGGGCGGCGTTCGAGGCCTCCCGCGAGGATCGGGTGTGAGCTTCCTTCCGGTCTACGTGGATGCGTCAGCGCTCCTGAAACTCGTGCTGCCCGAGCCCGAACGGCCAGAACTCCTGCGCGAGCTTGCGCGGTGGCCGGACAGGGTCTCGAGTGTGATTCTGGATGTCGAGTGTCGGAGAGGCGTGCGCCGGGCGGGCGATCCTCCCGGGCTGCTCGAGAGGCTGGAGGATGAGCTGGCTTGCGTGACGCTGATTCGCCTGGACGATGACGTGCGGAAGCTTGCCGGGCACATTGGCCCGCGCGATCTGCGATCGCTCGATGCGATTCACCTTGCGACGGCGCTGTCGATAGGCGACTATCCCGAGGCGTTCATCACCTACGACGATCGCCTCGCTGGGGCCGCCCGTGGCCTCAAGCTGAACGTCCTGCAGCCCGGGCTGAGGACGTAGGGCCCCGCGACTTGTTGACAAGTCGACGTATTACTGTTACGTTCAGTAACGTGACAGTGAGTAACACTAATAGACGCCCACTTACAGACCTCCAGCAAGCCATTCTCGACATCGTCTGGTCGAAAGGCTCGGTGACGGCCGACCAGGTTCGTGAGGCCCTCCAGCCGAGCCGCGACCTGAAGGATTCGACCGTGCGCACATTGCTCCGCCGCCTCGAGGCGAGAGGGCTGCTGACGCATCGCGTGGAGGGTCGCGTGTTCGTCTATGCGGCGGCCGTTCGCCGGCGCCGCCTGGCCGCTCGAACGGTCCAGCAGGTCATCGAGCGATTCTGGGCTGGTTCTACCGAGCAGTTCCTGCTCGGCATGGTCGACGAGAAGGTCATCGAGCCGGCCATCCTCGAGAAGTTGGCGCGTAGAGTGAAGAAGGCGTGAAGGAGCGGCTATGGGGAGCACGTGGGATGGAGCCGTGATGTCGGTGCTCGGTGACGTGCTGGTCAGGCCGACCCTGCTGGCGATCGCGGTCGGCCTGGTCCTCCTCGTCGCCCGGGTGAAAGATGCTGTGCTCAGCAATGCCGCCTGGCGGGTCGTGCTCGTGGGCATGCTTGCCGCTCCCGTCCTGCCACGGGTGGTGCTGCCCATCCCGATGGCGATGCCGGACCCACCGCCGGCGTTCGCGTGGCTGGCCGATGGACCCACCTCGGAAGCGATACCGAACCAGCTGGCCTTGCAGCAACTCAACCTGAGTGATGCTCTGCTGCCGGTGCCTGCGCCACCTCCGCCCGAGCCCGTGGCTGGACGAGCGAGGGACTGGCCCGACTGGCGGACGGCCGCGATGCTGATCTACGGGTTGGGGGTTTTGCTGCTCGGAGCCCGGCTGTGGGCGGGCTGGCGCGGTAGCCGGCGTTTGCTGAAGCTGAGCGCGCCGCTCGCGCCATCGGCCGAATGGGCTTGCGGCGTTCCGCTGCGCGAATCGCCGCTCGTGACGGTTCCGGTCACGCTGGGCGTGGTGTCCTCGTCGGTTGTCCTGCCGTCCGGGTGGCGGGAATGGCCGGCAGCCAAGTTGAGAGCGGTGCTCGTGCACGAAGCGGCGCACGTCGCTCGACGCGATCCACTCGTGGCGCTTGTTGCCCGACTGAACCGCATCGTTTTCTGGTTTCATCCGGTCGCGTGGTGGATCGAGCGGAGACTGGCGACGACCGCCGAGCAGGCGTGCGACGCTGCCGCCATCGATTCTGGCGTGGAGGGTCGCGAATACGCCGAGGTGCTGATACAGATGGCAGCCAGCGTGGGTGCGCAGGGTGGACGCCTGCAGCACCTTGGTGTTGGCGCACACAGTACCGATATCGAGGCCAGGATCGAGCGTCTTCTGGAGGGCCGGTTTCGGCGGGCACCGCGCAGGGTTCGTGCCATCGTCGCTGCCGTCTGCCTGACGTCCGCACTCGTCGGCGTGTCCTGCCAGCATCGGGCAAGCGAGCTCAGGCCCGATCCTGATGTCGCGGCCCGTCTCGCGGCACAGGCGGAAGCCAGCGCCAGATACGAGGCTGCCACGAAACTGTCTGACGGCGAGGTGACCGCACTCGAAGCCAGGGTCGCGGCAGACCCGGGGGATCTCGACGCGCGCAAAACGCTGCTGACGTACTACCGGTTCGGCTCCCGGCCGTGGGCTGAGACGCACGTTCGCTTCAGGACCCACGTCCTGTGGTTGATCGAGCACCATCCGGAGAGCCCGCTTGTCGCGGAGCGCCAGATGTGGGCGGGTTCCGACCCGACGGGCGAGGCCGAGGCTCGGCGGCTCTGGCTCGCGCACGTGAACCGGCCCGACGCCAGTCCGGCTGTGCTATCGAACGCCGCGTACTACTTCCAGGCGACGGACAAGGCACTCGCGGCCGATCTGCTGCTCCGCGGCCAGGCGCTCGACCCGGGCGGACCGCCAGCACCTGATTCGCCGCTCGTCACCAGCCTGAACTGGTCCGCCCGCCTGGGGTGGGTGTACGCGCGCGCGATTGCCGACCGAGGTGCGGACGGCACGATCGTGGAATCCCCGTTTGGTCCGGAAGCTCGGCGGAGACTGGCTGAATCCCGTGACGCCACCACGGTGTTGACCGCAGCGTCCTGGCTGATGAACACCGTCGGTGTGACCGGCGATCTCAGTGAGGCAAGACGGTGCGCCGAGCGCGCCCTCGAGCTCACCCCGGACGATGTTCGCGCGCGGGCGCTGCTGACGACCATCCGGATGCGCGAGCGCAGTCGGACGGAAGCGTGGACCCGGACGCCCACCGAAACGCTGCACGAGAAGGTGTCCACCCTCAGTGAGGCGGATCGCCTCAGCGTGCTGCCTCGACTCGCCGAACAGGACTACATGCGCGCGGAATACAAGGCGTGGACGAAGCAGGATCCCGAAGACGTCGCTCGCCTCTACGGGCGATCGAAGGCGTACAGCGAGCAGTTGCTGGAATGCCTGCAGCGTTCTGCGGACCACACTGATTACGGCACCATCCTCTACCGAGCCCGAATCACCCGCGCCCTCCACGCACAGCGCGAAGGTGACCGCCGGGGAGCGGCTCGACTCCTCCTCGATGCCACGGAGGTGCCCCCGACGGAGACACTCGCGTACACCTACTGGCCTGCCGCGCTGGAAGGACGTCTCGTGAACTGGCTACTGAAGGACGGCGAACACGACGCGGTGGCGACATTCCTGGAGCGAACGGCGACGTTCATGCTGGCGGACAAGGAGCGACGCCTCACGGACGCGGCCGCCATCCGCCGGGGCGTCATGCCCAGCAATTTCCAGCACGCGATGAGCCGCGAGGCCGCCGAGGCCGCCAGAATCGGCAGCACGGTCCGGCAGTAGCAGCACGTCCTTCGCGCGCGGCGGGCGACCGTCCGGCGCCACTCGCGCCCGAGGGTGAAACCGGGCCGACTGCCCCGTGCCCCCTGTCCTACGCCGTAATCGTCTTCGCCACGAAGTCCAGATCGGCGAGCCGTCCGGCCTGAAGTTCGAGCGCGCCGGCAAGATCGCCCAGGGCCTTGAGCTTCGCGAGATCGTCGGCGGCAATCGCGCCAGACCCGACGAGGGCGGTCAGCAGTCGAACAGGCACGCTCATCGCCACCTCGCCCGCCCACAGGCGGGCCTGAGCCAGCAGCAGCGGATCCTTCTTGCGCGCGGCGGCCTTGGCCAGCTCCACAGCGGTTTCGACGTCGGCCATCGCCGTCGCGAACTCGAACATCACGTGCTGCTGGTGGGTCAGCTTGGCGCGGAACGCCTTCTCGGCGGCCTCGGCCAGGAACCGGGCGGTGCGCGCGACGGCCGGACCGCCGGCGTCGCCGAGCGGCTCGACCTCTTCCGCCATCGCCGTGTAGAAGCGGCCCTTGCTGCGCACGTTCTCGCGCATGCGGAACACGCCGATGATGTTCTGCTGAATCTCGGACGTGCCCTCGTAGATCGTCAGGATGCGCGCGTCGCGGCGGATCTTCTCGACCTGGTAGTCCACGCAGTAGCCGTACCCGCCAAGTGCCTGCACCGCCGCATCGGCCGCCAGATTCGCGACCTCCGTCGCGAACAGCTTCGCTACCGATCCCTCGACCTGGCGGTCGGCGGTACCCGAATCGAGCAGGTCTGCGACGTACTCGATGTAGGCCTGCGCGGCCGCGAGGCGGACACTGTGAGGCACCAGCAGCTTGTGCGTGTAGCCCTGCTTCTCGCGCAGCAGCGTGCCGAACTGCTTGCGCTCCTTCGAGAACGCGATGGCCTTCTCGAGCGCGGATTGGCCCGAGCCTAGGCCGAAGGCCGCCACCATCAGCCGCGTGTAGCCGAACACTTCGTTCGCCTGCTTCAGGCCTTCGCCTTCCTTCGTGCCGACGATGTGATCGGCGGGGATGACGACGTCCTGGAGGAGAACCTGCGCCGTATCCGACAGCCGGATGCCGTGCTTGATCTCGTGGCGGCCAGCCGTCAGGCCAGGCGTGTTGCGCTCGACGACGAAGAACGTCGGGCCATCGGGCGCCTTCGCGAGGATGCTGTACAGGTCGGCGATCGAGCCGTTCGAGATGAACTGCTTGACGCCGTTCAGCTTGTAGTGCGTGACCTCGCCGGCCTCGTTCGTGATGCGCTCGGCGGTAGTCGCGAGGCTCTGGACGTTCGATCCGGCGCCGGGTTCCGTCACGCCGTAGGCGACGACCAGGCCCTCGTTGGCGATGCGGGTCATCCAATTCGCCTTCTGCTCTGGAGTGCAGCCGACGCGGATCGGATCGCTGCCCAGCGCGACGGCCAGCATGGCGGTGGCCAGGCCGAGGTCGATCTTCGCGAACTCGCACGACAGGCGATAGACGTCCCACGCGCCGCCGCCCATGCCGTCGTAGTCCGCCGGCAGGAACACCAGGTGCAGGCCGACGTCGGGCCCCAGCATCGCGCGGACGACATCCACGGGACAGGTGTCCTCAGCGTCCCACTTGATGCGCTTCTCGAGGGGCGCCTCGCGCGCGCAGAACTCCTTCAGGGTCTTGATGACGAGATCCAGATCGCCAGGGTCGAGACGGGTCAGTTCCATGGGGCGGTTACCTTCGCTGAGGATACGGGCCCGCGCCTCCGGTTTCCGGAGGATCCCTGTCGGGACCGTCAGCGGGCCTCCAAAGGCTGACAGGGTACCACAGGACAGGGCCCTTGACCCGGGCTACGGGGTCCCCGGGTCCGGCACCGCAGGAACGCACGGCGAGGGACACGCTAGGGCTTCCGGCGCTGCGTCCGGCCCGAGGATCACAGATGTGTCGCGCCGCGGCCTGCGGACCAAGCGTGTTAACACCTGACCCGGCCGGGCCGTCTTCCGGGAGGTGGAGACGTCTGCGCTGGTTGACCGGCACGCCCGGATGGGTGAGGCTCAGGACGTGGGCACCGGAACAGCCGAAGACTCTGCCGGCTCGCTGGCGGGCGACGTGCGCCGCGCGCAGCAGGGCGACCAGTCCGCGTTCGGGGCCCTCCACGCCCGCTTCGCGCGCATGGTGCACGGCCTGCTGCTGGCTCGAGTGCCGGTCGCCGACGTGGACGATCTCGTGCAGGACGTCTTCCTCGCGGCGTTCCGGCGCCTCGGCGACCTGCGGGATCCCGAGGCGTTCGGCGGGTGGCTGGCCGCGATCGCGCGTCGCCACGCGACCGACTATCACCGATCTGCTCGCCCGACCGCGGCGATCGGCGACCGGGACCCTGTCGGCAGTGACGGTCGTCGGCTCGACGAGGCGTTGGCGGTCCTGGCGGCGATTCGAAAGCTGCCGGAAGCCTATCGCGACACGCTGATCCTCCGCCTGGTCGAGGGCATGACCGGACCCGAAATCGCCGAGCGAACCGGACTCACGCCGGGATCCGTTCGCGTCAACCTCCACCGGGGGATGTCCCGTCTGCGCGAGTTGCTGGGTGACCATCGAGGTACCTCATGAGCGACAAGTATCTGTGGGATCGGTCGGGAGAGCCCGAGCCTGACATCGTGACGCTCGAGCAGACGCTCGCGCCGCTCCGCCACGACGGTCGGCCGTTCGATCCGGCCGTGCTCATCCCGGCTCGTCGGCGGCCAATGTGGCGGCGGACGCTTCTGCCGGTGGCGCTGGCGGCGTCCGTCGTACTGGCCGTGGGATCCCTGTGGTTCCGTTCCGGCCCGGCTCAGCCAGCGTGGACGGTCGACTCTCTCGACGGCACAGTCAGCGTGTCCGGGCGTCCCGCCGTTGCAGCACAGCGCCTGGCGGCTGGCGACCGCATCGACACCGGTCGTGACGGGCGAGTGCGCCTTAGCGCCGGTGGAGTCGGCACGCTCGCGCTCGGGCCGCGCGCGCGGTTGACCGTGACGCGCGTCGGGCCGGACCGGCACTGGTTCGCGCTCGATCTGGGCTCGCTCGACGCCGACATCAGCGCCCCGCCGGGCGTCTTCGCCGTCAACACGCCGTCGTCGCGGGCCGTGGACCTTGGCTGCCGGTACACCCTCGACGTCGGATCGGACGGCGCCGGTTTGCTGCGGGTGACCCTCGGATGGGTCGGCCTCGCGCGCGACCGACGCGAGTCGCTTGTGCCTGCGGGTGCGACGTGCGCGCTTCGGGCGGGCGGCGGGCCCGGAACCCCGCACTTCGACGACGCGTCGCCGGCGTTCGTGCAGGCGCTGGCGGCGGTCGACGGAGGCGAGGCGGTGGAGCAGGCGCGCGCGCTTTCGATCGTGCTGGCGGAGTCGCGCCGGGAGGAGGCGATCGCGCTCTGGCACCTGCTCACACGCCTCGATCGGGAAGCCGCGGAGCAGGTGTACGGCCGACTGGCCGAGCTCGTGCGGCCACCGGCAGGGGTGACGCGCAAAGCGACGCTGGCCGCGGACCAGGCGGCGCTCGCCGCCTGGTGGGAGGCCATCGGCCTCGGCGACCTGAACGTCCTTAGAGCGGGCATGCTGCGCGTGCCGTCACCGAGCCCGCGGCCCGGAGGTTAACACTCCGGCCACCGACCGCGTCTTTCATCACGTCACCAGCAACACAACCGGGCGCGCACACGCGCCCCAAGGAGGCCGTGATGTCCCCACACGCCGTTCGTGCCCGGATCGCGTCCGCGATCCTCCTCGTCCTGTTCGTCTCGGGTCCCGCGCTCGCGGGGCCGCCGCTCCTGTGCCACCCGTTCGACATCGGCCAGGCCCCTTCCCTGCCGTGGGACGGCTCGTCGTCCTGGTACCACGGCCGCGCCGACTACGACGTGAAGAACCTCGTTCGCGACACCGACGCGCTGCTTGTACCGTCGACGCCGGTCATCGTGCGAATGGAGACGATCCGCCGGGCGGCGATCTACGCGAGCCTCGACCGTGACGCCGCGACGGCACTCGTGGCCCGCTTCGGCGAGCGGGCTCGCGCGGCTGAGCGTTCGACGATGCCGGATCCGCTCGCGCTTCTCGACGCGGCTCTGCTCATCGAGACCTTCCGTCAATTGGGCATGCTGAGTGGGTCCGGGAGTTTCCGCACCCGTGCCCCGGTCGCCAGGGCTGCGGCTGGCTCCATCGACGGACGGGCCTTTCTCGCCAGGGCGCTGGCTGTGCGGCCCGGTGACGCCAGCTTCCAGTTCGCGGCCGCGCTCATCACGGCCGACAACGACCGCCGCGCGTACGCGGAGCACGCGCGCAGAGCCCGAGCCGGCGCGCACCAGGATCCGCTGCTCGCTCGGAACCTGCACTACGTCAACTGACGCGCCTCCGGGGCTGGCGGCGCGCTCGCGTCCGTCAGCGCCGCGGATCTTCTGTCGTCCTCGAGTCGGGGATGGCGCAACACCCACGGTGCCTCAGACCCCCACGGCGTCGCCCTGGAGCCCACGACAATCGCGATCCGTCGGCGGGGCGGCACGGGACGAAGGGGTCGTCCCGTCAGTCAGCCCAGAGCGCGGTCAGATCGAGTTCGATCTCCTCGAATGGTTCGGCGCGAACAGCAGCCGCGCCGACGTGCGTGGCGAGCCTGACCCAGCTCGGACCTGGACGGCACTAGGCCGGGTCGGGAAAGGCCGCCCGCGTGATGCGACCAAACATCCTCTTGGGGCCGGCCATCTGCTGAACCCGCTCGAGCACGAGATCGACCACGACGGAATCGTCTCCCTTGGTCACGAGGTGGCGCTCAAAGCCCGGCGCATGCTGTCGGACGATGACCGTGGCGCCAATGCTGGCGGCAGCGGCCTCGAGCGCGCGACGGCCGCCTTCAAAGGCCTCAGCCTCCAACGTGAACAGGTCGAGATCGAGCGTCTCACGGTGGTGCAGGTAGAAGCCGGCCAGCGCAGCGCCACCCGTCAGAAAGAACCGGCGATCGATGGCGAAGTACGCATCGAGCAGCGACCTCTGGAGTGCAGTCAACCTATCGCCGGAGAAGGCCATCGCGCTGCCACCCCTCGATCAGGAATTGCCAGAACCGCCGTCGGCGACCAAGCCGGCGTCCGAGAACGGGCCGCGCCGCCGCCACGTCGGAAGGTGTGACGAAGTGCCAGACGTCGGAATCCCGGGCTTCGCGCAAGAGCTTACCCATCAGACGCAGGCGCTCGTGTTCGTTGCGCCCGGCCGTCAGCGCCGCGCGCAGTTCGGCCACCGAGATGTCCTCATCCCAGAGGAAGCATGGGCGGGCAGTCGGATCGGACAGGTCCGCGGAGAGCGCGCATGAGCGTACACTGGCCGCCGCCGGGCCCGCGCGCAAGGGAAAGACCAACAGACTCGCGGGCTTCTTCCGGGCACCTCCGCCCCCACGTCGTCCTCGAGTCGGGGATTGGCGCGTGGGGCCTGGGGACGCCAGAAGTGGTCCCCGGAGCCCGGGTCCCGGATCCCGGATCCCGACGAGATTCACCTCCCGAGCCTGATCCGCGCCGCCACGGGGAAGTGATCCGAAGGATACCGCCCGTCCCGGGCGTTCCGCAGGATTGCCGCATCCAGCACTTCGGTGCCGGGCTCCACGAACACGTAGTCGATCTTCTCGCCGGTCGTCCTCCCGAAGACGAAGTTCGTGAACGTGCCGACCTCGGCTGCGTTGGGATGGACGACGCGGAACGCATCAATGAACGCGGGCCGCATGGCCTGCACGGCCGGATTGCCTTCCGACGCGTTGAAGTCGCCCGTGACGATGGCCGGTGCCGTCGGTGCACGGTCGGCAATCGTGGCCAGCAGGAGTGCGACGCTCCGCTCCCGCGATGGCTGGGACTCGTGATCCAGATGCACGTTGTACAGGTAGAAGGCCGGTCCCTCGCGGTCTTCGAAGTACGCCCAGGTGCAGATTCGCTCCACGCTGTTGCCCCACGACGTCGACTTGACTGCCCGCGGCGTGTCTGAGAACCAGAAGGTGTCCGATCGGCGCGCCTGCAGCCGCGCCGACCGGTAGAAGATGGCGGCGTATTCACCCGCCTGGCGACCGTCCGCGCGCCCGACGCCGACGTACGCGTACCCGGGCACGGCCTCGAGGATCTCGCCGATCTGCGAGTGGAGCGCTTCCTGGAGTCCAATCACGTCCGCCTGCTGCTCCCGCAGAAGGGCGAAGAGGTGCTCGCGGCGCAGCGTCCAGTGGTTGTTGCCGTCCTTGGCCGTGCCGTACCGGATGTTGAACGACATCACCGACAGCGGTGCCGCCGGTGGAGAGGTCTGCGATGCCGTGCGGGGCGCGGAGTCCGGACGAAACGCCGCGGTCGGTACGACCAGAATCAGACACAGCGGCAGCAGCAGGTATCGCGGCATGGCGGCATGACCTCGACGGGGGGGCGGTGTGCGCCATCATACACGGCCTGTAGCCGCGGCCCCCGGACGGCCCGGGCCCTTGGTGGCGCCGAACCCCGACATCTGGTTCAATGGAGCAGCATCCGTCCACTGAGGCCCGCATATGTCCGTGCCCGTGCTGTTCGCGCTGATTGGCGGCGTCATCCTCGTGGGGTTCCTGGCCAACCTGCTGTTCAGGTTGACCCGGATTCCGAGCGTTCTGCTGCTCATCGCGATCGGTGTCGTGATGGGTCCGGTCACGGGCTGGATCCGCTCCGACGCGCTCATTGCGATCGCGCCGTTCTTCGGCGCGCTGGCACTGCTCGTCATCCTCTTCGAAGGCGGCCTCGAGCTCGAGATCGGCCACGTCGTGCGCCACGCCCCGCGCGCCGCCATCCTGGCGATCGTCGTCTTCGTCCTGTCGATGGGCACGGTGGCCGCCGCGGCCTACTACCTGGCGGAATTCTCGTGGCTGAACGCCCTGATGCTCGGCGCCATCCTCGGCGCGATCAGTCCGGCGATCGCCCTCCCGGTCGTCTCCGGCCTCTCCGTCCGCGACGAAATCAAGACCATCGTGAAGCTCGAGGCGGCCATCGGCGAGGTGCTGCTCATCGTGTCCGTCGTGCTGCTCATCAACAGTTCCACGACGGGCGCCGCTGGCGCCGCGAGCTGGGCCTGGGGCTTCGCGAAGTCGTTCCTCGTCGCGCTGCTGGTCGCCACGATCGCCGGCGTCCTGTGGTCGCGGCTGATCGGCTGGATCGGCCGCGAGCCGCTGTCGTACATGCTGACCCTCGGCGTGCTGTGCCTGCTGTACTTCGCCGTCGAGGAACTCGGAGGCAGCCCGGCGATTGCGGCGCTGCTCTTCGGCCTGATGCTGGCGAACATGCAGACGGTGGCCGCCCGCATCGGCCCGCGGTTCCGCGAGTTGTTCGGCGTCGATATCCGGGAAGAGCAGTTCATCCTGAACCAGTTCATGGTGAACATCACCGCCGAACTGTCGTTCCTGGTCCGCACCTTCTTCTTCGTCTACCTCGGGCTCCTGCTCGATTTCACGACGCTCTCGTGGACGCTGGCGGCGTGGGCGGGCGTGATGTTCGTGCTGTTGCTCGTCAGCCGCCGCGCCGGCCTGCTGGTGTTCAGCCGCGGCAGCCAGTGCTCACCGGCGGAACTGCGGACCATCATGGCCCTGCAGCCCCGCGGCCTGGCGACGGCCGTCGTGGCGTTCCTGCCGATGCAGGCCGGCGTGCCGGGGACCGAACTGCTTCCCCTGTACGCGTTCCTGCTCATCATCCTGTCGAACGTGTACATGACCGGCGGTATCGTCTTTGCCGAGCGGGCGCTGAGAAAAACTGCCGCCGAATCAGCGGAGAGCCCGGCGATGGAAGCCGCGGCGATGACCGCGCCGGCGACGCTGGCTGCGGCCGGGATGCCAGCCGCGCCTGTGGGGGGGGCGGAGGTTACCGGGGCCGAGAGCGGCCTGGACCGTCGTCAGGCGCCGCTCTTCTCGCCTGCTGCCGACTTCGCCGACGAACCGATGCCCGCGAGCTTCACCGACTGGATGGCACGGTTCTTCGGCCTCCGGCTCGAGGACCGCGAGACCGAGTTCATCGAGATGATCAGGGCGTCGTACCTCTCGGAGACGCTGTTCTGGGTGCAGGCCGTGCTCGGCGCGGCCATCTGCGCGCTCGGTCTGATCCTCGACCAGACCATCATCATCGTCGGGGCCGCGCTGATCGTGCCGCTCGCCCGCCCGGTCATCGCGACGGGACTGGCGCTCGCGTCCGGCGACATCTACCTGCTCGTGAAGCTCGCGGCGAAGCTGTTCGTGTTCGGTGCCGTCGCGGTGCTCGTGTCGGCCGGCCTGCTCCAGATGCTGCCGTTCGCGGCGACGACGGTGGAGATCGTCGCCCGCACCCGGCCGACGATTCTCGACTTCCTCGTGGCGCTGCTCGGCGGCATGTCGGGCGCGGCGCTCGCGTCGTTCCGGAGCCGGGTCTTTCACTACCTGCCCGGCGCCGTGATCGCCATCACGCTGTTGCCGTCGCTCTGCGTCATGGGCTTCGGCCTCGCCGAAGGCCTGGGCTCGCCGGCGCTGCGCGGCGGCGGCCTCCAGTTCACGGCGAACATCTTCGCGGCCGTCCTCGGCGCCAGCCTCATCGTCGTGCTCGTGGGCATTCCCCGCGCGGCGCAGGCGGAGTCGATCCGCCGATGGAAAGAGCAGGAACTGGCGCGGCCGATGGTGCAGGCCATCTTCGGGCGGCTCAAGCTGCAGACGATGATCGGGCGCACCGGGTCCGTCCGCGCCCGCCTCATCGTCGTCGGGATCTTCCTCCTGACGATCCTGATCCCGCTGCAATCCGCGCTGAACCATCTGACGCTCGAGTTCCGCACGCGCCAGGCCATTGCGCGGGCGCAGGCCGTGTTCGAGGTGGCCGGCCGGTCGGCGGTCCTGAGTTCGTCGTTCGCGGTGCGCGAGGATGGCGCTCAGGTGCGCCTGCAGGTGGCGACCAACCAGCTCTTCGCCGCGGAGGACATCCGGCGGTTCGAGGAACGCGTGGCCGATCAGCTGGGGCGGCCGGTGCGCCTCGACCTCGTGCAGACGCTGAGCGAGGTGGGGCAGGCGGAGACGATCCGCAACATGCTGCTGGCGCGAAGCCCGGCGGCGCCGGCGGCGCCCCGAGCGGTGGCCGAGACCCTGCGGGAGGCCGGCGCCCTGATCGCTCGCGTCGTGGCCGACCTGCCGCTGCCTCCCACGCTCAGGATTCTCACCCTGCGCGGCTCTCTGGACAGCAGGACCGATCCGGACCTCGTCGTCGTGTACCTGGCCGAGCAGCCGCTCGGCGACGATGCGCGGACGATGCTAGCGGGCCTGTTCGCCGAGCGGACGCGTGTGCCGGCCGACAGGATTCGCCTGCGATGGATTCCGTCCGTGCAGGAGATCGGATTGTCCCGCACGGGCCGGGTGGCGGTAGGCGCCGACGCCGACATCGACCGATTGCGCGCGACGCTGGCCGAGTTCCCGAACCTGACGGTGTCGATCGACCTGCCATCCCGGCTGCCTGATGCCGCGGCCGAGGCGGCGCAGCAGCAGGTCGCCGATCTGCTGGGGCTCCCGGCGTCCGACGTGTCGGTCACGCGCGCGGGCGCCGCGGCGGACAAGGTGCTGATTCACCTGGGGCAGTAGCGTCGGCATTCGCCGCTCGCGCGACGTGCTCCGACGCCGGCCGTCTCGACGGAACCAGAGTCGGGCCCGGCCTTGGCGGGCCGAGGCGCAGCCCGACCGATCTTGCCGAGGTTTGGTGTCGCGCAGGATAATCGCGCCGGTCCGTACCAGGGAGGGGAGCCGAGCATGCCGGAAGGCGGCGTTGTCGTGGTCATCACGTATCAGGCGCAGCCAGGCAAAGGCGAGATCGCGAGACGCGAACTGTCCGCGCTGATTGCGGACGTCATCGCGACCGAGCCCGCGTGTCTGGGGATCACGCTTCACCAGGATCCGGACGACGACACCCGCTTCCTGCTCTACGAGCGGTGGACGGACAGGGACGCCTACACCGGGCCGCACATGCAGACACCCCACATTCAGGCGTTCATCGCGCGGGCTTCCGGTTTCGTGGCCGGTCCTCCCACGATCACGTTCTGGTCGGTCGCATGAACTGGCAGATCCTCTGGCGGTCGACGCGCCGACGTACCCCGCAGGATTCGTCCTTTGGTCGCATGAGCGCGGAGCAAGAGCCGCCCGGCGCGATGGCGAGTCTGGCCACGGCGCTGAAGTCGTGGCGCACCGCGTCGGTCGCGCTCCTGTCGTTCTCGTCGGGCATGCCGCTCGGCCTCGTGTGGTACGCCGTCCCCGACTGGATGCGCGACATCGGCGTCGACATCCGCGTCGTCGGTCTGTTCACGCTGGCGCAGGCGCCGTGGGCGTTCAAAGTCATCTGGTCGCCGCTGATGGACCGCTACGTGCCGCCGTTCTGGGGGCGGCGCCGCGGGTGGATGGCCGTCACGCAGATCGCGCTCGCCGTGCTGGGCATCCTGATGGCGGGCGTCGGCGATCATCCCGACGCCATCTGGGTCGTCGGCGCCATTGCGCTCGCCGTGGCGCTCGCGTCGGCGTCGCAGGACATCGCCATCGACGCGTACGCCGTCGAGGTGCTGCGCAAGGAGGAACAGGGCGCGGCGGTCGGCGCGCGCATCGCGGTGTACCGCGCGGCCATGGTCGTGTCGGGCGGCGCGGCCATCACGGCGGCATCGTATCTGGGCTGGCCGGCCGTGAATCTCATCCTCGGCCTGCTCTACCTGCCGATGCTGCTGATCACGTGGCGGGCGCCCGAGCCCGAGGAGAAGGTCATCCCGCCCGTGAGCCTCCGGGATGCCGTGTGGCACCCGTTCCTGGGCTTCCTCGCCCGCCACCGCGCGATCGAGATCCTGTCGTTCGTCCTGCTCTACAAGCTCTCGGACCAGCTCACGCAGGCGCTGACGCGGCCGTTCCTGATCGACATGGGCTACAGCGCGGATCATCGCGGGCTCGCGCTCGCGACCGTCGGGCTGTTCGCCACCATCGGCGGCGCGTTCGTCGGCGGGTGGGTCACGACGCTGGTCGGCCTCGGCCATTCGCTGTGGGTGTTCGGCTTCCTGCAGATCTTCTCGAACCTCGGGTACTACTTCGTCTCGCTCGCCGGCGGGCCGGTGCTGCCGCTCATGTACGGCGCGACGAGCTTCGAATTGTTCACGTCCGGCCTCGGCACGGGCGCATTCTCGGTCCTGCTGCTGCGCATGACGCAGAAGCGGTTCTCGGCGACCCAGTACGCGCTCTTCTCGAGCCTGTTCGCCCTGCCGCGTCTGCTGGCCGGTCCCATCGCGGGGTTCTCGGTGGACGCCGTCGGGTGGTCGTGGTTCTTCCTCGCGACGCTCGTCATGGGGATTCCCGGTCTGATCATGCTGGCGCGCTTCGTCCCGCTGGGCGTGCGCGAGCCCGAGTTCTCGGTACAGGAGATGGAGCCGAAACCTCCGCTGACGTCGTGGCAGATTGCCGCGCGCGGGATCGCGGGCGGCCTTTTCATCGGCGTCACCGGATTCGTCCTCGATGCCATCCTGGCCGCGCTCAAGGCGATGCGCAGTGCCCCCGAGGCGGGCGTCGCACCGGGATTCGACCTTCAGGCCGCGATATGGCGCCTGGCCTCGCCCGAGTCCATCACCGACTGGGTCGAGATCGGCGGCCTCCTGGCCTTCGCCGTCATCGGCGGTCTGTTCGTGGCGGCGCTCGTGGCTGCGAGACGTGGAGCAGGGCGGTCGCTCGCCGTCGGCTCCGGAGGCCCGCCACGAGCCCAGTGACAGCCGTTTGACCCGGTGCGGCGCCAGCTAGGCGCGGCGCCCGACTGTCGGTCGAATCGCGGGCTACTTGGGGATCACGATCCGGACCGAGGTCTCGAAGCGCTTGAAATCCGAGTAGCGAGCGGTGCCGACCGTTCGCCCAAGGACGGGTGGCTTCGTGCCACGCGGGATGGGGCCCTCGTAGATCTCGCTCATCCTGTCCGGCAGCCAGAGCCCCGACGTCTTGTCTCGACGGTAGGTCACGTCGATGTCGACGAGACTCTCGAGTTCGACAATCCCGGTACCCTCCAGCCAGTCCGGGTCGGGACTGGGGCGCCGCACCGGACGCCCGGGATCGACCCCGGTCGTGGTCCTGGTCACCGTGCCACTTGATGATGTTGACGTGCCGCCCGTCGAAGGCGGCGGCTGGCCGGTTGGCGGGGTGGTCGTCGGCGGCGCAGGCGGGCCCTGCTGCGGAGGGGGTTGCGACGTCGTCGTCTGCGACTGGGTCGGAACCGTACTGAACTCACCCACACGCACGTGGGCGGTCGGCCCCTGGTCGGTTCCGCTCATGAACGCCTGATCGGCGAAATTGCGGAGCTTCAGTTTCGTGCGGACGACCGTCCCGTTGTCCGGCTCAACCCAGACCGTCCCCTCGCACGGGACGTCGCGACCGTCGCGAGTCATCACGAGCGTCGGCCGCTGGGTCTCCTGGAAGTCGAGTTCCCAGGTGAGTACGCCGGCGATGGTCTTCGTGCCTTTGCGCTGGAACGAGAAGCGATCGACCAGATCCGGGTGGAAGAAGAAGAGAGCGGTGGTCGGAACGTTGAAGTTCCTGATGACCGGTCCGACGTTGTAGCGCGCGCTCTCATCCGACAGGCGCCGAAGCTCCGACTCGCCTCCTGCCGGACCGGTGAGCAGTTCGAGCAGCCGGTCGCGACGGTCGGCCACGTCCTTTCCGTCGACCTCGACCACATCCCGGAACCCGGCCCACCCGACCCCGTCGCCGGCCTTGACGATGGCGAACTCCGCGACGAGGTTCCGCGGACGAGCGTAACGCCCCTCGACCCAGACCTGCTGGGTGTAGTCCTCGACACCGACGATCGCTGAGGCCTGGGGTCCGTAGCCCGCCACGTAGTCGGCCATCTGGCGCACGACCCGGTCGACCGCCGGGTCAATTGGCCGAGCCGCCGAGCTGGCTGCGACAGGGGGCGCTTCCGCCGTGCCTGCCGGCTTGGCCGCAGCTGGCGCGCCGGGGGCAGGCTCGGCCCGCGCCGCAGTTGCCTCAGTCGGCTGAGCCGGCGGAGGGGCCACGTGTGCGATCGCTGCCCCGGCGGTCGCACGCTCATCGATCCGAAACGTCTTGCGGGCACGGACCGTCGAACCCCAGCCGCGGTCCCGAACGCTGACGTCTATCGCGTGCGCGCGGCCATCACGATCCGTCGCCTCGATCTCGAACGCCAGCAGGTAGTTGACCGAAAGCTCGCGCGAGAGGCGCGAGAAGGCTGCCTCGCCGGCCACCGGAGTGACCGCCAGCCCGCCGGTGACGCTTGCCAACGCGTACGCAGCGGACTCGGTCTGGTCCATGCGCTCAGCCGTGGCCCGCATCTGGTCGGTCCGTGCCTGATAGCCGGGGTCGAACACCTGGAGTGCGTGCACGGTGGCCCGTGCGAGTGCTGCCTGCGCGGCGATCGCCTGCACGGTCGACGCGTTCTCGACCGTCATGACCGGGCCTCCGGTCACGAGCACGATGTGTTTCGGGCCGTCGAGCGACGTAATGGCGTTCAGCAGGCTCAGGAGGTTCGCCAGCGCACCATCCGCGAGATCCCTGGCCTCGCGCGCGATCTGTGTGGCCTGATTCTGCACCTGCTTCGGGCAGGCATCCAGCTGCTGATAACACTCGCGCTCGATGATGGGTTTCAGTGAGAGCGGAAACTGTTCCGTCGAGCCGTCGGTGTACACCCACGTGAAGGTGCCGCCGAAGGCCCGCGCATCAGCGTCGAGGCCTTCCCTCAGCGTGACGTTCCAGGGACCGGCAGGCGGGCGGTACGTGCCGACGGCCAGCCTGATCCGGCGGGCGATCGACTCGCGGGGCTCGGAGAAATCGAGGGACGAGTCGAGTTGGGTCGTTGTCCAGAGCGCCACGCGGTCGTCCGGTGCCAGGCTGTCCACGAACCTCGCCGCCGCCGCGAGCATGTCCTGGCCCTCGCCATGCGGGATGTGCTCCCGGTCGATGACGAGCACGAAGCTGCGCGGTCCTGGAGCGACCGCGGCAGGCGCGGGGGGAACCGTGGGGGTCGTCTCGGCTCCGGTGGCGCCGACACGCTGAACGATGCCGACGCGCCGCGGTTTCCCGTCCACCGTCAGCGTGAAGTCGGCCGGTCCAAGCGTCGTGATGGGGGCCCCGTCCCGGCCCAGGACGGTCACGTCGACGACCACGAGTTCCACGCCGGACCGCAGTCGCGGCTGCTCGCCCGGGGCCTGACCCTGCGCGTGAGAGCCGCCGCCAAGGACGATGAGCGCGACCATCAGCAGGGGCCACCGGCGGCTGGTCATGAGCGCCTCCTCTGGCAGGCAGTACTATTATCGCTTACCGAGAGACATGCGCGGCACCGCGCGCGATGATCACCACGCGGTCCTCGGGACGCCTCGGCGATGGCGCGTTGCACGAGATCCCCCCGCCAAGGACGGCTGCCCAGAGGTTCAGTTACGCCGAGTGCAGTTGCGGAACGCCGCGAGAAGCGTGCCGGGCCGCAAGAGGCTCCACCGCAGCCTCATCCCCTCAGCACCGCCGCTGGGTTCGTGCGCGAAGCACGGACCGCGGGCACGAGGTGCGCGACGACGGCCGCGGCCGTCAGCAGGAGCAGTACCGTGCCGTGCGGAACCGGGTCGAACACTCTCACGCCGATGTCGATCGGGACGAGCGCGCGCGTGAGCGCCAGGCCGCCCGCGATGCCGAACACCGAACCGACGAGCAACTGCCAGAATCCCTGACGCACGATCAGCGCGACGACCCCGGCCGGTTCGGCTCCGAGCGCCACCCGCACCCCGATCTCCCGCGTGCGCTGCCGCGTCGAGAACGCCACCACACCGTAGAGGCCGACGACCGCCAAAAACAGCGCGATCCCGCCGAACGACGCGAAGAGGGTGCCGAACAGTCGCGTCTGCCAGGTCTCCTGGAAGATCACGTCCTTCATGACGAACACCGACCCCACCGGCAGTCCCGGGTCGATCGACGCCACGGTGCGACGCATCCAGTCCGCGAGCGCGCCCGGGGCGCCGTTGGCGCGAATGACGATGCTCATGCCGGCGGGCGCGCGCTGCTCGAGCGGGAGGTACACGCCCCAGTCGCGCGTCGGATCCCCGGCGCCGAAGAACATGTCGGGCGCGATGCCGACGATGCGCCGCCAGGGCTCATCGTCGTATCCTGGCGCGATGATGCGAATCCGGCGGCCGACGGCGCGTCCATCCGGGAAGAAGCGTTCAGCGAAGCGCTGATTCACCATGATGACGGGCTCGGACGTCGCCATGTCGCCATCCGTGAATCCGCGGCCCTCGACGGGAGCGACGCCGTAGGTGTCGAAGAAGTCCTCCGTAATGGCGGCGGTTTGCGTGGAAGCTCGCTCGCGTTCGTTCACCGCAGGCTGCCCTTCGATCTCGAACGGGAGAGCCCGGCCAGTCTCCGCCGGCAGAAGGGAGGTCAGTGCCGCCGACCGCACGCCGCTGCCAGCATCGAGCCGGCGCTGCAGCTCACGGAAGAACACGAGCCGACTCTCCTCGTCGGGGTAGTCCGCGTCGGGCAGCGACACCCAGCCGGTCAGCACATCCTCGACGGCGAACCCGAACTCACGCGTTTCCAGCGCCACGATCGACTTGACGAAGGACGCCGACGGCAGCAGCAGGGCGATCGAGAGCGCCAGCTCAACGGTCACGAGGAGGCGGCTGATGCGGCCCATGCGCAGGCTTGTCCCCCCACGCGGCGCGTCGGCGAGGATGTCGATCAGGTTAGGCCGGGCCGACCTCAGTGCAGGCACCAGCCCGGCCACGAGCGCGGACACGACCACGAGTCCGATGACGAAGGCCACGACGGGGCCGTTCAGCGTGAACGCCATCCAGAAGGGGGGATTCGTGTCCACCGCCACGCGGCGGAACGCGCCGATGCCGATCCACGCGAACCCGAGACCGGCCACGCCGCCGGCGACGGCGATGACGGCGGATTCAGCCAGCACCTGGAAGGCGACCTGCGCGCGGCTCGCGCCGAGGGCCACCCGAACCGCAAGCTCCTTGGTCCGCA
Source organism: uncultured Vicinamibacterales bacterium (assembly GCA_964481395.1). Lineage (GTDB taxonomy): Bacteria > Acidobacteriota > Vicinamibacteria > Vicinamibacterales > JAKQTR01 > JBFMFH01. The sequence continues at coordinate 31,122 of CAYZYG010000050.1, forward strand.
TCACGGCGCGCGCGAGGAGGAGGTTCGCGACATTGGCGCACGCGACGAGCAGCACGCCGAACACGGCCAGCAGCATCGTGTACAGCCCCGGGGCCGCCGCATCGTCGCCGAGGAACCGCCGCCAGTACGGCCTGATCTCCGGCGAAACGTGGGCGTAGTCGTCCGGGAAGTCCAGCACCAGCCCGGCGACGAGCGACCTGAACTCGGATTGAGCCGACTCGATGGACGCGTCGTCGGTCAGACGTCCGAAGATCGTGAGCCGCGGCCCTTGCCCGCGCGGCGCCTGAAGCGGCTCGGTGTCCAGCGGCAGCCAGATCGACTCGCGGAGCGGGAAGCCGAACCCCTCTGGCATCACGCCCACGATGGTGGCCGGCCGGCCGTTCACCCTGACGGCACGGCCAACGATGTCCGGATCGCCGCCAAAGCGGCTCTGCCAGACGCCGTGCCCGATGATGACCACGAGCGGGGCACCCGCCCGTCCGTCCGCGTCGTCGAACTCCCGCCCGATCTCCGGCCGCACGCGGAGGACGCGAAGGACGTTCGCGGTCAACAGGGCGCCTGGAAGGCGCTCGGGCACCGAGCCTTCGCTGCCGAGGTTCACGCCAAGGGTCGACCACGCCCCCAGCTCTTCGAACGACCGCTGGCGAGCCTGCCAGTCGTCGAGCTGATGGACCCTGTTCGATACGAACCCGCGCCCGTCGGCCGGTCCGCTGCGCGCGCGCAGGTCGATGACGTGCAGGCGCTCCGACTCCTCGAACGGCAGTCCCTTGATCGCTGCACCGTACACCACGCTGAACACGGTGGAGGTGAGACCAATCCCCAGGGCCAGGGCCAGCACGGCGAGCAGCGACTGGCCGGGAGTCCTGAGGACCGAGCGGACGGCGAAACGGAGATCGGCGACGGAGAACGGCATCGTGAACTCCCGGAGCGAACGAGGGCCGGTGACGGGGCACGCGGGGCGGACCCCTACGCTGGCATCTACGGCGGGCGCAGTCCGCCGGTTCCGCGCCTGTGGCGGATTCACATCTGCGGGAACGGCGCGGCGCCGGGGCCGAGTCCCAGCCCGACCATTGAGTAGGCCCACCGAAGGCAAGGAATGGGGACGGGGGACCCCCGTAACTGATCCCCGGCCCCCGGTCCCCGGTCCCTGACCGGTGTTAACATGGCGCCTCCGTCAGGTTCCGGCCCTCCTTCCGGGCCGGTTCCCCGATGACACAGCTCGATGGAGGCTCGGACCATGAACCGCAGGATCGTCGTGTTCCCTGGACTGCTCCGACTCGCCCTGCTCCTCGTCGCCTCATTGGTCGCGGCCGCGCCGGCCGCGGGCCAGGGCACGAAACCCGTCACCTTCGAAGATCTGATGAAGTTCCGCGCGATCAGAACCCCCGTCGTGTCGGATGACGGCGCGATTGTGGCCTATGCCGCGCAGCCGGATCGCGGCGACGGCGAGGGCGTCGTCCACGATCTCGCCGGTGGAAAGGTCCACAGGGTTCCCCGCGGCAGCGCCCCCGTCGTCTCGGGCGACGGCCGCTTCGTCGTCATGGCCGTGCGCCCGTCGTTCGCCGACACGGAGAGCGCCAAGACGCCGCCGAAGTCTGGCATGGCGATCCTCGATGTGCAGACCGGCGCCGTCGTCAGCGTCGAGCGGGTGGATCGTTTCACGATCTCGGACGACGGCAAGTGGCTGGCGTACCTGACCTCGGCACCTCCGGCGGAGAAGGGAGCGGATGCGAAGCCGCCGGCGGGCGAGAAGCCGGCTGCGGGCGCGGCGGACCAGAAGAAGCTGCCCAAGGGGAATCCGCTGAAGCTGCGAAGTCTGGCCAGCGGTGAGGAAACCGACATCGCCAACGTCACGACGTTCGCGTTCGACGAGAAATCCGCGTTCCTCGCGTACGTCCTGTCGGTGGAGGACGGCCAGGGCAACGGCCTGTTCGTGCGCGACCTCACGGCCCCTGCGGTAGCCGTTACCGTGAACCAGACCGATCGGGGGCGGTACGACCAGGTGACGTGGGCCACCGATGCGAGCGTCCTCGCCTTTGCCGTGGGCACCGAGGAGGGCGGGCCAGCCTCCATCTGGCGCTGGGACGGCGCCACGCGCGCCGCGAAGCAGCTCGTGTCGCCGGACAAGGCACCGGCCGGGTGGATGCTGCCGCTCAAGAGCGACCTGGCCTGGTCGAAGGACGGGCAGCGGCTCTTCTTCGGATTCAAGCCGGGCGCGCCCAAGCCGGCCGCCGAGCCGAAGAAGGACGCATCGCCGGGCCCGTACGACTTCGACGCGATTCTCGCCAAGGCCGAGGTCGACATCTGGCACTGGAAGGACCCGCGTATCAACTCGCAGCAGAAGATTCTTTGGAACCGCGAGAAGGATCGGACCTATCGCGCCGTCGTCCACCAAGCCGACGGACGCATCGTCCGGCTGGCCGACCTCGACATGCCCGACCTGGAGACGACGGAGAATGCCCGGTACGCCCTGGGCTTCTCGGATGTGCCGTATCGCGTGCAGACCACGTGGACCGAGCGCCAGCGTGACGTCTATCTCGTCAGCCTGACCGACGGATCGCGCAAGCCCGTCGTCAAGGGCCTCGTCGACAATGCGTCGCTCTCACCCGACGGCGGCACGATTGCGTATTTCTCGGACGGTCAGTGGCACCTGTACGATGCCGCGACCGGCGCGGTCCGCAGCGCGACTGCCTCGCTCGGCGTGAAGCTGGATGACGAACTGGACGACACGCCGGACACCGCCCGGGCCTACGGCCTCGGCGGGTGGCTGGCGGACGGATCCGCCGTGTTCGTCTACGACCGCTGGGACATCTGGCAGGTGCCCGTGAAGCCTGGCACGCCCGTGAATCTGACGGCCGGCGATGGCCGCAAGCGAAGCGTGACCTACCGCGTCATCCGCACCGACCGCGACGCGCCAGGCTTTGCCGCCGGCGAGTCGCTGCTGCTCTCGGCGTACCACGACAAGGAGAAGAACGACGGGTTCTACACCGCGACCGTCGGAAAGAGCGGCGTCGTTGCGAGGCTCGACGAGCCGCGGCGGCTGCAGTTCGTGGCCAAGGCGAAGAAGGCCGACGTGGTCTTCTACACGCGCGAGCGTGTCGATGAGTTCCCGGACATCTGGGCAGCCGATACCGCGTTTCGCCAACCGAGGAAGGTGACCGACGCGAACCCGCAGGTGGCGGAGTTCATGTGGGGCAGCCCCGAGATCGTGACCTGGAGCAGTCTCGACGGCCTGCCGCTCGAGGGCGTGCTCATCAAGCCCGCCAACTACCAGCCGGGCAAGCGCTACCCGGTGATCGTGTACTTCTACGAGCGCATGTCGCAGCGCCTCTTCGAGTTCAACCAGCCCGTCGTGAACCACCGGCCGTCGTTCGGCGTCTACACATCGGCCGGCTACGCCGTGTTCCTGCCGGATGTCGTCTTCGACATCGGCCAGCCCGGCTACTCGGCCACCAAGTGCATCGTTCCCGGCGTGCAGAAGCTGATCGACATGGGGATTGCCGATCCGAAGGCGATCGGTTTGCACGGCCACTCGTGGAGCGGCTACCAGACGGCCCACGTGATCACGCAGACCAACATCTTCGCGGCGGCCATCGCCGGCGCGCCCGTGTCGAACATGACCAGCGCGTACGGCGGGATCCGGTGGGAGTCTGGGCTGGCGCGCCAGTTCCAGTACGAAGAGACGCAGAGCCGGATCGGTGGCAGCCTGTGGGAGTACCCCGAGCGGTTCATCGAGAACTCGCCGCTCTTCTTCGCGGACCGCATCAAGACGCCGCTGCTGCTCATGCACGGCGACGAGGACGGCGCGGTGCCGTGGTACCAGTCGATCGAGATGTACCTGGCCATGCGTCGGCTCGGGAAGGACTGCATCTTCCTGCAGTACCGGGGCGAGCCGCACCACCCGCAGAAGTACGGCAACAAGCTCGACTACTCGATCCGGATGAAGCAGTACTTCGATCACTACCTGAAGGGCGAACCAGCCGCGGACTGGATCAAGACCGGTGTCGCGTATCAGGGGAAGTGATCGGTCGCATTCAGATTCGGATCTGTGGAAGCACGCCCTTGATGGGCCAGGGGCAGGTTCCGCTGGGAGCCTGTTCTGTGTCTTGGAACAAGTCCACGCCCCGAGACACTCGGGGCGCGCGGAGCAGTTCGTTTAGCGCCGACACGCCGGCGACGTAGTTTTCACCGCTGGGAATTCCGGTTCTGTTCGCGTGCGTCTTGAAAGCATGTCGGCTCCCGACCGGGTCCTGAGCCACCGGCACCCGGACGATTCACCTTCGTACAACGCCACGCGATTGGCAGAGTTCACATCCAACCGAATACGTAGAACAGCTCTTCGGAGACTTGGTCAAGGTCGATCGTCATCTGCCCGGAGGGCCACGTCTGCGAGGCGGCTCTCAACAACCATTCGACGGTACACAGAGGGCGACCAGCCTGTCTCTCGCCGAAACCAATGGCAGAAGGACTCGACGCAGGTGAATCCGAGAATTGCACCTGCTTCTTTGATCGACCGTGGAACATCCGACGAGAGAAGCACCTTGGCACGAGCCAGACAGAGGTTCCGTCGTACATCCCTGAACGAGCTGCCGGCCTCGCTCCGAACCGCTCTTGCTATTGTTGCGGGGCTCACCCCGCAAGCACTGGCAACCTCGGAGAGGGTTGCCATCGGTAATCGCCGCATCGTACTTGCCGAGGCGTACAGTCCGTCCCTTCTGCTGTACGACCTAGATTCGGTCAGGTCGCGTGCAGTTCGATTTCCCAACTCCAAGTGGGATGCCGAGGTATTCGAACGCCGCTGGCGGAACAGGTCGGCACAGGACTCCACGCGTGCGTTCCAGGAACGGATCCGGTCCTCACTCAGGCGTTTCACTAAGGTGTTTCCCCTTCCGAGCGGAAGACTCGTCATCTATGATGTTGACAACGCGCAGCGCACGCAGGAACTTCTTCTGTTCAGCCCGGGGACGCTTACGGCTGCGCGAGTTGATCGAAGTCTTGGGCGACTGCAGTCAACATCCGGCAGATCATACGATCTGTTCGACGGCGTGGTTGGCCATTCCTCCACGGGTCTGATTGGGGTCGTACCAAACGATGAGGCTATTGACGCGTTTCGTCATATCTTCGCCGAGTTGGAATCCTGCAGAGGGCCTGAAGCGTACGTGTCCATTCTCCAGGAAAAGTCGACAGCTTCCGCTCTGTTCGTGCTCCTGCGGGGGCGCAGCCTTTCGACGAACGCAGCCGAAATCCAACACGTGATTGCCGAAGCGGCACCGCAACTCGCGATCCGGAGGATTTTCGTACTAAGCGACGAGGCGCGCCGGTCGGTCGAGACCCTGAGACGTGCAGCGACGTTCTTCGGCGTCGTGGCTGCCCTCGGCGTGTTCGCAAGCTGCTTCGCCGCTTGCGCGACGGCTCTGAGCCTGGCCGATGTACGGCGGAGGGAATTGGGAGTGCGCATGGCGCTTGGTGCGAGCACCTTCGCGATTGCCGAGACAGTGCTGCGGCCACTCATGCAAGCGGGCGCTCTGGCTACCGCAGGTGGCATTGCCGTTGGAATCGGGGTGAGCCGTTGGCTTGCTGCCATCGATCCAGACGTGGCAGGGGCCAGTCCAGCTGGTCTGCTGTTGAGCATACTCGGTATTGTCTTACCTCTCTTGTTCTCCGGTGTGGCCGTCGCAGTCGCTTGGCGTCGCCGACCTCCGAGCGAACTCATCCGCGACTCATAGGCTCCAGTCCAGGCGCGGAGCTTGGGCGTGTCAACCGACAAGAACGCCCGTCCCTCGGCTATGATGGACCGCATTCCCAGCCCCCGATAGGGAGCGGCGGAGGATTCTCGCCGCGCCGGCGAACTCTGGGGCCTCCGTTTGCGTCGAATCTCACAATGGTGGACATCGCCCGACCCGAATCCGTTGCCAGAGGCCGCCGGAACCGGCGGATCGTCTGGAGCGTCGTTGCCGTCCTCGCCCTCGTTGCCATCACCGTCTTCATTTCCCGGCTGAAGCCCGCCGCGCCCACCGTCGAGCGCAGCACGGTCTGGGTGGACACGGTCAAGCGCGGGCCCATGGTGCGGAACGTCCGCGGCCTGGGCACCCTCGTGCCGGAGGACATCCGCTGGATTCCGGCCGTGACCTCCGGTCGGGTCGAGCGCATCATCGCGAGGCCCGGTGCCGAGGTGACCCCGGACACGGTGATTCTGGAGCTGAGCAACCCGACGGAGGCCCAGGCTCTCGCCGAAGCCCAGGCTCAGCTTCGCGCCAGCGAGGCCGAACTCAAGAGCCTCCGGGCGCGGATTCAGAACGAGCTGGTGGCGCAGGAGGCGTCGGCGATCTCCGCGCTGTCCGAGTACCGCCAGGCCCAGCTGCAGGCGACCAGGTACGCCGAACTGGCGAAGGACGGCCTCATCTCCGATCTCGAAGCCCAGCTGTCGAAGATGCGCGCCGAGGCCCTCGACTCGAGGGCGAAGGCCGAGCAAAAGCGGCTCGACCAGATGACGGCGAACGTCGAGGCCCAGCTCGGGGTGCAGCAGGCAGCCGTCGAGCGGCTCCAGTCGCAGGTCGCGCTGAGACGGTCGCAGATCGATGCCCTCAAGGTCCGGGCCGGCATCGTCGGCGTCCTGCAGCAGGTTCCCGTCGAGGTCGGCGCCCAGGTGGCGCCGGGCACCAACCTGGCCCGCGTGGCGGATCCGAGCCGCCTGAAGGCCGAGTTGAGGATCCCCGAAACGCAGGCGAAGGACGTGCAGATCGGGCTCGTCGCGTCGGTGGACACGCGGAACGGCATCATTGCCGGGAAGGTCAGCCGGATCGACCCGGCGGTCACCGGCGGGACGGTCACCGTCGACGTGGCCCTCGCAGGCGACCTGCCTCGCGGGGCCCGGCCCGACCTGAGCGTGGACGGTACGATTGAACTCGAACGGCTGGCAGACGTCCTATACGTTGGACGGCCGGCACTCGGCCAGGAGGAGAGCACGATCAGCCTCTTCCGCCTGGGGCCGGACGGCGCGACCTGCGATCGGGTGCGGGTCACGCTGGGGCGTACGTCGGTGAACTCGGTTGAGGTGAAAGACGGCCTGAGGGAAGGCGACCAGGTGGTGCTCTCCGACACGAGCGCCTGGGATGCCTTCGATCGGATCCGCCTGAGATGAGATAGGAAGGATGAGGACATGAACGCAGCTGCCGAACCCCTGATCAAGCTCGATGGCGTGACCAAGGTCTTCTACACCGACGAGGTCGAAACCCATGCGCTGGCCGGCGTCAGCCTCGACATCGCCCGCGGCGAGTACGTCGCCATCGCGGGGCCGTCCGGGTGCGGGAAGTCGACGCTTCTCTCCATCCTCGGCCTGCTCGACACGCCCACGGGCGGTCAGTACGTCCTGAACGGCAACCAGGTCGCGAACCTGGGTCTGGCCGAGCGAGCGCGCATCCGCAACCGCGAGGTCGGGTTCATCTTCCAGAGCTTCAACCTCATCGGCGATCTCACGGTCTTCGAGAACGTCGAGCTGCCCCTGACCTACCGCGGCATGCCTTCGGCGGAGCGGAAGACCCGCGTGACGAACGCGCTCGAACGCGTCGGCATGGCCCATCGGGCGAAGCACGTGCCCAGCCAGCTCTCGGGCGGCCAGCAGCAGCGCGTGGCGGTGGCGCGCGCCCTGGTCGGCGAGCCGGCCATCCTGCTGGCGGACGAGCCCACGGGCAACCTCGACTCGCGCAACGGCGAGGCGGTGATGGAGCTGCTCAAGGAGCTGCACGCGGCCGGGTCGACGAACTGCATGGTCACGCACGACCCCCGCGTTGCGAGGCACGCGGACCGGGCGGTTCATCTCTTCGACGG
>CAYZYG010000051.1:0-35616 GCA_964481395.1 uncultured Vicinamibacterales bacterium
ATCATCGCCTACAGCCACTGCATCGCCCACGGCTACGACCTGGCCCTCGGACTCGACCAGCAGAAGCTCGCGGTCGACACCGGTTACTGGCCGCTCTACCGCTTCGACCCGCGGCGCATGCAGAACGGCGAGAGCCCGCTCGTGCTCGACTCGCCCGCGCCGAAGGTCGACCTCGTCAAGTACATGAGCAACGAGGCCCGCTTCCGGGTCGTCGAGCAGATGAACCGCGATCGCTACAAGACCCTGCTCGCCAACGCGCAACGAGAGGTGACCACTCGCTTCAGCATCTACGAGCAGCTGTCGAAACTCGCGGTGCCGGTTCAGAAGTAGCAGGAGACGTCCCCGGCCCGCTCCAGGGCGGGCCGGTTTCGGGAGAACAACGATGGATCTGCAGACGACCTATCTCGGACTGACGCTGGCGCACCCCGTGATGCCTGGGGCCTCGCCGCTCGTGGATCAGCTCGACACCGTGAAACGCCTCGAAGACGCCGGCGCCGCCGCGATCACGATGCACTCCCTCTTCGAGGAACAGATTACGCGCGAACAGCTCGGCATGGTCTACCACATGGAGCTGCTCGACCACGGCAGCGCCGAGGCCGTGTCCTACTTTCCCCAGGCCGACGAGTTCCGCCTCGGCCCGCACGATTACCTCGAGCAGATCAGGCGGATCAAATCCGCGGTCGCGGTCCCGGTCATCGCGTCGCTCAACGGCACGACTGCCGAAGGGTGGCTCGACTACGCCAGGCTCATCCAGGACGCCGGCGCGGACGCCCTCGAGATGAACGTCTACCACGTCGCCACCGACGCGAGAGAAACCGGGGCCGCCGCCGAGCGCCGCGTGCTGGACATCGCCAGCGCCGTCAAGGCCGCGACGTCGCTGCCCATCGCGGTCAAGCTGTCACCGTTCTACTCATCGGTGGCTCACCTGGCCGCTGAGCTGGACCAACTGGGAGTCCAGGGGCTCGTCCTCTTCAACCGCTTCTACCAGCCCGACATCGACCTCCAGGACCTGCAGGTCGTCTCCAGCCTGACGCTCTCGTCCTCACAGGATCTGCTGCTGCGCCTGCGCTGGCTGGCCGTCCTGCACGGCCAGGTCAAGGCCTCGCTCGCCGTGACCGGCGGGGTCCACACGCCCCTCGACGTGCTGAAGGCGGTGATGGCGGGAGCGAGCGGCGTCCAGACGGTGTCAGCGCTGCTCAAGCACGGGCCCGGGCACATTCGCACGCTCGTGGATGGTGTCCGCGCATGGCTCGAGGAGCATGAGTACGACTCGCTTCAGCAGGCCCTCGGGAGCATGAGCCTGCAGCGGAGTCCGAACCCGGCCGCGTTCGAGCGCGCCAACTACATGCGCGTCCTGAACGCCTGGCAGCCGGCGTAGAGCAGGGATCGGGGACCAGGGACCGGGGATCGGGGATCGGTTATCGAGTCCCCAGTTCCTTTTCACTGTCCTGAGAACGGCGCGGTCGCGTGCACCGAGCGCGGTGCGCGCGCGACCGCGCCGAGAGAGGCAGCCCAGGCACCCAGGCCGGCCCGGCGAGATTTCAACCGTCAAGCTGCGTCGCGAGGGCTGAGTCTTCCCGGCTGTCCCGGCGACGACACATCACTGATGGGGCTCAACTGATCCCCGGTCCCCGGTCCCCGGTCCCCGTTTTTACCGTCCCCGTGGCGGGGTCGGGGCACCGCTGGCGAGCAGTGTCGTGATGCGGGCCCTGGCCCGCCGGCGGACATCGTCGGGCAGGCGGGCGCGCCCCGCCTTCCGGCACGCGTCCACCGTCTTCTTCAAGCTGTCCGCCATGCTCTGGCAGCAGGGGCAGCGGCGCAGGTGCATCGACATCTTCCGGCGTTCTTCGGCCCCGAGATCGCCGTCCACGTACTTCGACAGCTGCTCGAGCAGCTCCCTGCACCGATCCTCGCTCGTGCGCGTCATCGCGACTCCAGCTGCTGCCGCAGCATCATCCGCGCCCTGTGCAGGCGCGTCTTCACGTTGGCCTCCGAGATGCCCATCACCCGGGCCACTTCCTTCGTCGACAGCCCCTCGACCTCCCGCAGGAACACGACCACCCGGTAGTCGGGTGAGATGGCCTGCAGCGCGCCGCGGAGATCGTGCCGAAGCCGCGCGTTGGCCAGCTGCTCATCGGGCCGGCGACCAGGATCCTCGACGTCGAGACCGTGCACGCCGCCATCGGGAGCGACCACCATGTCGTCCAGCGACAGCAGGTGCGCGGGCTCGTGGGCGCGTCGGCGCCGACCAATCAGACAGGCGTTCTTCACCGTACGGTACAGCCACGTACGGAACGCCTCCGGCTGGCGGATCTGCCCGACGTGCCGGTACGTCTTCAGCAGCGCCTCCTGCATCGCGTCATCCGCATCGTCGGCGTGTCCGCAGACAAGCAGGCTGAAGCGGTACGCGACCTCCTGCGTCCTCATCAGCAGCCGCTCCATCGCGGACTTGTTGCCAGACTGCGCGGCGCGGATGAGCGAGGCGTAGTCTGAACCGCGCGGCTCACCGCCTCCGCTGGTGGAAGGATTCGAATCGACCGGTTTCGTCACAACGCCCTGATTCTACTGCCAAACTGGCACGCCGGAGCGGGCGCCCGACCGGCGGCGTTCGTCCGCCGTGCCTCGCCACTGTCACCAATCGACCGGCCGCTGAATCTCTCGTCCAGTCCTATGCACACGAATGCGTCCCTGCGAATCTGGCTCCTGGCGGCGTGCCTCCTGACCGCGCCCGCCGGTCTCGCGTCGGCACAGACGACGCTCACGCTCGACGAAGCGGTCGCGAAAGCTCTGGCCGCCAACCCCGCCGTGTCCGTGGCCCGGGCTTCAGAACGGGAGGCTGCGGCCCGGACCGACCAGGCCCGGTCGGCCTTCCTTCCGCGAGTCGACGTCACCGAAGCCTGGCAGCGCGGCAATCAGCCCGTATATGTGTTCGGGTCGCTGCTCGCCCAGCGCCGGTTCTCCGAGGAAAACTTCGCCATCAACGCACTGAATCGCCCGGAGCCGCTGACGAACTACCGCACCGCGGTCACCGTGGAGCAGCTGGTGTTCGACGGGCTGCGGTCCACGGCGGGGTACGACACGGCCCGCCTGGGAGAACAGCTCGCGGCCCTCGGATCCCGCGATGTGGCGTCCTCGCTGCGTATCGCCGCGACACAGGCGTTCGGCGGCGTCCTCATGGCCGAGGCCGAGCGGAGGGCGGCCCGCAGCGCCGTCGACTCCGCCGAAGCGGACGTGGCCAGGGTGAAGCGCCGGCGCGATGCCGGGATGGCCACCGACGCCGACGTGCTCTCCCTCGACGTGCACCTGGCCCGCATGCGTGAGCGTGAAATCTCGGCAGCGACCAGGGAGTCGATCGCCCGGGCCAGGCTCAACCAGGTGATGGGCGAACCACTGGAAGTGGCGTTCTCCCTCGTGCCCCCGACGCCCGCTGGCGACGAACTGCCCCCGGTCGAAGCGCTCGAAGCCGAGGCCCGCGAACAGCGGCCCGATCTGCTGATGGCCGACATCCGCTCCCGGATGGCCGACGAGGCCGTGACCGCCTCGCGGGCCGGGTTCCTGCCGCAGGCCTCGGTCATGGCCGGGTACGAGTGGAACGGGGGCACCTTCACGAATCGAGCCTCGTCCTGGAACGTCGGCGCGTACTTCCGCTGGAACGTCTTTTCCGGACTCGCGGACTCGGCGCGGCTGCGCGAAGCGCGCGCGGCCGCTGAGCGCGCCGCTGCCGAGCGCCGTTCCCTCGACGTCAGCGTGGGCGTGGATGTCCGCGCCGCCCGCGCCCGCGTCGAAGAAGCCCGTGCCCGCCAAGCGGTCGGTCGAACCGCCAGGGCCCAGGCCCAGGAAGCCCAGCGGATCACCCGCAACCGCTACGAAGCCGGTCTGGCCGGCATCAACGACCTCCTCAGATCCGCCAATGCCGTTCTGGACGCCGAATCCCTCTATCTCAGCGCCGTCGTCGATCTCGTGGTGAGCTCCGCCGAGCTCGATCGCGCGCGCGGAAGGTAATCCGCCCATGAAGTACGTCGTCGTCTCCGCCGTGGTCATGCTCTCGCTCTCGGTGACCGCCTGCTCGGACACAGCCGGCCCGCCCGGACCGGAAGCCGCACCCGTTCGCGTGACGGTCTCGGCTGCCGCCGTGCAGGAACTGCCGGAGCCGTTCGAAGCCGGCGGTGTCGTCCGGGCCCGGACGGTGGCCCAGGTCGTCAGCCGAATCATGGCTGCCGTCGAATCCGTGCGCGTTTCGCCAGGTGACCGGGTCCGCGCCGGACAGCCGCTCGTCGTGCTCGACGGCCGAGACCTCCAAGCCAACAGGGCCCGCGGTGATGCCGCCCGCGCTGCGGCCGACCAGTCCGCCGCCCTCGCGGCCGCCGACGTCGAGGCGGCCGACGCCGCGCTGCACCTGGCCCGGCTGACCTTCGACCGGATCAAGGGCCTTCGCGACGCCAAGTCGGCGACGCAGCAGGAGTTCGACGAGGCCGAGACCCAGTTGAAGGCCGCCGAGGCCCGCCGACGCGTCGCGGCCGCGCGCGTGGCCGAGGCGCAGGCCGGCGTCCAAGCCGCCGCCGCCGCCGCGAGCGCCGCCGGCGTGACGGCGTCGTTCGCCACGCTCGTCGCGCCGTTCGACGGCCTCGTCACCGAGAAACTCGTCGAGCAGGGCAACATGGCCTCCCCCGGCATGCCGCTCGTCACGGTCGAGGACACGAGGGGGTTCCGGCTCGATGTCCGTCTCGACGAGTCCCGTGCCGGCCTGGTCAAGGTGGCCGACGACGTGCGCGTCGTCATCGACTCGCCGATCGCCTCGGCTGGTACAGGCCCGGCGTCGTTCAGCGGACGGGTTGTCGAGATCGCGCGGATGCTCGACCCGGGCTCTCACGACTTCCTCGTCAAGATCGAGTTCGCTGACGCAGCAGGGCTGAAGTCCGGCATGTACGCGCGCGCCGTCTTCCAGGGGCCCTCGCATCGCGCGCTGGCCGTACCCGCCGGCTCGGTTCTGCGCCGAGGACAGCTGAGCTTCGTGTACGTCGTGGAGAACTCGCGGGCGCACTTGCGCCTTGTCAACGCCGCCCAGCCCGTGGACGGCCTCGTCGAAGTGCGCTCGGGGCTGCTCGAGGGCGAGCGCGTGGTCTCCGACCCGCCGGCCGGCCTCGACGACGGGCAGCCGGTCACAACCGGGGAGACCAGTCGATGACGCCGACGTTCGGCCTGGCTGGCCGGATGGCCCAGGCCTTCATCCACTCGAAACTGACGCCGCTCTTCCTGCTGGCCTCGCTCGCGCTGGGCATGCTCTCCGTCGTGGCCCTGCCACGGGAGGAGGAGCCGCAGATCATCGTGCCGATGATCGACGTGCTGGTGCAGATGCCCGGCGCGTCGGCCCAGGAGGTCGAACAGCGCGTCACACGCCCGATGGAGCAGCTTCTCTGGGAGATCCCGGGTGTCGAATACGTTTACTCGACATCGAGCCCGGGCATGTCGATGGTGATCGTCCGCTTCCTGGTGGGCCAGGACGAGGAACAGGCCATCGTCCGCTTGAACCAGAAGCTCTTCGCGAACATGGATCTCATGCCCCCGGGCGTGAGCCAGCCCCTGGTAAAGCCGCGGTCGATCGATGACGTCCCCGTGATGTCCCTCACGCTGTGGGGCCCGCGCTACGACGACTTCGCGCTCCGCGCCGTCGCCGAAGAGCTGCAGGACGCCATCAAGGAAATCCCCGACGTCTCCGAGGTCACCGTCATCGGCGGCCGCGACCGCCAGGTCACCGTCGAGCTTGACCCGGCAACGCTCGCGTCCTACGGGATCGACCCGCTCCAGGTCAGCCGGGCGATTCAGGGCTCGAACGTCAGGCAGCGCGGCGCCGAGATCGTCCGGGGCGGCCAGGCAGCCATCGTCGAAGGGGGCACGTGGCTGCAGGACGCGGACGCGCTCTCCGCCATCGTCGTCGACGCGCGCCAGGGCCGCTCGGTCTGGCTGCGCGACGTCGCCCGTGTCAGCGATGCGGACGCCGAACCGACTCAGTACGTCGGCCACCACACCGCGGATGGCAAGTCGTACCCGGCCGTGACCATCTCGATCGCCAAACGCAAGGGCGTGAACGCCATCGAGCTGACCCACCTCATCGAGGCCAAGCTCGACACCGTCCGCGGGGTCATCATTCCGGCCGACCTCCGGGTCACCGTCACGCGGAACTACGGGGAGACGGCGGCGCACAAGTCGAACGAGCTGCTCTTCCACATGCTCATCGCGATCGTTTCGGTGTCGCTGCTCATCTGGCTGACGCTGGGCGGCCGCGAAGCCGTCGTGGTGATGGTCGCGATCCCCGTCACGCTTGCCCTGACGCTCTTCGTCTTCTACGTCTACGGCTACACGCTCAACCGGATCACGCTGTTCGCCCTCATCTTCTCCATCGGCATCCTGGTGGACGACGCCATCGTCGTCGTCGAGAACATCGTGCGCCACGCACGGCTGGTGACCGGCGAGGAGCGCGCGCTCTCGGCGCTCGCGGTCAAGGCGGTCGACGAGGTCGGCAACCCGACCATCCTCGCGACGATGACCGTCATCGCGGCCATCCTGCCCATGGCGTTCGTGGGCGGCCTGATGGGGCCGTACATGCGCCCCATCCCGGTTGGGGCCACGGCGGCCATGGTCTTTTCGCTGGTGGTGGCCTTCATCGCGACTCCGTGGGCGGCCGACCGCCTGCTCCGGAAGCCGTCGCACCACGACCACGGCACCGAGGATCGCCTGACGCTGTGGTACCGCCGGGCCATGGGCCGCCTCATCGAACGGCCGAAGAGCCGCATGATCTTCCTGGCAGGCGTCGCCGTGCTCCTGCTCGCGGCCGTGGCGCTGGTGCCGGCCAAGCTCGTCACGGTGAAGATGCTGCCGTTCGACAACAAGAGCGAGTTCCAGGTCATCATCAACCTGCCCGAAGGCACGCCGCTCGAGGACACGGCCAGAGTCGCGTCACAGCTGGCGAGGGCGTCGCTCGCCCAGCCCGGCGTCACGAGCGTCCAGAGCTACGTCGGGACCGCCTCGCCGTACAACTTCAATGGGCTCGTCAGGCACTACTTCCTCCGGCGCGGCAGCCACCACGCCGATCTCCAGGTCAACCTGGTCCCGAAGGAGGACCGGTCCGAGCAGAGTCACGACATCGCGAAGCGCGTCCGGGAGGCCCTCGCGCCCCTCGCCGCGAACGCCGGCGCGCGCATCCAGGTCGCCGAAGTCCCGCCCGGACCTCCCGTCCTGCAAACGCTCGTGGCGGAAATCTACGGGCCCGAGCCTGACCGCCGGATCGAACTGGCCCGTCAGGTGCGCGACATCTTCTCCAAGACGCCGGGGGTCGTGGACGTCGACTGGTACGTCGAAGGCCCCCAGCGCAAGCTGACCCTCCAGGTCGATCCGCAGAAGGCCGCCCGCGCCGGCCTGGCGGCGTCCGACCTCGCCCAGATCGTCAGCATGGCTGGAGCCGGCCACACCGCGGGCCTCCTGCACGACGTGCGCGCCCGCAGGGACGTACCGATCGTCCTCCGCCTGCCTCGCGACGAGCGGGCGTCTCTCGACGCGTTGCGAAGCCTGCGGATTTCCGGCCAGTCGAGCGTCGCGCTTGGCGAACTCGTCCGAATCGCCGAGACGACGGAGGCGCCGAGCCTCTACCATAAGAACCTGCAGCCGGTCACCTACGTCCTGGGCGACGTTGCCGGTGAATTCGAGAGCCCGGTCTACGCGATTCTCGAGATGAACAAGGCGCTCGAAGGGATTCGCCTTCCGGAGGGCTACCGGTTCGACGTGTTCAATGCGACGCAGCCGTTCGACAGCACCCGCTACGCCATGAAGTGGGACGGCGAGTGGCACATCACCTACGAGGTGTTCCGGGACCTGGGGCTGGCGTTCGCGGCGGTGCTGCTGCTCATCTACATCCTCGTGGTCGGCTGGTTCCAGTCGTTCATCACGCCCCTGACCATCATGGCCGCGATTCCGTTTTCGCTCGTGGGTATCCTGCCCGCGCACGCGGCCATGGGGGCCTTCTTCACCGCCACGTCGATGATTGGCTTCATCGCCGGCGCCGGCATCGTCGTCAGGAACTCGATCATCCTCGTGGACTTCATCGAGTTGCGCCTGCGCGACGGCATGCCCCTCGAGCAGGCGGTCGTGGACGCGGGTGCCGTCCGCTTCAGGCCGATGGCGCTCACCGCCGCCGCCGTCGTCGTGGGCGCCGGGGTCATCCTGTTCGACCCCATCTTCCAGGGGCTGGCCATCTCCCTGATGGCCGGAGAGGTGGCCTCGCTGCTGCTGTCGCGGGCCACCGTCCCGGTGCTGTATTACATGACCAACAAGCGCCGCGCGGCTGCGGCGGACGCCGCACCAGCGGCGGAGGAGCAGGCGTGATGTGGACCTATCCCCCGCAGAGCATCCTCGTTCCCGTCGATTTCGGCCCGGCCTCGGCTCGCGCCCTCGCGGTGGCCGGCGTCATGGCGGGCCGCCTCGGGTCTGCCGTGACGGCGCTGCACGCAGAGACGGTCGATGTGCCTCCGTACTTCACGCACGATCAACTGCACGAGGTCGAGCGGCAGCGCGACGCCGTCCGCGCCGCGGCCCAGCGCTATCTCGCGACGTTCGTCCGCGACAACGCCTCCACCGCCGTACCCGTGCTGACCGACGGCCCCGCGGTCGAAGCCGTCCTGGCTGCCGCGGGAAAGCACGATCTGTTGGTCATGGGCACGCACGGCCGCAAAGGCCCCTCGCGCTGGTGGCTCGGCTCAGTCGCGGAGCGCGTCGTCCGCGACGCGCCCATCCCCGTGCTCGTCGTCAGGGGGGGGGAAACTGACGAGCCGGCTCAGCACGTGTTCAGCCGGCCGGTTGCCGTCGCGGGTTCAGCCTTCGGGGGCGAAGCCCTGCGCTACGCGGAATGGCTGGCCGCGTCCTTCGACGGAGAGGTCGACCGGGAGCCCGTCACGTCCCTCGACCGCCTGACGTGTGCGCCGCACGCCTCGGTCATGGTCGTCGCGGTGGGACGCCATCAGGGCCACGCCTGGTTCGGCGACACCGCCGAGCGGCTGGTGCGGAACTGTCCCCTGCCGATGCTCTTCGTGCCCGTCCAGGCGTGAGGCAAGGTAAACTGAAGAGCATCATCCGTGCGCTGAGCACTCATCCTGGAGGTCCCCGTGAAAGATACCCGATACGGCATGGGCGTGGAGTTGGCGGTCCCCTTCGAACAGGCGGTGGAACGCGCCACGGAGGAACTCAAGAACCAGGGCTTCGGCATTCTCACGACCATCGACGTCAAAGCCACCCTCAAGCAGAAGCTCGACGTCGACTTCCGGAAGTACGCCATTCTCGGTGCCTGCAACCCCCCACTGGCGCACCGCGCGTTTCAGGCCGAACTCGAGATCGGCATCCTGCTCCCGTGCAACGTGATCGTCTACGAGATCGACGGCGCAAGATCCGTCGTGGCCGCCATGGCGCCCATGGCGGCCATGGGCATTGTCGGGGGCGACCCCGCGCTCAAGGACGTCGCCCGGGAAGCGGATCAGCGCCTGCGCCGTGCGCTCGAAGTGCTGGAGGCGCAGCACGGATAACCGGGCCATCGCTGGGCTGACGGCTCGGCGGCGCCAAGCGCCGCGCGTGGAGACAACATGGACGGACTCGGACTGCTGATCTTCCTCGTCGTCTGGATCGTGCTGCAGATCTGGATACTGCCGAAACTTGGCGTGTCCACATGAATGGGCGCCGCTTGCGACGTCGAGTCTCGACGTCAAGCCCGCGGCCGGGGCGGCAACACGCCGGACGTTCCTCCAGCCGCTTCCGGGGAGCAGACAGGATCCTGAACCGCAGGCCGCGGTCCGACGCATCCGTGATCCCCGGTCCAGGCGTGTCACCACCGGCCCTGTCGTCGCCCGTCCAGGCGTCTGTGCTGTGCAGCACCGGATCCCGGGGCCCGAACGGGCTCACCGTCCCGTTCCCTCCGGCACCCTCCGCTACTGATCCACGGTGACGTCGATCGGGATCCCGTTCCGGACGCTGGCGGTGACGATACAGAAGTCCTCGAACAGCTCGAGGCAGCGCGCGTACTTCGCCGGTTCACCCGATCCGAGGCCGGGCTTCAGCCTCACCGAGATCCCCGCAATGCGGAACCGCCCGGCCTCGTTCCGGACGACGCGTGTCCGCACCTCGACCTCCAGCGCCGTGACCTCGACGCGGGACTTGCGCAGACAGAACGCGAGGCTGGCTGCCAGGCAGTTGCCGACGGCTGCGGACAGGAGCGCGGCCGCGTTCGGGCCCTCGCCCGCGCCCAGCGGCGGCGGCTCGTCGACCTGGAACGACGGCGCGTGCGGCAGTGTTTCGAACGTCGTCGTGAACTGATAGTCCTTCGTCAGCGTCAGGCGGACAATCTGCTCGTCATTCATGAGGCTCACTCACTCCCAGTTGTCAACGATTGAGGGGTAGGATCTCAGCATCTCCAGGTAGCGCTCCCGGGCGAAGACCTGTTCGGCCGACTGTCCGCCGGGCCTGAACTTCCTGAAGATCGCTTCCTTCTCGGCGTGCGTCAGGATCTCTTCGGCCATGCGGTAGAAGTACTGATCCTCGATCCGGATGTGCTCGCGGATGAGCTCCACGTATCCACGCGCGTGCGCCGACAGGTCCTGGGCCGCGCTCGTGTCTCCGGCCTGCATTCTGCTCAGATCGTCGCGCATCTTGCGACAGTAGACCCGACCGGCCTCGTGCTGGGACATCAACGCCGCCACGACGGTCTGGTCGGTGCCGATTCCGTGTTCGGCCAGGACCGGGAACAGCAGATCTTCCTCCTTGCCGTGATGCCGATCGGCAAAGAGCTCGAAGAAATCGATGACGTCAGACACCATGCCGAACGGCACGGCTTCGCTCCGCGCCAGCCGCCGAGCGATGGCGTCCAGCACATCGAGCATCCTGCTGAATCCACGATGCTCATCCATCAGCACGTCGAAAATGTTCATCGTTCCGTCCTGGCGGTGGAGTGACCGCCCTTCGACTCGATGAGATCCGCCGCCAGCAGGCGCCCCGGGATGACGTCCGCGCGGGTCCCCGCGCGGGCAGGACCGGCGCACGGCCGGAACCCACCAGGGCCGGTACCGGCTGCGGTACACGCCTCATGGTGGCCTCTCCACCGGATTCCCGGCATTTGCGCAGGGGCCACGAGGACCAGTGGCAAGACCTGTACCGATGTGGGACCCAGCCGGTCCGGCTGGACCTGCGGTGGCGTTAACTTACTGATTGAACGAGGCTAAGCTGATTCCAGCACTTCAACGAGGATGGCTCCGGCCACCGCCGGTTCTACGGCAAGCTCCGTCTGGTCGCACTCGAAGACCACCCCGGGGAACGTCTGCAGCACCGTGACGGCCGCGCCGGGCGTCACCCCCAGCGACATGAGACGCTCCGAGCGTTCCCGCGGCTCCGACACGATTCGCCGGACGATCCCCCGGACGCCCCGCTTCAGATGGGACACCGGACGAAGACTATCGAAACGTGACATCGAAGAACCTCAACGCCGCGTTGAGCGCGGCACCAGTCCCCAGCGCAATGGTCGTCACGAGCGCGAGGATGCCCACCGCCGCGCGAGCGCCCTGTTCCTTCACGATCATCAGCAGATGCGCCACGCACGGCACGAACAGGGTCATCACCGTGAGGGCGACGACGGCCTGGACGCCAGACAGCAGACCGTCCTGGGCCATCGCAAAGAGGCCCGCGGCGCCGTAGTCCCGCCGCAGGAATCCCATGATGAACACCCCGGAGACGGCCGCTGGCAGGCCCAGCAGGCCCTGGATGACCGGCTCGGCCAACCGCGTCAGGACGGCGAGCCCGCCGGTCCGATCCAGCACGAACAGCAACGCCGTTCCGGCCAGGAAGAGCGGAACGGCCTCCCCGAGGTACCAGCGGACCCGGATGAACGTCTTGCGCGCCACGTTCCCCATCTGCGGCTGGCGCAGCGGCGGCAGTTCCATGATGAACTCGGATCGCTCCCCCGGCAGGATTCGGGCGGCCAGCGCCCCCACCAGGAACATCTGCCCGACGACGACCAGGAACAGCGTCGTGAGCGCTCCGAAGGAGATGCCCCCGAGGATGCCGAGGATCGTCGCCAGCTGCGCCGAGCACGGGACCCCAAGCGCCAGCAGCAGGACCGCGATCAGCCGTTCCTTCGGTGTCCCCAGGATGCGCGTCGTCATGGTGGCCATCGTGTCGCAGCCGAGGCCGAGCACCATCGGCAGCACCGCTTTGCCGTTGAGTCCCATGAACCTGAAGAGGCGGTCGCAGAAGATCGCGAGTCTCGGCAGGTATCCGGAATCTTCCAGCACGCCGAAGGCGACGAAGAAGGTCGCGACGACGGGGAGAACGATGGCGATGGCGTAGGTGAGCCCCATCGTCACGAGCCCGTACTCGCCGACGAAGAAGTCGCGCGCGACCGGCCAGGGCAGGACGATCTCGGCAAGGCGGATAGCGGCAGGGTTCACGTAGCCCTGGAACAGTCCGTCCTCGATAAGTCCGACCAGCGTGCCGGCTCCGAAGACCCCGACGACCAGGTACATCGCGTAGAGCACGCCCGCGAGGATGGGCAGTCCGGTGATCGGCTCCCGCATCAGTCGTCCGATCCGGGCCTGGAGGCGGACGGTTGTTCGCGGCCGCACGGACCGGAATCTGGCGGTCCACTCGTCCGCCCACCTCGCATGGTCCCGCGCCTGGGTCTGGCCGGCCAGCGGGACCGTGGCGGCCGGCACCGCGTCGCGCAGGACCGGGAGCCCTACCCCTTCGGTCGCCACGGTCTCGATGACCGGGACGCCGAGGGCGGCCTGCAGCCCCTTCGCGTCAATGGCGACGCCGTGGGCCCGCGCCTCGTCGGTCATGTTGAGCACGAGGAGCATGGGCTTTCGGAGGGCGGCCAGTTGCGACGTCAGCATCAGGCCTCGCCGCAGGTTCCGGGCGTCCATGACCTGGACGATGACGTCAGCCCGATCCCCGTCCAGGATCCGGCGGGTGACCTGCTCGTCTTCGCTGAGGGTGCCTTCGATGGCGTTCACGCCCGGGGTATCGATGATGTCGCAGATTTCACCGGCCACGGGGGCCCGGCCTTGGGTAACGGCGACGGTGGTACCGGGGTAGTTGGAAACGACCGCGTAGCGGCCTGTGAGCCGGCCGAAGATGACGCTCTTGCCGACGTTCGGATTGCCGGCGAGGGCGATCCGAAGGGGCCTCGCGCGGAGCCTGAGGGGCGGCGGGGTCGTGGTGGACGCGAGTTCGGCCTGGAGACAGGACATGCGGGCTACCTGAGGCGGCGCGTGGGGAGCCGGTGCCGCCACCCGGAACGCGATGAAATGAGATTAGATCTCATTATCAGCCATGGTAACAGACTCCCCGCCGCTCCGCCAGCGCAGATGTACAGCACTCGACCCGGCCCTCGCAGGAGGAGCCGGGTCGAGATCTCCCATCGTCGGCGGGCGCCGTCTCCTGGCGCCCGCCCGCGCAGCGGCAGTTACCAGGGCGTCACGATGAGCCGCGCGAAGAACGTGCTGCCCTTGTACGGCCGGTTGCCGTAGCCCGTCGTGATGGCCCCCAGATAGTCGATCCTCGGCAGGTCGGTTCCGTCGAGGTTGATGGTGGCGAAGTCCGTCACGTCGAACTTCTCGTACCAGTACTCCACGCCGAAGCCGATCCGCTCCGTGGCGTAGAACCGCACGTCGAACCGCAGCTGCTGCCACTGGTTCGTCACGTTCGGCAGCGCCTCGGACTGCGGCACCGCGAGCGCCCGCAGCGCGTCGATGCGCGGCCCGTAGTGGATGAACGCGTTGTCCGAGTCCGAGAACGAGTAGTTGAGCCGGATGTCCGTCCGCTCGATCGCCTTCAGCACATCGACGTAGATGTCGAAATTGTTGACCGTCTCGTCGTTGTCCAGGTACCAGTCGCGGTTCGGATCCGTCCAGCTCGGATCGGGCGCCGGGTTGGCATTGCGCGACTTCTGCGTGGCCTCGAACTTGTCGCGTCCGTAGTTGACCCCGAAGGTCACCGTCTCCATCGGGTAGAAGTTCACCCCGAGGTTGAACGCCGTCACAGCGGCGTCCTTCAAGCCGAACTCCGCCCCAGGCCCGCCGTACTCGTCGGATCCGTAGGCCACCTGTGCCGTCACGTCCGCCTTGTCGGTCGCCATCAGCGTCGCCAGCAGGCTGAGTCGGCTGCGGTCCCGGTCCGCCTCGTCGTAGAAGCGCAGCCCCGGCTGTCCGCCGCCGTCCTCGACGGCGTGCACCGAGAAGCCGTCACCGGTCCGGCTGTTGTACTCGTAACCGGCGCGGAGCGTCAGGTACTGATACGCCATCGTGTCGAACGTCACGCGGAAGATGTTGTCCGCCATGTCGTTGTGCGCCCGGCTCGTGCGGTTCCAGCTGTCGTAGCCGTACCCTACCCGCAGCGTGCTCTGCGGCATGACGTTGAACGACACCGTCGCGTCAAACGTGTCGCGGGCGATCGAGTGCAGGTGGTTCGCCGATCCGGTTTCTTCCGGCACGGCGTCGAACCGCACGTACTCGGTAGCGTCGAAGTGCCGCGTCATGTTCGCGTGGTTGTTGTGCCGGTACTTGACGTTGAATCCGACGAGATTCGTCGGGCGCGACGACAGGTTCACCTGTCCGTTCATTCCGCGCACCTTCGCCTCAGCCGTCGCCCGTTCCAGTTCCGCCAGCTCGGGGAACGCCGCCCAGACGAGGGGCTGGTTGATGACCGCGTTGCTGGTCCACGGGATCAGACGGTCGTTCTGCGACATGTCCGTGACCGAGAAGCCGCCGTTGATGACCGTGCGCTTCGGCAGCTTCACCATGCCCAGGAACGACACCGTGTTCATCGTGCTGTCCGGGAACACCGACTGCCGCCCGAACGCCGGCCCGTTGCCGTTGCTGTACCCGCTCGGATCGAACGGCCCGTCCGGCGGCACCCGTCCGTTGGAGAAGTCCGTCACGCGAACGGGGTTGTCCCACTCGAACGCTTCGTACGCGTTCGCAAAGGACGAGTACTCCCATGCCGCCCGGAACATTCCCTTCTGATTGGCCCACTCGGCCGCAATCGCCAGCTCGTTGGTCCTGTGGTCCAGCGGCAACGGCAGCTCGGCCGCGTTACTGAACGCGAAGGCCGCGCCCCAGGGCTGGGTGCCGGTCTTGGCCACCGACTGGAACGCCACGTCCAGCGCCAGCTCCTTGTTCACGTCGTAGCCGAGCGCGAAGCCCAGCGTATCGCGACGCTGCTCCATGTCGAACTGCTGCGCGAGGCCGCGGTAGATCGACGCGGTCGCGAGCTGCGCCGCGCTGGTCGGAATGCCGACAACCCCCGGCTGGCGGTTCTGGACGGCCGTGCGGGCCGCGGTGTCGAGCGTGAGCTTGTTGGTGCCGACACCCTGCCACGGCGTGCTCGTGTTGTACCCGTAGTTCAGTGGAAGCGAGTCCCAGAAGGCCGAGAACCGCATCTTCTCCCGCTGGTACTCCACTGCGTACCGCTGGTCCCGGTAGCCGACATTGGTCGCCTCGGCGTTGAACCAGTACGCGTCCGTCTGCTTGCTGAAGTTCAGGTTGATATTGGCCCCGTTGCGCAGGTCCCGGTACCGCTCGTACCGCGCTTCGTCGCCGCTCGCCGACGTGCCCCGGAAGCCAATCTCGAACGTTCCGGACTGCCCGGTCGCTCCGGACGTCCCCGTCTGCTCCTGCGCCGCCGCCTGCCCGATCCCGAGGATCAGTGAGGCCAGCAACAGCGCCGTCGTCCTGCTCATCACTCTAGTGCGCATGTGCGTGTCCTCCTTCAGGCCTACCGCAGAAACGCCTTGCCGTTCGGCGAGTTCGAACCGTGCACCATCTGGTGGCAGACGACGCACGACCGACCGTAGATCTTGTTTGCGTTCTGGTTGGTTTTCAGCAGGTAGTTGTCGTACACCGTGGGAGGATGCCGAGACGTCACATGACAGCGCTGGCAGAGGAAGGGCTGTTTGGCCACGAGCATCCGCTCGTTGTTGGAGCCGTGCGGGTCGTGACAGGTCACGCACGCATCCGACACCGGCGCGTGCTCCCACAGATACGGGCCCCGCTTCTCCTGGTGGCAGCTCGTGCAGCTCTCGTCCACCGTCGTCCCGGCCTTGAGCAGCTTGACGTTCGCGCTCCCGTGCACGTTGTGGCACGACGCACACGCCATCTTGCCCTCGCGCACCGGCATGTGATTGAAGCGGTTCTGCTTGTTCACCACGGCCCGGTGGCAGCTCGCGCACAGCTCTGACTCGTTCTTCGCCTTGAGCTGGCCGACGGCCGACTTCGGGCTGTGCACGCTGTGGCAGCTCAGGCAGCCGACATTGCGGGTGTCGTGCTGGCTGCCCGCCCAGAGCGCGTGCGCCTTCCGGTCGTGACAGGTCGTGCAGCTCTCGCTGGCCTCGCTGGCCGAGATCTGCTGCAGGCGCTTGATCTGGGTGATGTCCCCGCCCGCATCCACATGCGCCTTGCCTGGCCCATGGCAGCTCTCGCAGCCCTGGGTCGCAGCCGGGCTGTTGGGGTTGAAGGCACGGGCATGGGCCCCCGGTGCGATCTTGCCTTCGTGACAGCCGAGGCAGGTCTCCTGCCCGACATACTCAGCCTGCTGGGCCGACGGCGCCTTCACCGCCGCTGTCCGGCCCGGGGCAGCTGACGCCGTCCCCGCCAGTGCGACCAGACCAGCCACCAGACCGGCCACGACCGCCCCGCGCAAGAGGCTCCTGCTCAATGAACGCATGACGTGCTCCTTGGATGAAGTCTCACTACCGGCTCAGCAGAGCTCAAGAACCGGCCGTTTCAAGCCTTGCAAACTGGGTACCGGCCGGGCCAGGTGAGGGTGTGAACACTTTCTGAAGGAATGTTCAGGCTTATCAAGGCTGAACCGTTGAACGCTTCAGCGTTTGTGCCGGGAGGATGGCAGGATCTCCGTAGATCTACCGAGATCCCGGCATCGCTCCTGGTCTGGCGATCCAATGCATTGAATCCGGACCCAACGGGTCAGAGATCACTCGATCGTGTGGCAGAGGCTGCAGTCCTGTGAGATGACCTTGCCATCCTTGGACGTGTGGCTGTCGTCGTGGCAGCGGAAGCAGCCGGGGAACGCGGTGTGGCCAATGTTGTTGATGTACGTCCCCCAGCCGACCTTCATCGCGGGAAAGACGTTTCTCCGGTAGAGCCGCTGTACGGTGACCACGGCCTGCTTCACCGCCGCCGGCGAGGCATCCGGATGCTCGGCGGCGTAGAACGCCTCCAATCCCCTTGCGATGCCGGTGTCCGCCGCGGCGGCCGACGCATAGTCCGCCTTCAGGACGCGCACCGCCTCACGTCTGACGAAGGGCAGGCCCCGGTCGATGTCGTTCAGCGCCATCGCCTCGTCCACCGCCTTCTCCGCCGAATACGCGAAGGTGTGGCTCGGCCGGTTGTGGCAATCGACGCAGTCCAGCGTCCGCCGCTCGCCCTGCGGCACGCCAGTCGTGCCTTCGGCGAAGTACTCCGTGACATTGCCCCGCCCGTCGTCGAGGCGCACGTACGGGATGACCTGGCGCCTGTCATCCGTTGCGATGTACTCGATCCGGTTCATCTCGCCGACATGCCAGTGGATGCCGGTGGCCAGCCCGCGGACCACGCTCACGCCGCCGATGTGCATCCGCAGCGTCGTTGTCGACTCGGTGTTCGCCTCGTCGTCTCCAAACTCCCGGATGACCCGCACCTTGTCCCCGTGGAACTTGTCGGGCCAGTGACACTGTTCACACGTGTCGCGCGCCGGTCGCAGATCCGTCACGGGGGACGGGATCGGCCGCGAGTGGGTGTTGAAGGTCACGGCGTAGACCTGCCGGAGGCCCGACAGTTTCGATTTCACGAACCACGGCGCGCCGGGGCCGATGTGGCACTGGACGCAGGCCACACGCGAGTGCGGCCCCTCCTGATAGCCCGCCCATTCCGGCTCCATCACTTCGTGGCAGAGCTGGCCGCAGAACTCGGCCGAGTCCATGTAATGCACGCCGCTGAAGGCCGCGAGAGACACGATGATCACGTTCCCCACGGTGCACAGGAGGAAGATGGCGGCGGATCGCCGGACCCACGGCAGCTTGAGGTCGATGGTCGGCCAGGTGATCCGCCACTTGTCCGGCTCCCCTCTCCGGCGGCGCCGCTCCAGCCACACGCCGACGGGCATGATCACCAGGCCGGTCACGAAGAGCGCGGGAAAGATGATCAGGAAGAGCAGTCCGACGTACGGGTTGCTGCGGAAGCCGAGCAGTTCGATGAAGAAGAACGTCAGGAAGAGCAGCGCGCCCGACGTGGTCACGGCCGCGCCGAAGATCGTCACGGAATTGCGGAGCAGGGAGAAGTGCGAACTGCCTCCGGCCATGGTTCTGGCTCCTTCGAACCCGCGCAGGCGGGCCTCGCGATCACACCAGCAGGGCGAACAGTATCAGCGCAACCATGATCAGGCCCAGCACGACGGCGGCGGTGCCGACCGTGCGTCCGAGCCTCGGTAGCCAGGGGGCCGGCTCCGCGGCCTCG
Organism: uncultured Vicinamibacterales bacterium; assembly: GCA_964481395.1. Classification (GTDB taxonomy): domain Bacteria; phylum Acidobacteriota; class Vicinamibacteria; order Vicinamibacterales; family JAKQTR01; genus JBFMFH01. The sequence goes on from CAYZYG010000051.1 coordinate 18,534, forward strand.
CACGCTTCGAGCATGCCCTCCCGCACCAGACGCGCATGTTCGGCCGGCCGCTCGTGGGCGAACTCGTCGAAGGGCACGGATCCCGTGAAGATGACCGTGTCCATCGGGAACTTCTCCGGCCGCAGATGACTGTTGAAGAAGTGAATCGTGAAAATGAAGCCGACGGCCAGCAGCGCCTCTTCGCCGTGCACCACCATCGCGATGTTGAAGACCCAGCCCGGCATGAGATGCGCGAAGAACTCGGGCATCCAGAGCATGAGGCCTGAGCCGCCGATGATGCCCATCCCCCAGAACACCGCCCAGTAGTCGAACTTCTCCCAGTAGGTGAAGTGCTCGAACTTCGGCCGCGGCCCCGCGCCCACGAACCACCTGAGGTGGGCGATGAGTTCGAAGAAATCCCGGGGCTGCGGCACCATCGACGCCGGCCCCCACAGGATGTGCAGTTCCTTCTTCACGAACAGGCGGTGACACACGCGCCCCACGTGCGAGAGAAACACGCCGATCATGATCAGGGCGAACGTCCGGTGCAGCGTGCCTGCCGCCTCGAAGCCGCCCAGGGCCCGGGCCAGGTGCGCCGCCCAGCGTTCGTGGCTGAACAGGAGCGGCATCCCGGTAAACGCCAGCCCGAGGAAACTGGCCATCAGGAAGCCGTGCATCAGCCGGTCGTACCGGTCGAACCGCCGGATCCGCTTCACGGCACCCGCCGTACCGGCGTCGGGGACTTGCGCCGACGTCATGACCGGCCTCCTTCGTCGTCCGCGGCGCCAGGTCCGTTCCCGGCGCCAGGTTCGTTCCCGGCGCCAGGTTCGTCGCCGGCGGTGCGGTCGGCTCCGCCGCCGCTCGTCCGCCCGCGCGACCGCCAGCGGTGCGCCGCCTTGACCTGCACCTCGCGACCGAACCACAGCGACGTGTGAATGCCGAAGAACGCGAACACCCCGATCAGCAGCATCTGCATGAACCGAGTCGTGTAGGCCAGCAGCGGGTTCCGATCGACGTTGTGCGGGTCGGCGTGCGGGTCGTACTGGGCGAAGCGCGGAGTCGCGCCCTCGTGGCACGTCGCGCACGTCTGCGTGACGTTCGCCGGGTGCACCGTCGACCGCTCGTCGCTCTTCGGGAAGATCGCGTGGGCGGCGTGGCACGACGCGCACGACGCGACCCGTGCGAATCCCAGATTCGTCACCTTGCCATGGTAGGTGTCCCGATAGGTCACCAGGGACTGCTCGTGGCAGGTGCCGCACTCGTTGATGACTTCGAGCTGCCAGCCCTCGACCTCCGACCGGCGGATCGCGTGGGCCGTATGGCAGTCCGTACACACCGGGGCCAGGGGGCTCCCCTTCTGGACCTGCGTGCCGTGAATCCCCGTCCAGTACTCCCGCGTGATGCCTTCGTGGCAACTCCCGCACGTCGCGGGAATCGTCGTCCTGAAGACCTTGCTCGCGGCGTCGGACTTCAGCCGGATGTCGTGGGCATTGTGGCAGTCTGTGCAACTGGGCGCCACGCTCAGTCCGCTCTTCAAGAGGGCCTGGCCGTGGATGCTGTCCCGGAACATGTCCACGACGTTGCCGATGCTGATGTTCCCCCGCTTGATCACCTCCAGGTCGCCGTGACAGCGGCCGCACGTGTCGATGAGTCTGAGGTGGTTCGTCCGCGAGTCGGGGTCGGCCGACGGCTTGATGTCATGGCTCCCGTGGCAGTCTACGCAGGCAGCCGCCACCAAGTTCTTGCGCACGCGCCGCGCCTCGGCGTGCACGCCCGCCTCGTACTGCTGCACCGCCGGCTCGTGACATGTCGTGCACTGCGCAGGCTGCAGGCGCTCCGCATGCGGCCACTCGACCGCCTCCGCCAGGTCGGTGTGGCAGTCGACGCACGACAGGCCGATCTGGCCGTGGATGGACGCCTGGAAGGTCTCCGACAGCACCAGCACCGGGCGGCCGTCAGCGCGGGCCGCGCTGGGGTCACCATGGCACATGAGGCAGTCGTCCACGCTTGGGGCCTGCGCCGCCGGCGGGCCGGCTGACGCCGGGCTCGCCAGGCCGGCTGCGGCCGACAGGACGATCAAGAGGCTCAACACGTCTCGCATCACGCGGGTTCCTCGCCGCGCCGCCGCGGGCCGTCGTCGAGGCAGCAGCGGACCTCTCCGACAACGGCCGGCGCGCGTCTGGCAGACAACACTGTTTGGGAAGGATAGCAGAGAGGCGCCCCGCGCGCGATCAGCGGTCGCGAACCGTGTGCGGATGGCCGCCCCGCTCGTCGCGGGTCTCCCAGCGCTCGCATTCGACGCAGCGATCGACGAACGGCGCCGCCGCCGGATCGGCGCCCCGCAAGCACGTCCACTGGGCCATCCACTCGTCGAGCCACATCGGCGCGGGGCTCACGGGCCGCAACTCGCTCCAGCGGCACGTCCACGGCATCCGTTCCGTTCTCATCGTCGTCAGGTCCGGCAGGACTTCGGGGGCCTGCAACCCGTCACCCGATCGGGCGCGTGGAGAGCCGGGCGCCCCGGCTCCTGTTCACGCAACCAATCTGCCGCTCGGAAAACTCGCCCTGTAGATAAAAGGTCAGGAAGGACCGAGTATTGAGGATCGACACGATCGGCCGTTTCATGGGCTGACCGACCGCGGTGGGTTGAAGAGGATTCCTTTGCGCGAGCCTCCCGAGCGGCAAGATGGTTGCGTTCACGAACTCATCGACCTACACCACAGGCCAGTCCCAACGAACTACTGACCCATGCGCCCCTTAAAGAAGCAAACCCCGTGCCAGTCAAATTCTGGCCTGAATTCACACGGTCCCGGATCCAGCTGGCGCTTCACCGTCATCCCTGCGCCGTCGCCGTCCCGCACGTGCCGGATCTTCGTCATCGACCGCCGCCCTCACCCGACTGTCGACGCATCAGCAGACGGAACTGTGCCCCCTGCTGGATCTGGTCCGCCAGAAAACAAATCTCGCCGCACTGGACCGAGAAGTGGTACCCCATCTGGGGCTCGCGGTCGGTCACGTCCACCCATTCGTCTTCCAGGCCGACGATCGCGTTGGCCGCCGCCGCAATCTGGTCGGGCGTCGAACCGGGAAAACGCTTGTGGAGAACAGCCAGCACCTTCTCACGGTCAATCATGCGGAACTCCGTCAACCTCACGATGGCCGACGCAATCCTGATGCCAGATGACGCGTGCGCGGACATCGTCCGCCGATTTGGGGCCTATCCAGCGGTTGGGGTCGATGCCGACGAGGGAGGGGTCCGCGTCGCCCGGCCGGCCGCGCCGGGATCTCGTCGGCCACGGGGACGCCGACGCCAGGCGAACAGCGGCTTGGCCAGGACCCGGGCCGACCGCCGGTAGGCTTCGTACGCGTAGAAGCCAGGCCCTCTCGGCGCAATCAAGGCGGCATCGTCGGGGTTGACCACCAAACTGACCTCGATGTTGGGCGCGGCACCGATGGGAATCCAGTGGCGCCGGCACGCTTCGTACACGTCGATCATGATGGCCCGCATGTCTTCGTACGGCGGCGGAGGCCACTCCTCCATGTCGGCGCCGACCGTCGGTCGGAAGACGCACACCGTCGGAAACGCCCCGAGGCCTGCGATGAAATCGATGGCCCTTCGGGTGTCCTCGAGCGGCTCGACCCCGGCGATGATCTCGCCCGAGACCGCCCCGCGGGGCATGCGCTTCGCGCAGTACTCCATCGCGTCGAAGAAGAGCTTCTGCCCCAGCATCTTCTCTTTCCCGGGGCACACGCGCGCAAACCACTCCGGGTTCCAGAACTCGACGCAGAACGATAGGTGGTCCACGCCCAGGTCGATCAGGCGGTCGTACTTGCTGAAGTCGCGCTCCGGCGCGAGTTGTACTCCCAGGAGCATCCCCACGTCGTTCTTGATCGCCCGCACGTACGGTTCGGTGAACTCGATGCCCCGCGTTCCCTGGAACCCGCCGTTGAGATGCACGAACGTCACGCCGGACTCTTCCCGCGCCGCCCGACACGTCTCGACGACGTCGGCGATCTCCTTGTCCGCGGCTTCGTGCTCGCCGACGTTCTGCCCGGTGGTGCAGAACCGGCAGTTGATCGCCGGGGCGTAATTCCAGAACGTGCACACGAGGTTCACGTAGATCCCGAGGTACGTTCCCTGCAGCACCCCGATCTGGTTCATGGGAATCGCGCGAGACGTCGTCCGCCGGTACCACGCGGGTTCCCGCGGAATGCGCACCGGGTACGTCTCCCGGGAGCGTTCGTCCACCACGCGGTACCCCGCTGCCGGATCGCCCTGCAGCAGGTACGGCGACGTCTGAGCGAACGACTCCACGACGGGGACGTTCACCCAGACCTCCGGCTTGACCCACGACGTGGTCGGTATCACCAGTTCGAGACCGGAGCCGAGCCCCGCGCGCGTCCGTGAGATCCCGCGGGCGCCGTCCAGCGACACGTCGTCCGGCACGCGCATGCCCTTGCAGAAGAGGTCGATCTCGAGTTCGCAGGCGTTGAGCGGCATGATCCCGTATTATGCCCCATTCGCCGCGATTGCCCGGGCCGGCCGAAGGCGGTGGAGGCGCCGGCGGGAACGGGGTATCATGCCGTCACGGTGTCCACGGCCATCGAACAGGCGATCCGCTCGTCCCCGATGTTCAGCAGGCTCGGGCCGGCCGACCGCGCGGCGCTGGCGGCGGTCGCCCGCGTGCAGGTGTTCGCCAGGAACGACCGCATCTTCTCGGAAGGCGAGGACCCGGCCTCCTTCTGCTCCATCGTCTCCGGGCGCGTCAAGGTCTTCAAGGCCACGGCGGTTGGCAAGGAGGTCATCCTCGAGATCTTCGGCCCGGGTGATCCCCTGGGCGCCGTGGCGGCCTATGAGGGGCGGCCGTACCCCGCGTCGGCGTGCGCGATGGACGAAACGACGTGCCTCCTGGTTCCCCGCCGCGACTTTTTCGGACTGCTCGAGTCGCAGCCCACGCTCGTGCGCGGACTGCTCGTCGGCCTGACGCTGCGGCTCGTCGAACTGACGAACCGCGTGGCGGAGCTGACCGGCGGCCGGCTCGAACCCCGGCTCGCCCGCCTGTTCCTGAAGCTGGCCGAGGAACGCGGCGAAGCGCGCGATGGGGGCGTCTTCATTCCCGTTCCGCTCACGCGGCAGGAACTCGCCGATCTCGCCGGCACCACCATCGAGACGGCCATCCGAATCATGAGCCGCTGGGGCAAACAGGGACTCGTGCTCACCGAACGCGACGGTTTCCTGATCGCCCGACTGGAGTCGCTGGAGGACCGGGCCCGCGAGTAGGTACCGCCGCGTGGAAGATGAAACGCCGCTCCGAGGGCAGCAGTATCATAGGCGTGGCCGGGCCGACCTCCCCGGCTTGATGGAGGCAGCGATGAAGCCAGGACGCCTCGCCGCCGTCGTCCTGATGGGACTTTCCATGGCCTGTGCGGGCGCGCCCCGTCCGGCGCGTCTCGACGCGGGCGCGACCTCCTGCGCGCAGTGCCGCCGCACGATCGAGGATGCCCGACTGGCCGCCCAGATCGTGGTGCCAGGCGAGGCGCCGGTATTCTTCGACGACATCCAGTGCCTCGCCGAGTACCTGCAGCGGCACCTCCTGATGCCACGCGACGCCATGGCCTTCGTCGCGGATCACCGCACCACCGAATGGACCCCCGCCTCGCGGGCGCTGTACACGCGCAACATCGCCGTCCCCACGCCCGCCGAGTCTCACCTCATCGCGCACGCCAGCGCCGCGTCGCGCGATGCCGATGCGGCATCGGCCGGCGGCACCGCGGTGGAGTTCCGGTCGCTCTTCCCGCTGGGCGTCCCGAACGGGAACCGGTAAACCGGTAGCACGCGACAGCCCGCCGTGTCATAATAGCGATACCCCGAGACTCTGGCGTCCCGCCTCGCGGCCTGTGCTGCGACGTGCGGCGACCCTGCCTGTGGGCCCGGACACCAGGTGCCTACCCGTCGGAGGATCCGTTGAAGAAGCCGAGTCGCGAGAGCACCGGATCAGCTGCGCCCGTGAAGCCACCCGCCACCGTACCGATCCGCGCGTTGCGCCGCCGCACGACGGCAGCCCCTGCGCGAAAGCCGTCACCCCCGTCGCCGCTGATGCCGTTGCACGGGAGCATCGTCTACGGTCCGGTGCGGTCGCGCCGTCTCGGCCGATCGCTCGGCATCAACCTGACCCCGGCGAACATCAAGCTCTGTTCCTTCAACTGCACCTACTGTCAGTACGGCTGGTCGCAGACGCCGCGCCGATCCGAACTTGTCGAGCTGGAGCGATGGCCGGACCCGTCCACGGTCGTGCGGGCGGTGAGCCAGGCCCTCAGGCTCCTGGCGGCGCGCGGGGAGATCGTCGATCGGTTGACGATTGCGGGCCACGGCGAGCCGACTCTTCATCCGCGGTTTCCCGACGTCGTCCGTGAGGTGGTCGCCCTCCGGGATGCGGAAGCCCCGAAGCTTCCCGTCGCGATCCTGTCGAACGCCAGCACGCTCGACCGCAACGGGGTGGCCGAGTCGCTCCGACTCGTCGACGAACGCTACCTGAAGCTGGATGCGGGGGACGCGACCATGCTGCGCAGCGTCAACGGCACCGCCCTGCCGTTCGACCAGCTCGTGTCGGGCCTCCGGTCAGTCCCGGACATTGCCGTACAGGCCATGTTCGTGCGGGATCGGACCGGCCGTGTGGACAACACGGGGGAGATGGCCGTTATCCGTTGGATCACGGCGTTGCAGGAGATCCGGCCCCGGGAAGTCCACATCTACACGATCGACCGTGCCCCCGCGTGGCCGTACCTGCAGCCGGCTCCCCAGACGCGGCTGCAGGAGATCGCGCAGCGGGTGCGTCAGGCCGGACTCGTGTGTACCGTGTTCGGCTCGGACAAGACCGGCTTGCCGTGAGGCGTCAGGCGAAGAGTTTCTCAGACCAGCCGCCCGCCACCCCGGCGGCGATCTGGGCGTAGCCGCGACGGCGAAGCAGGTCGCCGGCAATACGGGCACGCGGGCAGAGCAGCAGGCGTCTCGCCCCGGCCGCCATGCACGCCAGTTCGAGCGCGTCGAGGAGACCTGAGGCAATCTGCTCCGTCCCGCAGGCCGACTGCGGGTCGACCCCCAGTTCGTACACCCGCACTTCGTGGTCGGTCTGTTCGTAGGCGGCGAGCCCAACGACCCGGGTTCCACAGACCGCCAGGATGCGTCCCCCGTTCGACACGCGCACGCGACGGGCCCCTGTCAGCCGCTGCCCCGGAAACAGGCGCCGCAGGTCGGCAAACGACGGCCCGCGGCTCTCGGGACCGAGAACCCGGAACTGAATCGGGGCCGGAACGGCGGTCCGCACGTGGTCGACGAGCGACATCGCAGGAGTCGTCAGCAACCTCGATGCCAGCGGGACCACCGCCGTTTTTCTGGTGTTTTCGGCTGGGGCGGCCGCGGTTCCCGGCCTCTGTCACCGCGATTCCGGCACCTGAACACCCTCCCTGCCGGGAGTGCGTCATTCGGCGGCTTCGAGGTGGCCCAGGCCCAGCTTCTTGATCCGATCGCCCAGTGTCGATCGCTTGATGTTGAGAAGTTCAGCGGCCCGGCTCTTGTTGCCGCTGCTGACTTTCAGCGCCCAGCTGATCAGGTTGGACTCCACCTCACGCAGCCGGTCGTCGAGGGAGATGGCCGACGGGGGGGAATGCGTCTCGAGAATCGGCTCGTGGTCCTCGGCGTACTTGTGGAAGAGCACGCTCACCGGCACGCATCCGACGCGGACCGTGTCGCAGGTGCACGTCTGGGCGATGCGTTCGCACGCGTTCTCAAGTTCTCGCACGTTGCCCGGCCACGGGTACCGCATGAAGGCCTGCATGACGGCCGGGGCCACCTGCCGGCTCTCCTCGCCGCGCTGGCGGAAATAGCGCTTGACGAAGTGATCCATCAGGATCGGGATGTCTTCGCGGCGCTCGCGCAGGGGCGGCAGGTTGATGGGAATCACGTTCAGCCGGTAGAACAGGTCGTCGCGGAACTTCCCCTCGGCTACCAGTTGCTTGAGGTCCCGCTTGCTCCCCGTCACGACGCGGACGTCGATCGGGATCGTCCGCGTGCCCCCGAGCCGCTCGATGGTCCGATTCTGCAGCACGCGCAGCAGCTTGACCTGCATCGACATGGGCACGTCGTCGATGTCATCGAGGAAGATGGTGCCGCCCTGCGCCAGCTCGAACCGGCCGGGCCGATCTTTGATGGCTCCCGTGAACGCCCCGCGCTCGTGGCCGAAGAGCTCCGACTCGATCAGCGTCTCGGAAAGAATGGCGCAGCTGACCGCGACGAACGGCTTGTGCCGCCGGGCGCTCGACTGGTGGATCAGGTTCGCGATCATCTCCTTGCCCGTGCCGGTCTCGCCCGTGACGAGCACGCTGGAATCGCTGTCGGCGATCACGCGCACGAAGTCGAAGACGGCGCGCATGCGAGCGCTCCGCCCCACGACGACCTGATCGATGGTGAACACGGCAGTGGAGGCCATCAGAACCCGATGTCGCGCAGGAAACCCTGTCCCCGATTCTAGCAGATACGGGAACGGTATACTAATGAACAGGAGGCCCTCATGGTCAGCCGAGAGCGTGTGCAGGCGGTCCTCGACCGCATCCGGCCGCTGTTGCAGAGCGACGGCGGCGATATCGAACTGGTCGATGTGGCGGACAACAAGGCCAAGGTGCGGCTGACCGGGAACTGCGTCGGCTGCCCCAGCGCCCAGATGACCCTTTACTTCGGCGTGGAAGCCACCCTGAAGGAGGAAATCCCGGAGTTGGAGGAACTGCAGGTGGTCTGACGCCTGGCTCCCCCCCTACTGGCCGCCGGGCCGGCCGGTCGCAGCCGTCGAAGAAGCCGGTTGGAGCGTGGCCGCGGAGCCGCCCATGGCGCTCACCGTGCTGCCGGTGGACACGGTCATCGAGGTCCCCGTGGACGTGAGCGGCGCCAGTTGCACCGTCTCGAGGTCGATGACCGCCCGGATGTAGTCGAGGGCGGCCGAGAGTTCGTTGTGGCGGGCCTGCAGAAGGTCCCGCTGCGCCTGCACCACCAGGAAACTCGTCGACATCCCGACATCGAAACGCTTCTGTTCCGCGCTCAGGCGCTCTTCGGCCAGCGATCGGGACGCACGACTCGTCGAAATGCGCCCGGCATTCATGTCGATCTGCCAGGCGGCCTGGCGGATCTGCCGCACCACCTTGACCTCGAGGCTGGCGAGTCTCGCTTCGGCCTGGTCCTGTTCAATCCGGGCGCGCGCGAGTGCCGCCTCCTCGGTCGCCCGTCCGATCGGATAGCTCACGTTGACGCTGACGGTCCACGTCGGATACTCGCGCCGGATGACCTGGTCGGCGACCGTCCAGAACGGCACCGCTTCGGACCCGACGACCGTTCCCGGGAAGCCGCCTTCGCGGATGAGGCGCGTGCCGCCGAGTCCGTTGCTCTGGAGGTTGAGCTGCACGCGCAGATCGGGCAACGTCTGGTTGCGCGAGAACGCGACGTTGGTTCGCGCGAGCTCGAGTTCCCGGCGCGCACGCGCCACGTCCAAGCGTTCGCCGAGCGCCCGGCTGACCACGGCGTCGACATCCGGCGCCAAGGTCTCGAACTCGGGCCGATCGACGACCTCGATGGCCGTCGTCCAGAAGGCGTCGCGGCCCGGATCGAGGATGAGCACGCGCAGGCGGTCCTCTGCCTGGCGCGCACCGACCCTGGCGACGGTCAGACCCTCCTCCCGCTGGGCCTCTTCGGCACGGGCCGCCACCAGATCGAGCGGCGGCGACTGCCCGGCCTGCACCCGCGCGGCGTTGATGCGGACGAGATCCCGAGCCAGATCCCGCGAGCGCTCCTGCACCTCGACGAGCGCCCGCGCCGCCACCAGGTCCCAGTAGGCCTTCTTCACGTCAGCCAGCGTGCGCACGACGGTTTCCCGGAAGCGGGTGTCGGAAATGTCGCGGTTGACCTTCGACACGATCACCTGCTGCCGGCTGACGTCGATGCTGCGGTCGCGCAACAGCGGCTGCGACCAGGCGAGCTGCAGCCGCGCCGTGATCGTCGGGTTGAAGTTCGCGAACAGGCTGGTCGTGGACGTCCGCGAGCTGTCGAAGCCGACCGCGTAGCTGCTGCCGAACCAGGGCAGCCGCTGGCTCACCCCGACGGTCCCCGACGTCAGGTGGCTCGAGACGCCCTGGTTGCCGACGAGGAAACTCGTGGGCGGCGACAGCGTGCTGTTGGCCGAGAAGACGGTCGAGAGCTGCGGCACGAACGCCCCGCCCGCCTGCGCGACGCGCTGATCGGCGAGACGCGGTTCGAACTCGTCGATCCGGATGTCTGGGTTGTGCTCCAGCCCGAGACGCACCGCCTCGTCGAGCGTGAGCCGGATCGCCGGACCTGCCTGTTCGGCTCGTTCCTGCACGGACACCGCGGCGATCTGGGCCGACGCCGTTCCGCAGAGGACGGTCAGCGCAAGCGCGGCACCGGCCGCACCGGCAGGTTTCACCCGTTCGAGACCCCGCCCCACGAACCGCGCGACCCAAGACCCCAGACGGGTACCCATCCTCAGACCGGCCGCATCGTCGAAGAGCGAGTAGGCCACCGGAGTGACGACCAACGTGAGCAGCAGCACCAGCGTCTGGCCTCCGATGATGACGAAGCCGATGGCGCGGTTCGTCCCTGATCCCGCGCCGCTCGACACGACGAGCGGGATCATGCCCGCGACGAAAGACAGCGTCGTCATCAGGATCGGCCGGAGGCGGTCCCGGCACGCCTGGACGACCGCCTCGTGGCGTTCGACCCCCTGTCCGCGCAGCTGGTTGGCGCGGTCGATCTGCAGGATGGCGTTCTTCTTCACCACGCCAAACAGCACCAGGAGGCCCAGGGCGGAGAAGATGTTCAGCGACTGCCCCGTCGCGATGATCGACAGCAGGGCGAATGGAAGCGTGAGCGGCAGCGAGAGGAGGATCGTCACCGGGTGCAGCCACGACTCGAACTGCGCGGCCAGGATCAGATACATGAACACCAGCGACATCAGGAACGCCAGCGCGAATGCCTGGGCGGTCCGCCCCAGTTCGCGGGAGCGCCCGGTGAAGCGGGTGCGGTACTCGGGGCCCATCCCGATCCGTCCGGCCGCCGCTTCCATCGCGCTCATGACGGTCACCTGCGACGTCCCCGGCAGCAGGTTGGTGTACACCGTCACCTGGCGCTCCCGGTTGAGCCTCTGGATCTCGGCCGGCGCTGCCCCACGCGTGTAGGTGGCGATGTCGGCCAGTGGGACCGACCCCAGACGCGAGGACGGGACCGTCAGCCCGCCGACGTCGGCCTCCGTCCGGCGGAACGCCGGCAGGGCCCGCAGGTGCACTTCGTACTGCTCGTCGCCTTCGTTGTAGGTCGTCACCTGGTCACCGCCCACCAGCAGCCGCAGCGCATCGGCGGCATCGGACACCAGCACGCCGAGGTCGGCGGCCTTCGCGCGGTCCAGGCCGATCTGTACTTCCGGCTTCCCGGGATTGAGCGACGTGTCGACGTCCACCGCGCCGGGCACCTTCCGCGTCGCGTCCGCCACCGCCCGCGAGTACTCCTGCAGCCGGATGACATCGGGGCCGTTGATGACGAAGTTGATCTCCGCACTCGACCCGCCGCCGCCGCTCATCGCGGCAATGGGCCTGACGGTCGTGCGCAGACCGGCAGCAGCAAACCCGGGGAGCAGGTCGGCGCGAATTTCGTCCATCACGTCGAACACGTTTCTCGACCGCACACCCAGCGGCGTGAGCCTGATGTACACGGTCGCGAGATTCGGCGTGCGGGCTGAATCGTCGCCGACCGTCACTACCGTGAAATCCACCTCGGGCAGACGCTGCTTCGCCGCTGCCGCAATCCGGTTGGCCGTCAACTCCGTCAACTGCAGGCTGGTCCCTTCCGGCGCGCGCACCGCGATTTCGAGTTCGCCCTGGTCGTCGTTCGGCAGGAAGTTCTTGTTGGCGGCCATGAAGAGGGGCACGCTCGACAGCAGCACCGCGACGGCGACACCCGCGACCGCGCCGCGATGGGCCAGGGCCCAGTGCAGCAGCCTGGCGTAGCCCACGTCGAGCGGATGGAAGAACGCGGTGTCACGCGACGTGTGCTCTGCACGGTTGGTGCCCTCCGCACGGCGCCTCAGCCGAAGCCACCGCGCGCCCAGCATGGGCGTCAGCGTGAAGCTCACGAGCAGGGACACCATGATCGCGAACGCCATCGTGAAGCCGAAGCTCTTGAGGAACCGTCCCGGAATCCCCCCCATGAACCCCACCGGCAGGAAGATCGCCACCAGCGACAGGGTCGTCGCCATCACGGCCAGCCCGATTTCCTTCGTCGCCTCGACGGCCGCGAGGGCCGGAGGCCTCCCCTTTTCCTCGATGAACCGGTAGATGTTCTCCAGCACCACGATGGCGTCATCGATCACGATGCCGACCGAGAGGGTCAGCGCCAGCATCGTCATCGCGTTCAGCGTGAAGTCCATGTACCAGAGCAGGCCGAACGACGCGATGATCGACGTCGGGATGGCCACGGCCGCGATGACCGTCGATCGCAGGCTGTTCAGGAACAGGAGGACGACCAGGGCCGCCATGACCGCCCCGAGCACCAGGTGTTCCTGGACGGCGCGGATCGACGCCTCGATGAACTCGCCCTGGTCGCGGACGATGCGGATGTCGTAGCCGGGCGGGAACGTGGGCCTCAGCTCCTCCAGCCGGGCCTTGACGCCGCGAATCACCTCCACGGCATTCGTGCCCGACTGCCGCCGCACGTTCAGGACGACGGCCGCCGCGCCCCCGACGTTGGCCAGCGTCTCCGGCTCGGCCATACCGTCCTCCACCGTCGCGACGTCGCGAACGCGGATCGGGTGCCCATCACGTACCCGGACGATGAGGTCGCCGAACTCATCGACCGTCTGCACCCGCCCGATCGTTCGCAGCGACAGCGTGACCGGCCCCTGTTCGAGCCGGCCGCCGGGGATTTCGACGTTCTGCGATTGCAGGGCCCGCGCCACGTCGACGACCGTCAGGTTGTGGGCCCGCAACCGCGCAGCGTCCAGCCAGACGTTCACCTGGCGCTGGCGTCCCCCGAGCACCAGCACCTGGCCCACGCCGTTGACCGTCTCGAGCCGCCGCCGGAGCACCTTGTCGGCGTATTCCGTGACCGCACGAACGCCGTCCGGCCCCGACACCGCGATGCCGAGCACGGGCGCCGCGTCCGTATCGAGCTTTTCGATGACTGGCTGGAAGATATTGCGCGGGAGCTGCGGGAGGATGCGGTTGACCTTGTCGCGCACCTCCTGAGCCGCGACATCGACGTCCTTCTCCAATACGAACGACGCGGCGACGATCGACACGCCCTCGGCCGATGTGGACCGCAGTTCGTCGAGCCCGCTGATCGTGTTGACCGCTTCCTCAATCTTGTCGGAGATCTCGGTCTCGATCTGCTCCGGCGCTGCGCCGCTCTGGCGTGTGGTGATGAGGATCGTCGGGAAATCGACCTTCGGGAACCGGTCGACGCCGAGCTGCGTGTACCCGAACACGCCGGTGACGGTGATCGACAGCACCAGCACGGTGGCGAACACCGGCCGGCGGACGCAAAGTGCGGCGAGCCACTGCATGGAACTGTCCCCCAGACGTCTCGATGCCGGACCGCCGGTCCAGCGCGCGACGATGCGCTGCGGCCTTCACCACCGCGTGCTCCGCTGTCCGCGGGGCACGGCCAACGCGGTGTCCGCGCGAGGACACGCGACACCCGTACCCAATCTGCGGGCGGTGGCGCGCCTCACCGCTCGGGGGCCGAGCCCCCCTCACGGGACACGGCCCTGACGCGCTCCCCGTCGCGCAGTTGCGCCACGTGGTCGACGGCGACCGCCTCGCCCTCCGCCAACCCCCTCACGATCTCGGTCAGGCTTCCCGACGCGATGCCGACGCTCACGAGACGCTCCTCCGCTTCGCCGTCGCGGATGACGAACACGCGGCTGATGCCTTCGGCCGTCCGCACCGCCTCGGATGGCACCACCAGCGACGGGGTTCGGGTCGCGACCTGGAGATCGACCGAGGCGAACATCCCGGGCTTCAGCTCTCCGTCGGCGTTCGGCACCACGGCTTCGACCATCAGCGCGCGCTGGTCGGCACGAAGCGCCGGGGCCACATACCGGATCTGCCCGTCGAACGACCGGTTCGGCACGGCATCCACCGTGAGGCTGATCGCCTGCCCCGTCCGTACGAGGCCGATCGACTGCTCCGGGATCGTCAGTTCCAGCCGCAGCGGCGCCACGCGGACGATGGCGGCGACTTTCGTGCCTCGCGTGACGAAGTCCCCGATGCTCACCTTGCGCTCCACCACGACGCCGGAAAACGGCGCGCGGACGTCGGTGTCCGCCAGGTTCTTGCGCGCGAGAACCGCCCGCGCCCGCGCAGCCTCAAGCATCCGATACTGCTGCAGCGCCGCGTTGCGGGCGGCCGCGTACTGGTTGCGGGCTGCCTCGGCGTGCGATCGCCGCAGGTCGAACTCGGCCTGGGATACGACTCGCTCATCCAGGAGGCTCTTGATGCGGGCGAAATCCGCGTCCGCGAGGTCGCGCGACGCCCGGGCGGCGGCCACCTCGGCGACCCGTTCCGGATCGAAGGGTTCGCCGGGAGTCACACCAAGTCTCGCTTCGAGCTGCGCGACGTTGGCCTCGGCCTCGCCCGCCTGCGCCTCAGCCTCGGCCTTGGACAGCGAGACCAGTACGGCACCCGACGCGACGCGAGTGCCGCGCTCCACCGGTGCCGCCACGACGCGGCCGGTCGTTTCTGCCGCGACCTCGGCCTCCTGCTCGGCGACGAGCGACCCGGTGACACGCAGGACCTCGCCCAGCACCTGCATGCGGGCCGCAACCGTCCCCACGTCGATCGCCGGCGCACCGGCATCCTGGGCGGGCGCGCCAGTTCCGTTCCCGCACGCCACGGCCACGCAGCCGCCAGCGAGCAGCGACGCCGCCAACATCGAACGCGCCTTCACGGTCGGTCTCCCGCGGCCCGCAACGGCGATGAGGAACCGCCCGTGGCCGCCGCTCCATCGAGAAACAATCCGAGCACTTCGGCCGGGGAGCGCCCCGGTCGCGCCGCTCCAGAGGCCAGCGCCTCAAAAATGCAGTTGTGCACGATTCCCACGTAGGCGGACGCGAGCAGCTCGGGCGCGAGCGGCCTCAGCACGCCATCGGCGATGGCCTGGCTCATGAGATCGATGATGTGGCGGCGCAGCCGGCGCGTGTGCTCGCCGACACGTGCCGCGATTTCACCGGTGAACGCCGCCGAGAGGCGGCCCCGCTCCGAGAGGAAGAGCTTGAAGAACCCCCTGCGCTCCTCGAACGCCCGGAACATCGCCTCCGTCAGCCCGAGCAGGCGAGCCCGGGGCGTGTCGGCCGCCAGCGCCTGGTTCAGCAGTTCGAAGAAGTGTTCCCACTGCGCCTCCACGACACGAAGGTACAGGTCGTCCTTGCTCGCGAAGAACTGGTAGACGCCGCCGACGCTGAAGCCGGCTTCCCTGGCGATGTCCCGGATGGAAGTGGCGTGGTACCCGCGATCGCTGAAGACGCGTTCTGCGGCCTCGAGGAGTCCGGCCAGGTCCGCCTCCCGGTGTCTGATTCGTCGGGGAGTTGAAGGCATGTTCATAGAGGGAACCCCAATTCACGCACCGAACGTACGCTCAGCCTACTCCCCTGCCGGCACGGCTGCAAGTGAATTAACAGCGACCAGGGGACAGGCGGCAGGCGACAAGGGGAAGAGCGGGGACCCGGGACCAGGGACCCGAGATCAGGCGCGGGTCGGGCGGCCTGGGAGCCGAACCTCCCGGGCTGAGTTGAGGCGTGCGCGGCCTCACGACGAACTCAGGTGTTCGGCACCCAGGCCAAGGCCACCAACTGGATGGAGACGTCGCCGCGTTTGGGCCGCAGGACGACCGGCGTCAGTAGTTCGCTCCATGGATCGAGCGCGACGCCGAGCGCGTCGATTTCGGCTTGGACCTGCGCCTCGAGTTCCGCCTTCTGCTGTCGAGCAGCTTCAGCAGTCTCGCGCGCCCGATCGATGTCCTGCGACTCCTTCATCGTCCGGCCCATGCCGCGCGCCGCCGTGGTCGCCCGGCCGAGCGTCGAGGTGCTCAGTTTCTTGCGGCCCAGCAGCGCGCCGAGTACCGTCGCCCCGACGGACAGCGCCGTCTGCAGCTTCTGCTGACTCGCCTGTTCCGTCTCGCGTTGGACTCCCTGCTCGGCCTTGCGGATCCTCTCGTCCAGCGCTGCGACCTTGGGCGCATACTTCTGGCGGAGCTTCGCCACGGCGGCATCCCGCTGCTCCCGTGCCGCGGACTGCAGGCGGATGCGGAAGTCCCGCTCGCTCTCGCCCGGCATCGACGTCAGGCCGGTCTGCGCGCTCTGCAGCAGCTCCAGCTGCATGGCGTGACCGAGCCACGCCTTCAGGTCCTTCTCCCAGGCCGCGTAGGTCTTGACTTTCGCGGCTGCCGGAGGCATCGCCGCGAACGCCGCGCCGGCGACGGGCTGGTCCTCCAGTTGCTGCGGCGTCAAATCGATGGCTTCCGACGAGGCCCAGGCGGCGGTCCCAAGGCGTGCGTCGATGTCGGCAAGAAGCGTCAGCTGCCGGCGGTGCGAGATCCTCAGTTTGGCCTCGGAATAACCGACGCTCGCCACGCCGAGCGCACGGGGCGTGTACGACAGCTTCGTGTCAGCCGACACGGCCGGCGCCATCGGCACGAAGAACTCCTGAACGCCCGGAGGCAGGACGGGGCGCACGCCGCCCGCCAACGTGGGCCCGGCTTCCACACCCGATGCCGGAACGGATTCCGGCGGAGCCGGGGACTCGGCGGGCTGCGAGACGGGAACGGGCGCGGACCGGGCACGCTCCGCCTGTCTGCGGGGGGCCGTCAGCACCCTGATCTGATCGCGGGTCAACGGTCCACGGAGGTACGACATGGCCCAACGCGTCTCGAAGACCACAGGCGCATCGTCGTGCACGTTGTTCATCAGGAAGACCCTGGACGAGAGACCGCTCAGGGCCTTGTCGTAGTACGAGCGATCGAACCGTCCGCCGCTCCCGGTGATCGCGCCCTCGAGCC
>CAYZYG010000052.1:0-35500 GCA_964481395.1 uncultured Vicinamibacterales bacterium
TCAGGCGACAGGCGTCAGGCGACAGGCGACCGGGAAGGGGCCCGGTGTCAGGCGTCAGGCGTGAGCGCTCCCAACACCTTGCCGAGGAACTCATTCAGCGCCGGGCCGCCGCGGATCCAGCGCGTGACGACGACCAGGTCGTTGTCCCAGTCGATGTAGATGATGTTCTGGCCGTTCCCGCGGAAGGTCACGCTCGACTCCGGCGCGGCCGGAAGCGGCTTGCGCCCAGGGTTGAGGAACCAGTTCATGAAACCGTAGGAGTCATTCGCCGGCCCGGGCGACTTCGCCATCGCGATCCACTGTTCGGAGACGATCTGCCGGTCCTGCCACTTTCCGTTGCGCAGGAACAGGTAGCCGAAGCGCGCCATGTCCCAGGCGCTGATGAACATCCCGCCGCCCCAGTGCCCGCCGCCGGTCATCGACTGGATGCGCTGGCCGTCGAGTTCGATCCACGAGTTCTCGTAGCCGTGCCAGCGCCAGGTGTTCGAGGCGCCGATCGGTTCCATCACCTCTTCGCGCAGGACGACAGGCAGCGGCTTCCGCCACACGTGGAGCGCCAGGAGCGCCATCAGGTTCACGCGCGTGTCGTTGTACTTGTAGCGCGAGCCCGGTTCCGAGAGCGGCCGGTTCGGCCAGTCGGCCGGCGTCTTGCCCTCGGGGCGGTCGGCCCAGTCCGGTTTGCCCCAGAGCGTGCCCTGCCAGTCGCTGGTCTGCCGGAGCAGGTGCTCCCAGGTGATGGTCGCGTTGTGTCCCTCGAAGTACCCCGGCTCCGGCATGTAGTCCTTCGCCAGGTCTTTGACGTCCTTGATGAGGCCGCGCTGCCAGGCCAGACCCACGACGGTGGAAAGGAAGGTCTTCGTGACGCTGAACGTCATGTCGACGCGCGTCGTGTCGCCCCATTCGGCGACGACGAAGCCGCGGCGGATGACGAGGCCGTTGGCGGCGCCGCGCTCCTTCACCGGGCCGATGGGCGTGTCGAACGGCTCCCGCGCGCCGAACGTCGTCGCGAGATCCACCGCGAGGTCCTTCGTAGCCGGGTTCTCGTTCGCGACAGCGTAGGCGACCGCATCCTTCAGCGCCGCCTCGTTCATTCCCACCTCGGCGGGGTTCTTCCGCTGCCACTCGCGCGGGGGAGCGAAGTAGGCGCTGGCCGCCGGCTGCTGACTTGCGGCCTTGAGCGCGGCCGGTTTCGCTGTCTGGCGCTGCGGCTGGGCGGAGGCGCCGCCTGAAGCGGCGGCCACCGTGATGACGGTCAACAGGGCCGCCGAGAGACGGAGTCGATGCGGGAGCGTGGGGTACGGCGTCATGAGCGTCCTCCAGGCGTGGGATCACGCGCGGGCGCCCATCATACGGCAGGTCAGCGGCACAGGGTAGGGCGGAACCGGCCAGTCAGCACAGCCACCCGCAGGTTTCTGAATCCGGTTCTGTCTACTGTCTACTGTCTACTGTCTACTGTTTCCCATCGCCGCTCGGTAGCCTGGCCGGGCGCGGGTCTTCGCCCCAGATCGCGTCACCTCGATGCGGAGGCGCCGATAGGTTCCATCCAGCGACTGGTTCGACGGGTAGTAGCAGACCGTGTACAGGACGCTCAGGTCGTGGGCGACCCGACGGAGCGCGTCTGCTAGTCCGTCCAGCGTGGTGGCCCGGTAGATCTGTCCTCCGGTGCTCGCGGCCAGTTTCTGGAGGAACCGCCTGGCGTGCGCGAGCGTCTCCGGCGGGACCGCCGGCTCGAGGCGGGGCATGCCCGGAGTCACCACGCGCACCGTGACGTCGGCGTCGGATGGCTCGTACTCGACGACGTAGATGGCGATGTCGGCTTCTGCCGCCCACGCGAGCGTTGCCGCGGCGTCAGCGAACCGGCTTTGCGTGTCGACGCCATCGGTGACGAGCACGATGGCCCGTCGCTCGGCCGACGCGGGCGGCAGGCGTTCGGCCGACAGACGAATGGCATCGTAGAGTCTCGTGCCGTCCCGTTTGTCGATCTGGTAGACCGCCTGACGCGTGCGCGCGCGGTCCTTCGTGAGAGGGGCCTGCTGGAGGACGCGTCGATGGAAGGACACGAGCATGAGCTGGTCGTCCTGCCGCACGCCGTCCACGAAGCCGAGCACGGCCTGCTGGATCCTCGCGACGTTCGACCTCATGCTCGTCGAGCCATCGACCAGCAGCACCATGTTGAAGGGCTGCGACAAGGACAGCACCCGGTCGATGGTCTGCTCCACGTCATCTTCGTAGACGCGAAACTCGGACGCCGCCACATCACGCAGGTCGCCACCCGCCGCATCGGCCACCGAGGCATGCACCGGCACATAGGTGATCGCCGACCTGAACGTTGCTGGTGGCCGTTGGTCCGCCATGGCCGGCGCCGGGTCCGTGTCTGGGGCCGAGGCCCGTGGTGGCGCTTCGGGGAACGCGGCCGTGGCGGCGGTCTCGACGCGGAATGGCTCTGCGGACGCCGAGCAGAGCACGGGGTGTCCCGGCATCCTGCGTACCTTTCCGTGAAGCTGCTGCACCACCCATTCGGGCGAGGCTGGTCCGTAGGTCTTCTTCTCCTCGACGTATCGGGCCTCGGAGATCCAGTTCTCCCACTCGAGACGATACGGCCGCTGCATCAGGTCGGACCCCTCCCACATCCTGTCCTGCAACAGCGCGTTGATGTCGCCCGGGGTCCGCCGATAGGCCGCTCCCGGCACCATGATGGCGAGGACGGACTGGCGCAGATTCTGGGGCCAGTCGCCGCGTTGCACGTAGGTGTTCGATCCCTTGGACGCCGCAGCCTCCGCGGTGTACGACGTTTCCGCCAGAAAGACATAGTCCGCCGTGGCAGCCGACTCGACGACCTCATAGCGCTTCAGGCGCGCGAACTCCTTCGCGATCGAGTCCTGGACAGGCTGATCGATGACCGCACGCCCGCGATCCAGCTCGGCCCGCTCGAGCAGGAATCCCGGTTGGGCGGCCTCATCGGGCCTCGCTGGTTTCGGCAGAGCGACCGCGACCACGGAACGGCGTGCCCAGACGTCGGGGTCATCGACTGGCGCACCCTGTCCTGCCCCCTGGGCGAGCACGACCACCTCCTGGATGTCGTCGCCGTCCCTCCCAACGACTGCTCTCGCCCGACCGTTCGGCGTCCACGACCCTCCGTCCGCGAAGCGCACCTCCGGGATGTCGACGCACATCGTCAGCAGCCGCGCCTCCTTGACCGCCAGCACAAAGACCGTCGGCTTCGCGCGATCGGCCAACCTCGGGAGGTGTGAGTCGGTATCGCTCGATGTGGCGGCGATGGACAGCAGACACGAGAGCGTCGCCGCAAGGCCCCCAGCCACGACTCGCCTCACGAGGAGGCCTTCCTCCAGCATGAGCACCCCCCACCAGCCACGCGCCCGCGACCCGCCAGGTCCACAGGGAGCGGAGCGCGCGCGGCCGCGTAGCGACCCTACACACTGCCCGTTCAGTGCCCGCCGCCCGTCGCCCGGTATGCGGCGCGCGCGCGGACCACGGCACCAGCGACGCTGGTTTCGACACGGACGCGCCGGGATTCCCCACGTCCAAGGGCGGATGCGGGGACGTAGTACAGCACGTAGTGGCTGCGCAGGTCGTCCGCCACGCGCTTCAGCTTCTCGACCGTTGAAACCCGCTCGGCACGCCCTCCGGTAGCGCCAGCCAGCGCAGTGAGGTACGTCGTCGCGCGCTCGAACGAGGCCGTCGCCTCGAAGTACCCCTCCGGGACGGCCACCAGCCGCTCCATGAACGACTCGCGGCGCGGCGCGACCGAGGTGGAGTCAAACTGCATCGCATACACGGGTACGCCATCGGCTTCTCCGCGGTCCATCACGCTCGAGGCCGTCGCGTGAATGCTGTCCACGTCAATCCCGTCGGTCAGGAGGACCATCGCCTTGCGGCCAGCGAACTTCGCCAGCCGCTCCGCGAGGACGACATCGGCTGCGTCGTGAAGCCTGCTGAGAAGGCCGCCGGTCGGCTTCAGACCGACCACCGCTGTTCGCAGCGCGTCCTTGTCTTCGGTGACGTCGCGCACGAGCCACGCTCGATCATCGAAGGTGACGACAAGCGCGCGATCCTGTGGGCGGAGCGATTCGAGGAACGTCGAGGCGGCGACCTTGAGGTCCGTCAGATACGCCCACATGCTTCGTGAGGTGTCGATGACGAGCGCGACCGTGAGCGGATCGGACGGGCCGCGTATGTAGGCCAGCCGTTGTGGCGCGTCGTTTTCAAACACCAAGAAATCCGACGCGGCAAGGCCCTCGAGCACCGTGCCCTGCGCCCCGTACACGGAGACGGGTACCGCCACGGCGGCGGTGCGGGCGCCGGGAAGGGTGCCGGGAGTGGCATCGGGCTCGGCCGACATCGGGTCGGCCTGTTCGGGCTGAGGCGCGACGCAGATACCGTCGCGCATTCGCGCGCGGAGGATGCGATCCTGCTCCTCCATCTCCTGCAGACCGGCAGCGTCCCGCCGCGCGTCGCCGGAGGGAACGAACGTGCCCGGACTCCTCGCCCCCTGCTCGTGGAACTGAGTCACTACATCCTCGGGGGCGCTGGCTGCAGCTCTCGATCCACCGGCCCAGAGGCGTATCTCCATGATGGTGTCGAGTGAAGGGACCTCACGAACACGCGCGGCCGGGACAACGAGCGCGATGACCGAGGTCAGCCGATTGAGTGAT
This sequence comes from uncultured Vicinamibacterales bacterium, assembly GCA_964481395.1. Classification (GTDB taxonomy): domain Bacteria; phylum Acidobacteriota; class Vicinamibacteria; order Vicinamibacterales; family JAKQTR01; genus JBFMFH01. Next base: position 4,674 of record CAYZYG010000052.1, read on the forward strand.
CCGTCAAGGCCACCCCGCAGGAACAGCTCGCGCGGCTGTGAGAACTCGGAACGCTCGGCACGCCGCTCGGGCGGGACGTCCGCGTCCGCTCGCCCTTCCACGACAGCCATGTACTCCGCCTGCGCGAAGAAGACGTAGTCGGCCTCCGCCGGCGTCGGGGCAAGACGGTACCGCTTCTTCCTCCTGAACTCCGCTTCGATTCGGGTTTTGACGTCCCGATCGATGCGGAGTCGCGACGGGTCGCCGGTACGAACCAGATGGAGTCCCGGATAGACCCGCGGCGGCGACGACCGCGCGTCCGGCTGGCAGGCGTGGAAGAGCGGGGTGTTGGTGTCGACGCGCACAGCGATCACATGGAACGAGTCGCCCTTGGCAAACGGCTGCGCGACGGGGGCGAGCTGCGGAAGCGCGAGAGCGGCAACCACAAACACTCGGAGACCGTTTGGCTTCCAGTACATGTCGTGGCCGCCCGAGGAACGTCCGGTCGGACTGCGCGTCATTCTATCGCGATGGGGCAGTGCCGAGGCTGACATCTGTCCCTGTGTCGCCAGGCCTTCGATGACGATCCGACGGTTGCTCATGGCGCGATCACGAGGCACCGGCACGGGTCATATCCCCCGGGCCGAGTCGGCCGGTAGTATCGCCGGCTGTCGGCGCACACGCAAGCAGCACCGGGGCTGATTGCACAGGGAATCTTGCCGGGCACGAGACTGTGCAACCGCACTTGACTTCCGGCGCGAGGCCAGCTCCGTAACCCGCGACCACCCTGACCGACTGCGCCGCCGCCATGCGCGCCGGAGCGACCAGTTCATGGCCGTCGCGCAGATCGACGGACGCCTTCAGCGATGGCTGGGGCAGGTCGTCACCATCGCGGCCGGGCGGGGTCAGACGATCGATGTCGAAGTCGGGCTTCGCTGACGCCTACTCGTCTGCCCACAGCGCGCCCAGCTCGAGTTCGATCTCGGCGAACGGCTCGGCGCGCACCGTCTCCGTGCCCCAGTGTGTGGCGAGGATGACCCACCGACCCGCTTCGAGGCGGAGGACCTCCAGCGTGCCGGCCAGCGGATCGATGAGCCACGCGTGCGCGACCCGCTCGCGCGCGTAGCTGGCCAGCTTCTTCGCGCGATCGAGTCTCGCAGTCGAGGGCGAGAGAATCTCGCAAATCCAGTCCGGAGCCAGCGGGAAGTACGCGGTGTCGGGCAGCCGAGGCATCCGTTCCCGCCGCCAGCCGGCCCAATCCGGCACCAGGATGTCCGGCCCCAGATGGAGTTCGGGTTCGTAGAGGATCCGCCACCCACCGGGGCCTCCGCGGCCGTGATCGAAGGGACCGCCTACCAGCACCCCGAGTGCCGCGCCGGTGTGCGCATGCCTGGGAGCCGGTCTCGGTGACGCGTGCAGCTCCCCATCCACGATCTCCGCGACCTGGATGTCGGGGACCTTCAGGAGGTCATCGTACGTCGCCGGTCGATCGAAGGGCGGGACCCGAGGCATCGGCTGCATGATACATCGTCTGCCTGCATCACCGATGCCGGGCTGGGACCGACGAAATCAGGCGGAATGCGAGGGTGTGCAGCCGCGACGTTGCAGATTCTGCCATCGGAGGTCGGCGCGGACGCTGCAGATTCTGCCGCGCGTGCTGGAGGAGACGGTGGCGGGGCCCCTGAGGCCCCGGGGACATCGTGAACTGATCCCCGGTCCCTGGTCCCCGGCCCCTGTCCTACCGTCCTGCCACCAGCGCGCGCCAGTACTCGCGCCGCATGCGCGCGATGTTCGAGATCGAGATCTCCTTCGGGCACACCGCTTCGCACTCGGCCTCGTTCGAGCAGTTGCCGAATCCTAACTCGTCCATGAGCGCCACCATCGTCCGCACGCGTGTCGTCCGCTCGGGATGGCCCTGGGGCAGGAGCGCAAGCTGCGAGATCTTGGCACCGACGAAGAGCGCCGCTGAAGCGTTCTTGCAGGCGGCCACGCACGCGCCGCAGCCAATGCACGCGGCGGCGTCCATGGCCTGCTCGGCGATGTCCTTGGGAATCGGAATCGCGTTGCCGTCGGGCGCGCTGCCGGTACTGACCGACACGTAGCCGGCCGAGGCGATCAGCTTGTCAAAGGCCAGGCGGTCGACGACGAGGTCCTTGTGAACGGGGAAGGCCGCGGCGCGCCACGGCTCGATGGTGATGGTGTCGCCGTCCTTGAACTTCCGCATGTGGAGCTGGCAGACGGTCGATCCGCGGTCCGGCCCGTGCGGCACGCCGTTCACGACGAGGCTGCACATCCCGCAGATGCCTTCGCGGCAGTCCGAGTCGAACGCAATCGGCGGCTCGCCCTTCCTGATCAGCTCCTCGTTCACGACGTCCAGCATCTCGAGGAACGACATGTCGGGAGAGATATCCCTGGCGGTATAGGTGGTCACGCCACCGGCGGCGTTCCCGTCCGGCTGCCGCCACACCTTCAATGTCAGCGTCATGTTTCCCATGGTCGCCTACTTGTAGCTGCGCTGACTGGGCTTCACGTACTCGAAGCTCAGTGGTTCCACATTGCGGGCCGGGAGCGTGCCGTCCCCGGTAAACTCCCACGCCGCCGCGTGCGTGAACTGCTCGTCGTCTCTGAGCGCCTCGTTGTCGGGCGTCTGGTATTCCTCGCGGAAGTGCCCGCCGCACGACTCGCGCCGCTCGAGAGCGTCGAGGGCGATGAGTTCGCCCAGTTCGAGGTAGTCGGCGACGCGGCCCGCGTATTCGAGGACCTGGCTGAGCTCGGCACCGCTGGATGGTACCGAGACGTTCTGCCAGAACTCCTCGCGGAGCGCCGGAATCTGACGCAACGCCTCCATCAATCCGGCCTCGTTGCGACCCATGCCCACGTGGTCCCAGAGCACCTTGCCGAGCGCGCGGTGGATCTCGCGCGGCGTCTTCTTGCCCTTCACGGCCATGAGCCGGTCCAGCTTCGCCCGGACACCGGCTTCGGCCTCCTTGAAGGCATCGTGATCGGCGCTCACCTTCGGAAGCGCTGCGCTCGCAAGGTAGTTCGGCAGCGTGGAGGGCGCGACGAAGTACCCATCGGCGAGGCCCTGCATCAGCGCGCTGGCGCCGAGACGGTTCGCGCCGTGGTCCGAGAAGTTGGCTTCTCCGAGCACGAAGAGCCCCGGGATGGTGGACATCAGGTTGTAGTCCACCCACAGCCCGCCCATCGTGTAGTGGACGGCGGGGAAGATCCGCATCGGCGTCTTGTACGGATTCTCGTCCGTGATCTTCTCGTACATCTGGAAGAGGTTGCCGTAGCGCTCGCGGATGACATCCTCGCCGAGGCGGCCGATCGAATCGGCAAAGTCCAGGTACACCGCGAGACCGGTCTCGCCCACGCCCCGGCCCTCGTCGCACACCGCCTTCGCCGCCCGCGAGGCGACATCGCGCGGGACGAGGTTGCCGAACGAGGGATAACGCCGCTCGAGGTAGTAGTCGCGCTCGTCTTCGGGAATCTGCGTGGCCGGCCGCCGGTCGCCCGCGGCCTTCGGCACCCACACCCGGCCGTCGTTGCGCAGGCTCTCGCTCATCAGCGTGAGCTTCGACTGGTGGTCGCCCGACACGGGGATGCACGTCGGGTGGATCTGCGTGAAGCACGGGTTCGCGAACAGCGCACCGCGCTTATAGGCGCGCCAGATCGCCGTGGCGTTCGAGTTGACCGCGTTGGTCGAGAGGAAGTACGCGTTGCCGTAGCCGCCTGTCGCGAGGAGCACCGCGTGGGCTTCGAACCGCTCGATCGCGCCCGTGATCAGGTTGCGCGCGATGATGCCGCGGGCCCGCCCGTCGACGACGACGAGATCGAGCATCTCGTGGCGGGGGAACATCTTGACGGTGCCGGCTCCGACCTGGCGCATCATCGCCTGGTACGCGCCAAGCAGGAGCTGCTGGCCCGTCTGGCCCCGCGCGTAGAACGTGCGTGACACCTGCGCGCCCCCGAACGAGCGGTTGTCGAGCATGCCGCCGTACTCACGGGCGAAGGGCACGCCCTGTGCGACGCACTGGTCGATGATGTTCACACTAACTTCGGCCAGGCGGTGGACGTTCGCCTCGCGGGCCCGGTAGTCGCCGCCCTTCACCGTGTCGTAGAACAGCCGCATGACGCTGTCGCCGTCGTTGCGGTAGTTCTTCGCCGCGTTGATACCGCCCTGCGCCGCGATGCTGTGCGCCCGCCGCGGACTGTCCTGGATGCAGAAGCTCAGGACGTTGTACCCGGCTTCGCCCAACGTGGCCGCCGCGGCGCCGCCCGCCAGCCCGGTGCCCACGATGATGACGGTGAACTTCCGCCGGTTCGCCGGGTTCACCAGCTTTGCGTCGAAACGATACCGATCCCACTTCTCCGGCATCGGTCCCGACGGCGTCTTCGCGTCGAGCGTCTTCGTGCCGGCCGGGGCCACTCGCGGTGCGCCGCTCATGATCGCCCCCCGATGAAATGAATCCAGATGGGTATGGAGAAGAACCCCGCGCCGAGAAGGATCGCAATCACCTTCCCGGCCTTGAGGACCTTCGGTGTCAGCTTGGGATGGTTCAGGCCCAGCGACTCGAACGCGCTCGAGAAGCCGTGCCACAGGTGCGTACCCACGACCACCATGCAGATGGCATAGAACGCGACCCACACGGGGTTGCGGAAGATCTCGACGACCAGCCGGTACAGGTCGCGCCCCTCTTCACCATGAATCAGCGTGGTGTACCACGCCCCGTACTTCATGGTTCCGATGTGGATCACGAGGAAGATGGCGGTAATCGATCCGGTCCAGATCATGTACGAGGAGGCGACCGACTTGCGGCTCTTGCCCCCGGCCGGCTGCTTCTCCTCGTAGCCAATCGGGCGCGCCCGGCGGTCCGAGAACCATCCGAGCACGGCCTCCAGCATGTGCAGCAGGAAGAGGGCCGCCAGGCCGATTTCGGCCGGGATGACGAGCGGGTTCGAGATGAGGGCGTGAGAATAGGCGTTGAAGGTCTCCGGCCCGACGATGAGCATGAGGTTCCCGATGAGGTGCACGACGAGGAACCCGACGAGGCTCAGGCCGGTGAGCGCGATGAGATACTTCGACGCCACCGTCGTGAACGGGGACAACCTGCGGGATGCCATGACTGTCTCCAGCCCGGGCCACCTACGCGGGCCCGGTGCGCGGTTGGGGGGACTCGTGGAAGGGCCGGCGGAGTCCTGGCCACGATTCTATGTTGAAGAACTCGGTTGGGACAAATACCATGGGCGCGCCCGGGACACGTCTGCCGTAGGCCCAGGGCTTCAGCCCTGGGCAAAAGGCCGGAGGGTCATCCATGAGTTCCGTCCGCCTTGCGCAGTTCATCCGTCCGTTCGCGGTCCTCGCCGCGTTCGTCCTCTGGCCGCAGTTGCCCGTCGCGCAGGCGCCGCCCATCACGACGCCCAAAGCCGCGCTGGGCTTCGACATCGGCGACGACTACCAGCTCGCCAACTACACGAAGCTCTCCGCCTACTGGCGGACGCTCGATCGCGAGTCGGACCGCTTCACGGTCGTGGAATACGGCAAGACGTCCGAAGGCCGTCCGATGCTGATGAGCATCGTCACGTCTCCCGCGAACCAGAAGAACCTCGCTCGGTATCGCGACATCTCGAAGCGGCTGTCGCTCGCCGAAGGCCTCGATGACGCGCAGGCACGTGCGCTCGCGGCCGAGGGCAAGGCCGTCGTCTGGATCGACGCCGGCCTGCACGCGACCGAGGTGGCCAACGCGCAGGCCCTCACCGAGTTCGTCTACCAGATGGTGAGCCGCGACGACGTGGAGACGCGGCGCCTGCTGGACGACGTCATCCTGCTGGCAGCGTTCTCGAACCCGGACGGGCTGGAACTCGTGGCCGACTGGTACATGCGCGAGCCGGACCCGATGAAACGAACGACGGGCGGTCTGCCGGTGCTCTACCAGAAGTACATCGGGCACGACAACAACCGCGAGTCGCTGCTGATGAACATGCCCGAGGCCGAGTCGATCGGCCGGGTGCTCTATCGCGAGTGGTTCCCGCAGATTGTCTACAACCAGCACCAGTCAGGACCTGCCGGTACGATCCTGTACATCGGCCAGATGCGCGATCCGTCGAACCCGTTTCTCGATCCGCTCATGGCGCCGAGCATGGAACTCGTGAGCGCGGCCATCCACAGCCGGTTCGTGGTGGAAGGCAAGGGCGGCGCGGTCAACCGGTCGTTCGCCAGCTACCAGAACTGGTGGAACGGCGGCGTCCGCAGCACGGCCTGCTTCCACAACCAGATCGGCATCCTCTCTGAGATTTCCGGCAATCCCACGCCGATGGAGATCGCGTTCATCCCGCGCAACCTCGTCGCCAACAACGACAATCCGCTTCCGGTGCATCCGCAGCGCCTGCACTTCCGCCAGACGATCGAGTACCTCCTGACAGCGAACCGCGCCATTCTCGACATCGCGTCGAAGCGGCGCGAGGACTTCCTCTTCAACATCTACCGGATGGGAAGGAACGGGATCGACAAGGGCAGCCGCGACACGTGGACCATCACGGCGAAGCGCGTGGCGGAGGTCGGGCAGGCGCTCGAGCGCGACAAGGTGACGGCCGGCCGCGGAGGCGTGCCGATCAAGTACTACGATCTGCTGCGGGATCCTGCGCGCCGCGATGCTCGGGCCTACATTGTGCCGGCCGATCAGCCCGATTTCCCGACCGCGACGAAGTTCGTGAATGCGCTCATCAAGAACGGCGTGACCGTCCACCGGGCCACCGCGCCGTTCGAGGCCGGCACCCGCAGCTACCCGGCCGGCTCGTACATCGTCAGGACCGCCCAGGCGTTCCGCCCCCACGTGCTCGACAACTTCGAGCCGCAGGACTATCCGGACGATTTCGCGTACCCCGGTGGTCCGCCGATTCGCCCGTACGACGTCACCGGCTACACACTGGCGTTCCAGATGGGTGTGCAGTTCGATCGCGTCATCGACGCGCTCGACGGTCCCTTCGAGCGCATCGAGGGCTTTGCCAGGCCGGCCGTCGGCGCGATCACCGGCGCGCCGCGGGCTGCGGGGTACCTCCTGAGCCCCGAGGCGAATGACGCGTTCATCGCCGTCAACCGCCTGCTGAAGGCGGGGGAGCGCGTGAGCCGGCTGACCGGGGCGCTGCAAACGGGAGGCGGCACGTATCCGCCCGGCACCTTCTACGTCGCCTCACGAGGGTCGACCGCGGCGGCGTTGGATGCCATCGCGAGGGATCGGGGGCTCGGCTTCGAAGCCGTGGCGCGCGCTCCTCAGGTGCCCGCGGAACTGCTGGCGACCCGGCGCATCGGCGTCGTGGACGTCTATGGCGGGTCGATGCCGTCGGGCTGGGTTCAGTGGCTGCTGACGCAGTTCGAGTTCCCGTTCGAAGTGGTGTACCCGCCAGATCTGGACGCCGGGAATCTCCACTCGCGTTTCGACGTGCTCGTGTTCGAGAATGGCCTCGTTCCCGAAGCCGGGCGCGGCGGCGGACGGGGCGGAGGCGGACGTGGCGGACCCGATCCGGCACGTGTGCCCGCCGAGTACCGGAACCGAATCGGCGCGGTTACCGCGGAGACGACGATTCCCCAACTCCGCCTCTTCGTGGAGAGCGGCGGCACGATCGTCGCGATCGGTTCGTCCAGCGCCGCGCTCGCGTCGCATTTCGAGCTTCCGGTCAACAGCGCGCTCGTCGACGGGTCCACCGGACGCCCGCTGACAGCCGAGCAGTTCTACGTGCCTGGGTCCGTGCTGCGCGTGAAGGTCGATCCGGCCCAGCCTCTCGCCTGGGGCCTCGCCGAGGACGTCGACATGTTCTACTCGAACAACCCGCTGTTCCACCTTAACGAGGGCGCGGGCGTGCGCAGGGTGGCGTGGTTCGCGGCCGAGGACCCGGTGCGCAGTGGGTGGACGTGGGGCGTGCCGCACCTGAAGGACGCGGTGGCGGTGGCCGAGGCGGACCTCGGCAAAGGGAAGGTCTCCCTGTTCGGACCGCTGATTGCGTTCCGCGCCCACCCGCACGGCACGTTCAAGTTCCTGTTCAACGCGCTGTGTGGAGCAGGCGACCGGCGATAGGCGCCTGCGCAAGGAGGTCATCCGCGGGAAATGGAAAGTGTCACCTTTTCCTGATAGCATGCGTAACGTTTCGTAGGTCCCCACGCGCCGGAGCGAAGTGGACGGCGGGCCCCTTCGCGCACTTGGCGTTCACCTTCCCGAGGGCCCGTCCACCTGACATCCCGTGAAAATCCACGAATACCAGGGTAAGGCGATTCTCGCCAAGTACGGGGTTCCGGTGCCGCGCGGCGACGTCGCCTTCAACGCGGAAGAGGGCGTCAAGATCGCGCAGCAACTGGGGCTCCCGGTGGTGGTCAAGGCCCAGATCCACGCCGGCGGCCGGGGCAAGGGCGGCGGCGTGAAAGTGGCCAAGACGATGGAGGAGGTCGAGAAGCTGACCGGCTCCATGCTCGGCATGAAGCTCGTGACGCATCAGACGGGGCCGGAAGGCCGGATCGTGCAGCGCGTGCTCATCGAGCAGGGCCTGACGATCGCCCGCGAGCTGTACCTCGGGCTCGTCCTCGACCGTGCGGCGCAGCGGCCCGTCATGATGGCGAGCCCGGCCGGCGGCATGGAGATCGAGAAGGTCGCCGAAGAGACGCCGCATCTCATCTTCAAGGAGTACATCCATCCGACCGCCGGCTTCCAGCCGTACCAGGCCAAGAAGCTCGCGTTCGCGCTCGGCCTCGAAGGCGCGGCCATCAACCAGGCCGTGAAGCTGATGACGTCGATCTACGAGGCCTTCAAGGCCACCGACGCCTCGCTCGTCGAGATCAACCCGCTCATCGTCACGGGCGAGGGCAACCTGCTCGCCCTCGACGCCAAGATGAACTTCGACGACAACGCGCTCTACCGGCACCCGGACATCCGGGAGCTGCGCGACATCAGCGAGGAGGATCCGCTCGAGGTCGAGGCGTCGAAGTTCTCGCTCAACTACATCCGTCTCGACGGGACCATCGGCTGCATGGTGAACGGCGCCGGGCTCGCCATGGCGACGATGGACATCATCAAGCTGGCGGGCGGCGAGCCGGCGAACTTCCTGGACGTGGGCGGCGGGGCGACCGCGGAGCAGATCCGCAACGCGTTCAAGATTCTCATGTCCGACGCCAACGTCAAGGCGGTGCTCATCAACATCTTCGGCGGCATCCTGCGCTGCGACGTCCTCGCCGAGGGTGTCATCGCGGCGGTCAAGGAGCTGTCGGTCACGGTGCCCATCGTCATCCGGATGGAGGGCACGAACGTCGAGGCCGGCAAGAAGATGCTGATGGAGAGCGGCTTGAATTTCGCCACGGCCGACAGCATGGCCGAGGCCGCGACCAAGGTCGTCGCGCTGTCGCGCGGGTGAGGGGGGCAACATGGCAGTCCTGATCGACAAGAACACACGCCTGCTGGTGCAGGGCCTCACCGGACGCGAGGGCACGTTCCACGCCAAGGCCGCCGCGGCCTACGGCACGACCGTCGTTGGCGGCGTGACGCCAGGCAAGGGCGGCACGACCCACGAGGGATGGCCGATCTTCAACACCGTGGCCGAGGCCGTCGAGAAGACCGGCGCCAACGCGACCGTCAGCTTCGTGCCGCCGGCCTTCGCGGCCGACTCGATTCTGGAAGCGGCCGATGCCGGCGTGGCGGTCACGGTGTGCATCGCCGAGGGCATCCCGACGCTCGACATGATGAAAGTCATGCCAGTGCTGAAGGAGAAGCAGACGCGCCTGGTCGGGCCGAACTGCCCGGGCGTGATTTCGGCGGGCCGCGGGAAGGCGGGCATCATCCCCGGCCACATCTGCAAGGAAGGCCGCGTCGGGATCGTCTCGCGCAGTGGGACGCTGACCTACGAGGCGATTCACCAGTTGACGCTGCTGGGGCTGGGACAGACCACCTGCATCGGCATCGGCGGCGATCCGATCGTCGGCACCAACTTCATCGACGCGCTGACGCTGTTCAACGCCGATCCCGAGACCGAAGGGATTGTGATGATCGGCGAGATCGGTGGCTCGGCCGAGGAAGAGGCAGCCGCGTTCATCAAGGCGAACATCAAGAAGCCTGTGGTGAGCTTCATCTGCGGCCAGACGGCACCGCCGGGACGCCGGATGGGCCATGCCGGCGCCATCATCGCCGGCGGCAAGGGCACGGCGGCCGAGAAGATGGCGGCGCTCACCGCGGCGGGCGTGCGCGTCGTCAAGAGCCCGGCGGACCTGGGCCAGGCGATGAAGGAACTGCTCAAGTAGACGGTAGACAGTGAACAGTAGACATAGACAGTAGAGGGCGCCCTACTGGGGCGCCCTTTCCTTCTGCTGCGCTCGAGATTCTGCCGGCCCGCGGGCTCCATCGGCAAGCCCGTGCGGTTCGGCCACCCAGCGATTAGGATTCCGGCATGCTGTGGACACCCGTGGGTGGGAAGACCGGGCTGTCTCCCGGCGGCGTCGTGATGCCGGAGGAGCGGCTCTCGTGGCCGCGCACCATCGGGATTGGCCTGCAGCACGTCGTGGCCATGTTCGGCGCGACGGTCCTCGTGCCGCTGCTCACGGGGTTTCCCCCGGCCACGACGATTCTCTTCTCGGGCATCGGGACGCTCGTCTTCCTGGCGGTCGTGCGCAACCGCGTGCCGAGCTACCTCGGGTCGAGCTTCGCGTTCATCGCGCCGGTCATCGCGGCCCAGACGCAGGGCGGCATCCCTGCCGCGCTCGGTGGCATCGCCGCCGCCGGCATGGCCCTCTTCGCCATCGGCCTGGTGGTCCAGCGACGCGGCGCCCGCCTGATCGAACGACCCGGGGTACGGGACTGCAGCGGGCACGCCTGTGGATGCGGACGGGGTGCCGGTCGGCCCGATCGGCACGTTTCGCGCCGTCACGTACGAGGACCAGCGGTTCCGACTGGACGAGGCGGCCCTGGCCGTGTGGCTGCGAGCGATGGAGCGGCGGTACGTGCCGCTCGGCAGCGAGTCGTTCGCCATGACGCGATACGACAAGCGCGAGCGGCGCATCGTCCGGCGCGATCGGGTCAGGGTGTACCGGTTCGGGCCGCGCACGCCCTGAGCCGGCCTGGCCCGTTCGTGGGGCGTCCCCCCCCGTTTGCAATCGACCGCGCCCCGGCATACGCTCGACTGGCACGCTGAACTGCTGGCTGCCCCGCCCCCCCCCGGCCGTCGCGTTGATGCTCGTTCCATTCGATGAATCCGCCGCGACCGCAGACCACGCCCGAACCGGCCGACCGGACCACCGCTGCCGTGGCGATCGCGGTCGCGACGCTGGTCTCGTTCCTGACGCCGTTCATGGGCTCCTCCGTCAACGTGGCGTTGCCCTCCATCAGCCGCGAGTTCGGCATGGACGCGGTGCAGCTCGGCCTGGTCCCCACGGTCTACCTGCTGGCCGCCGCGATGTGTCTCGTGCCGGCCGGCCGCCTCGCCGACATTCACGGCCGCAAGCGGGTGCTGACGGCCGGCGTGCTGCTGTACACGCTGGCGTCGCTGCTGTGCGCACTCGCGACCTCAGGGGCCTTCCTGATCGGCGCGCGCGTGGTCCAGGGGTGCGGCGCAGCCATGATCTTCGGCACGAACGTGGCCATCCTGGCGTCGGTCGTTCCGCAACACCGGCGGGGAGCGGCGCTGGGGATCAACGTCGGGGCCGTGTATCTGGGGCTCTCGATCGGACCGACCCTCGGCGGGATCCTGACCCAGCAGCTCGGCTGGCGCAGCCTGTTCCAGGTGAACGTGGCGCTCGGGATCCTGATTGCGGGAGCCATCTTCTGGAAGATAAGGGGCGAGTGGGCCGAGGCGAGAGGCGAGCGCTTCGACGCGATCGGATCGATGCTCTACGGTGTGGCGCTCGCGGGTGTCATGTACGGTCTCTCACAGTTCCCGGACGCGTCGGGGACGTGGTGGGTGCTCGGTGGCCTCGCCGCGGCCGTGGTGTTTGCACGGTGGGAACTGCGGAGCGGCAGCCCCGTCCTCGACCTGCGCCTTCTCGTGCACAACCGTGTGTTCGCGCTGTCGAATCTCGCCGCGCTCATCAACTACGCGGCGACCTACGCGGTGGGCTTCATGCTGAGTCTCTTCCTGCAGTTCATCAAGGGACTCAGCCCGCAGGAGGCTGGCCTCGTGCTGGTCATCCAGCCTGCGGTCCAGTGCGCAGTCTCGCCGCTGGCCGGGCGCCTGTCGGACCGTGTCGAATCGCGGCTGGTCGCCTCCGCAGGGATGGGCCTGACCGTCATCGCGCTCGTGATCCTGAACTTCCTTCGTGAGGACACCTCCATCCGCGCGATCGCAGTCCCGCTCGTCCTGCTTGGCTGCGGCTTCGGGCTGTTCTCGTCCCCGAACACCAACGCCGTGATGGCGTCGGTGGATCGGGGCCACTACGGCGTAGCCTCGGCGCTCCTGGGGACGATGCGGCTGCTGGGGCAGATGTTGAGCATGGGGATGACGCTCCTGGCGGTTTCGCTCCTCGTCGGCCGGGTGGCCATCACACCGGCGGTGAGCGGGCCGCTTCTCGAGAGCCTTCGAACGGTGTTCTCGGTGTCCGCGGTGCTGTGCGTCCTGGGAACCCTCGCGTCGCTCACGCGCGGCTCCGGTCCGGTCGCGGAACCGCCCACGCGGGCCGGCACGGCCCGAGAGGGAGTGGAGTGAGGGCGTCCCGCGGGCCAGGGCCCCCGCAACGCTGCTCCGCGGGCCTGGGTCCCTGTCCTTCTCCTGCGACGTGACCGTGGTCTCCGCGGCTACCGCCGCGGATGACGCCGCAGGAATCAGAATCTGTGCAGGTACGACGCCTTGACGAACAGGCCCCTGCTCGTCGAGAGGTAGTCCCCCGTGCCTGAAGCCCACGCATCGTCGCGGTACGTGCGCGCCTCGAACAGGGTTCCGTACCCCATGTAGAACACGGTGCCCGGCCTCACCTCGTACGAGGCCAGGAAGTCGCCCAGCACGCGTTCGCTGGATCCGTCGTACTGCACGATGCCCCGAACCGAGAAGCGCGTGGTGAACTGGTAGGTCGTCCTGGCGTTCGCGACCAGGGCCTCGTACACGCGTCCACCGGAGCCCGGCCGATCGAGTGTCTGCCGCTGCACGGTCATGTTCTGCGCGAACCGGGCGCTCGGCTGCAGGGTCACGGTCAGCGATTGCAGCCCCGACGGTCCGACGAACGGGCTGACGGCGTCGTAGTAGAGACTCTCGCCCGTGCGCAACTGTCCGCTCAGGTACAGCCACTTGGTCACCTGCATGCTGCCCTGGAAGCGGTAGAACCGCTGATCGAACTCCCGGCCGGCCCACGCTTCCTGCAGATCGATCAGGTCGGCCCGGAGGCTGCCGTTGCGTGTGAGGTTCGCGCGCACGGCGTAGACCTGCGCCACGTCGTCGCCCCCTTGGACGCGATCGTGGACATACTGGAAGAATACGAACGGATTGACCTTCTTGAGCCACGCCGCCCGGGCCTTGCCGGGATAGAAGTTCACGCCGCCATAGGCCCAGCCTCCCGTGATGCCGGTGCGGTTGTAGAAGGCGGTGTCCATCTGGAAGTCCTCGTCGTAGTGCTCGATCTGCGCGGCAAGACCGACCCTGCGCGAGTTGTAGCTGTAGGCCGCCTGGGCCATGGCGCCGGAGCGGGAGTCGCCGGCGGTCCCCGGATCGGCAGAGGCCGACTGCAGCAGCGTCGCGGTCACCTGCTGCGATCCGAAGCGGAGCGAGACGTCGCCTCCGGCGACACGGTTGTAGCCCCCGGCGAAGTCGGTGGCGGCGACGATGGCGCCGAGATAGCTGCTGCTCGGGCCAAGGCTGTACGTGGCGCGCGCGATGTTGAACAGCTTGCGCTTGCCCTGGACGTCGGCTTCGAGGCGGCCCGGCGCTTCGTCCGAGGCGGTGATGGTCCCGAACGTCACGCGGCCGACCGTGCCCGAGAGTTTCACGCCCACGAGCGGATCGACGATGCGACGTGTGTGCACCGCCGTCGCCATGTTGCCGTCTCCGCCCGTGCCGGCGACTTCGAAGACACCCATGCCCTCCATGAAGAACGGGCGCTTCTCGCTGTAGAAGATGGGATACCGCTGATTGACCTGAATCTGGAAGGCATCGCTCTCGACCTGGCTGAAGTCGGGATTGACGGTGCCGTCCAGCGTGACCGCCGACGTGAGGCCGAGCTTCGCGCTCACCCCCACGTTCGTCGTGCCATCCACGTCTGACCACCGGGCGGGCGACTGCCGCTCCTGCCTGAGCGATTCGGTGACGGCCGGGATCACTTCCCGCACGCCGGGCCAGGCCAGCGCCGGCACGATCATCGTGGCCTGACGCTCGAACGCGCTCTGGCCAGGTGGGATGTCGGGCCAGGCCACCGAAACGCCGAGCCGGCTGACCCGGCGCCAGAACAGGACGCGCATGGCGATGTCGGTGCCGCTCTTGAACCGGATGCTCTGGACCGGAACACGGATCTCGACCGAATACCCGTCCGACGTCGGTGTGGCCGCGCTGTCCCAGACCCAGTCAACCGACGAGCTTTCGCCCTTGGCGGCGCTGGTCAGGATGTCGCCCTGCACGCCGCTGGGATTGACGAACATGTCGTACGAGGTCTGCCCGTCGCCCATCGCGTCGAGCTTGAGGCCCACCCAGTCGTCATTCCAGACGTTGTCGCGCCGCGCGATGGTCGTCCGGATCTTCGCCGGATCGGGGTCCGTGCAGCGGAACGCGAAGTACAGGTACCGCTTGTCGTACGCCGCCCACACCGTCGTCTGCTGGGCAAGCCGGTCGCCGTAGAGCGGGTTGTAGGAGAGCCACTCGCCGAGGGGTAGCCCCTCGGCTGGCCATTCTCCTGTCTCCAGCCGTCCGTCGACGCTGGGCGGCGTTTCGACATAACGCAGGGTCAGGGGCGACGGCGGCGGGTCGCTGGGCCCGGCGGCCGCAGCCCCTCCCGGCGCGATCCACGCGATGAGGCAGACCACCACGAGAGACCGTCTCCAGCTCATGCAGGATTGGACGGAATCAGGGGAGCAGAAGTTGTCGGGTCGTGCCTCAGCGGACTTCCGCTACAGCACGCTCAGGAGGGTGATGCCGACGATCGACATCCCGATGCCAATCAGGCCGGACAGGGGGAACTCACGCGTGCCAATGAGCCAGGCCCCGCCGTCGAACCGCGTGTAGAGCCGGGGCACCTCGACGAGCGCGATTCCGACCGCGTGGAAGGCCAGCGGATACCACAGCGTCCGCCCGCCGTACAGGTACCCGGCACCGCAAACGCAGCCGACAAAGAACAGCCCGACGGCCGCCGCGACCCTGGGACCGGGCGGGCGGGGCGGGATGAAGTGCACCGCTGAAAAGGCGGCAGCCGACAGGACGACCGCGGTCGCGCGACCGGAAGAGGTTCCGGGCAGGGCGAGCAGCAACTGCTCGAGCAGGACGACACGGAACACCAGTTCCTCGACCGTGGCGGCGGGCACAGGAATCGCGAACAGCCGTTCCAGCAGTCTCCGGCGCGTGAGCGCCGGCGGATGCTCCCGGAAGGAGGCGATCCATCCCTGAAACCGCCCGACCGCGTGCAGCAGGGCGAACCCTCCGACCTCGACCACCAGCAGCACCGCGAGCAAGGTCCATCCAGGTGGCGCGGCCAACGCACGGGCGTAGTAGTCGATCGGAGACGACCCAAGGCAGACCGGCGTGAACAGGGCGACTGTCGCCCAGATGAGCGGGACGAAGACGCGGACCACGCGCCGTGGCGCAGGGTGCCGTGTCGTGAATCTCATCGGCCATGCCAGTGGCTCGCCGATGCGCCACAGGACCACGCTCTGGATCGCCCACAGCACACTCAACCCCACGAGCGAGAGCCCCAGGGGCACGAGCACGTTCACGGCAGTGTCCCCAATGGCCCCCCGAGGGCGGCGGCCCATCTGCGGTCGAGCCAGAACGCCCAACTGGCGGGATCCTCCCGAAGCCGGTGCTCGAATTCCGCAGCCCAGGCCTCCAGGTGGTGGGGAACGGTGTCACGTGGGGGCACACCGGGCACACGGGAGATCGTGCGGGGCTCGGAGAACTCCATAGACGGCCGACCGTCGGCCCAGGTGACCCAGCTGTACACCAGGGGCGCACCGGCATGGAGCGCAAGCCAGAACGCACCTCCCCGCAGGCGAATCGGGCGTCCCATGAAGGTTACGGGCAGGCCTTCCGGGATCGGTGCCAGCAGGTCCGGGGTCACGGCCATGATCATGCCTTCACGCAGCAGCCTCAGACAGGTCCGGAGACTGCCGACGGTGCCGGCATGATCCGGGCGCAGCACCGTGCGCACTCCCAACCGGGTGTACCAGATCCGCTGCAATGTCTCTGTCTCGGTTTCCCGACGAATCACGAAGGCGACGGGATGCCGCGGCCCGATGAGGCTCGCGCAGAGTTCGTGGCCGAACATGTGCGGGCCGACGAGGACGACGCCGCGTCCGAGCGCGATGGCGTGGTCGAGGTTGACGACCGAGGGATGGAGGGACGCCACGGCGTCGACACCCGACCGAGCCATGCCGTGCTTGTACACCAGGAGCGAACAGACAATCGTGGCCGATCCGCGCTCGACGTACTGCCTTGCGACCTGCTTCGGAGCAGATGCGAGGGTGAGTGCGCGCTGGATCCGTCTTCGCAGCACGGGTCCCACGAGTATCCTCGCGACGGCACGTCCGGTCGCGGCGACAGCGCGAATCACAGCCTCGGGCAGGAGAGCGGCGCTGTCCACGAGCAGCATCCATGCTCGGGCCGTCGCACGGCGACGCAGGCGCCAGAAAAGGTGGCCCGACATGCGTCAGTCCGGCGGTGGGACGTACACGATCCGGCCCGCGGCACCTGGTGCGGGAAGGCGGCCTGGGCGTCCGTTCATCGGGGCAGTGGTCCGCGCGACGTCAGCGTCACGTGCAGGTACACCGAGTGGCGGCCGTACGTCTCGAAGAAGGGCTTGAAGACGGCATCGCCGATCGTGAACCGCAGCGTGGCCGGGTCGCCGGTGATGGACGTGCCGATGTCGCCGGCGTCCAGCACGACGTTCCGCCAGTCGGTGCGCGGCCCCGCTTCTTCGGCCGCGAGCAATACCGGGCCGTAGAAGAGGCTTGCGACGTTCGGCTGATCGACGACCGGATCGAGGCGGAACGAGAAGGGCATCCGGAGCGCGATCGTATCCTGGTCGCGCCAGGCTCGCGAGAGGGTCAGGTAGGTGCCCGGTACCGCTGTGACGGCCTCGGGTCTGCCGTTGATCGTCACGGAGAACCCGCGCGTGGCCCAGTGGGGTACGCGCACGTTGAGGTCGAACCGGCCGCCTCCGCTCACGACGAGCGTCGTCGAGTCCGAGTACGGGAAATCGGTGGCCTGTCTGATCGTCACCTTGCGTTCGCGCCAGTCCAGCGTGGATGGGATGAACAGATTCACGTACAGGGCGTTGTTGTCGATGCTCCTGAAGTAGATCGAATCCTGGAGCTTCGTGTTGCTCTCCAAGGCCGTGCCGTTGCAGCAGGTGAAGCCCGTCATGTCCGCGTTGCCGAACCGCTTCTGCGCGCCGGGATTGAGCGGCACGTGGTACGTGTTCCCGGCGTCGTGCTCGGCGACGGACGCCAGGATGTGGTTGTAGAGCCCGCGCTCGTAGTGATCCATGTACCGCGCCGCCTGCTCGAACGCGAACAGCTGCCGGTCGAGCTTCAGCAGGTTGTAGGTGGCGCAGGTTTCGTTCTGCCCGCCCGGCGCGAAGCCGTGCTCCCAGAGCGAGTCGGGTTCCGCCGTGAAGCACTCGGCGTTGTTCGGGTTCCGAGCGCCAGCGACGCCCCCGATGCTGTACATGTAGCTGTCGGTGACCATCCGCCAGAAGTTCGTGGCGATCAGGTAGTAGGGCGCCTCGCTGGTGTTGCGGAACGTCTCGACCGCTCCGGTGATCTGGGGGATGTGCTGGTTGGCGTGTTTGCCGCGGATGGTGTCGACGTTGCTGGCGAGGCCGCCGTCGCGATTGGCGCTGCCGAAGAAGAAGCTCGTGTTGTCGAAGAGCTTCGCGCACTCGAGGAACCGCCGGTCGGCCGTCAGGCGGTACAGGCGGGCCATCACCTCGTTCATGCCCCCGTACTCGCCGGCGATATAGCGGTTCCACATCTGGATGCGCGTCTCGACCGGCAGCGCGCTGAGCCGCGCGTGCACCCAGGCGCCCATGCCCGTGGCGATGTCCAGGGCCTTCGTACTGCCGCCGACCTCGTAACAGTCGAGCAGCCCGGCGAGGATCTTGTGCAGCGTGTAGTAGGGGGCCCAGATCTGGCTGTCCTGGGTGCCGTAGGTCGCCCCCTGCTCGAGCATGATGAACTGGTCGGGCGGGTACGCGCTGATGAACCCGACGCCCCAGTTCCAGTAGTCGGAGCGGATCGCCCCGGCGCGGAAGTTCGAGTCGTAGCCCTCGCGGCCCGGGCCAGGCGGGACGCGTGTGGGTTCCGCCACGAACGGGCCGCCGGGCTGCGCGGGCCGGCCGGACTTCTGCGACAGCGCGTAGAGCGTGTCGATCATGGCGTTCATCTTCCGCAGGAAGACGGCGCGCAACGCCGGGTCGTACGCCGTGCTCGCGTACGCCTGGGCGATCGCAGAGAGGTAGTGGCCGCTCGCGTGTCCCCTGAGCCTGGTCGTCTGGCTGTCCCAGCCGTCGAGGGGGGTGACCCCGCTGGGCTGCGGCTGACCGAACGCGTCCCGGAAGTTGTAGAGGAAGGTGTCGGGATTCGTGGCCGCGAGCCCGCGGATGAACTTGTCGCGGTTCCGGATGAACGGCGTCTCGCGTCCCTTCGTGTCGCGTTCGAGCGTGACCCGATCGAGCGGAAACGAGTCGACCGCCCGATTCGGAACGGGGATCTCCGCCGGCGCGGCTGTCACGGTGACCGTGGCCTTCACCTCGAACGCTGTGCCCGGGACCCTGCCGGTGACCGTGTAGGCGCCGGGCGTGCGGGCCTGCCCCGCATCCCTGGGAGCCGGCCAGATTACACGCACCTGCGGGCCGGCGCCTCGGCCGCGGTAGACGGCAGGGACCGTGGATGGCAGGTGCGGCAGCGTCCCGACGACCGTGTCCACCGCGATGTCGGGAACGTGTTCGATGCGCGCCGAGAGCGGCGACTCCATCGGAATGGCCGCCGTCGAGATCGCCGGCGCCGCCTCGCCGCGGCCGCCGCCCTGGCGACCCGACTGGGCGTTCCGCCGAATCGTCCAGACCTGCTCGTCGGACAGCGCGATGCGATAGAGGCGAACGTCGCGCAGGCGCGCATGCAGCGTGGGGACCGCGTCATCGTGGGAGCGCCCGATGAAGAGGCGGTTCGAGCGGGCGGACGCCTGGTCAATCACCTGCGCCACGTTGACGGCGACGTTGGCGGCCTGCGCCACGCGGGCGCCATCGAGATACGCCTTCAGCGTCCGGCTCGCGGGGTCGAGCACGACGGCGAGGTGGACCCACTGATTCTCGGTCACCGCCTTGGTCGCCGTTTCGCCGGCAACCGCGCCGTCCATGACCACAGCCGTCTTGAACCCCTCCCGGCTGACCGTCGCGTGCATCCTTCTGGCCGCGCTCTGCCCGAAGTCGAACACGTGGCCCGAGGCGCCGGTCGGCAGGAAGATCCAGGCGGTCATGCTGATCGTGTCTTCCCCTGCCAGAGCGGTGCCGGGGAGGGCCAGGTAGCTGCCATCACCGGTCAGCAGCAGGGCTCTCCTGAACTGCGGGTCGTCGACAAACGATCCGCCGCCGCCCTCCAGCCGGGCGTGGAACTGGTTCCGCGACGAGTCCTCGGCACTGCCGGCGAGCACGTAGCGGGCGACGAGGCTGGTCTCGCCGATGCCGTCCAGGAACTGATCACCTCCCTGGGCGGTTCGTCGCGCGGTGTGCGCGGGCAGGCCCGTGAGGGCCACAAGGAACAGGGCGAGAGCGGTCCGGCTGAGCATCTCTGGCTGACTCCATGACACTGAGGCCACACCTCACCAGGCCGCGTCGGGCGCGCCGCAGCCGTCGCGGCTGACTCCCCAAGCATAGCAGCCCGTGGCACAGGTCAGTCGCCGCGCGGCAGGCATTCGTTCTGCGCCGCGTGTAGTATCCTGCGGGACGCCACGTCCAGCAGGTGACGCCATGCAGCCACGCCATGTCCTCGAAACGGTGCCGGCCACCGCCACTGGCTCATGCGCCGACTGACGGGACGCCTCGCCCGCTGGGTACTCACTGGCCTCGGCGTCGGCGTGCTCATCTATCTCGTCTGGCGGATGGGCTGGCGGACCACGCTGGAGAACGTCGTGGCCTTCGGCGCCTGGTTCGCGGTCATTCTCTTCCTCCAGATGATCTGGGTCGTGCTGCAGGCCGTGGCCTGGGCCGTCATTCAGAACAGCCTCTCACCGAGGGCACCGCTGGCGTACTTCGTGCGCATTCGGGTCATTGGCGACACGATGAACACCGTGCTTCCGGCGGCCAACGTGGGCGGCGACGCCATGCGGGCGTTCCTGGTCCGGTCGCGCATCCCCCTCAAGGAGGGCGTGGCCGGGGTCCTCGTCGACAAGACCGTCGAGTCCGTCGCCGGCGTGCTGTTCATGGCGAGCGGTCTGCTCCTCAGCATGGCGTTCTTCCCCGTGCCGCAAACGCTGGCGGTGCCGGCCGTCGTGTCTCTGCTGGTCCTGCTGACCGCGCTGGCGCTGCTCGTGTACTTCCAACTCCGGGGGTTCTACCAACCGGCCATCGCCCTGGTCGGCTGGATTCCCGCGGCCCGCCGATTCCTGCAAGCGAAGCAGGCGGTGCTGCTCGTCCTCGACGAGAACATCCGCCGGCTCTACGCGCGGCGCGGGTCTGCCATCCCCCTGGCGACCGCACTGCACACGGCGGCGCGGCTGTTGGGTGCCGTCGAGGTCGTGATCGTGCTCTGGGTTCTGGGCGCTCCTGTGGGGTTCCTCGGAGCCTGGTTCATCAGTGCGGCGATCACCGTGGCCAACACCATGTTCTTCGTGATTCCCGGCCACTGGGGCGTCCAGGAGGGCATGTCCGTCCTCGTGTTGACGACGCTCGGCATCAGCGGTCCGGTGGGGCTCAGCCTGGCCATCATTCGCCGCATTCGCCGGATCGTCTTCCTCGGCTTCGGACTGCTGGTGTACCATCTCGAGAAGGACGACGGCTGACGCGAACGTGACCCTTCCGCTTCCGATCGCGGCGCTGCGGCCGGCTTGAGCCTGCGGGGTTCCTCGCGTAGGATCGCATGCGCCCGCCGCGATCGGAGGTTCCCATGGCGCTCCGGACTCCCACGCCCGTCGATGCAACTCGTCTCGCGATCTGGTGTTGTCTCGCCCTCGGCGGCGTGCTGAGCACCGCGTCGGCCGGATATGCCCAGCCCGCCGGCACGTTTCCGGACCAGCCCTTCAACGGCTTGCAGATCACCTACAGCGTTGGCGGCGCCGACATCACCGACACGAAGGACGTGCCGGGCTTCACGACGGAGCGCGTCCTCGACGGCACGTTGAAGCCCGGAAGCCTCACGGTCTCGGGCTCGGCATCCGTCGGCGCCGGCTTCGGCGCCATGGTGACGGTCACGGTAAAGGTCGGGGACAAGGAGCAGACCTTCACGAAAGACCTCGTCCGGTCCGATGGCAACCAGACGCCCAGCACGACGTTCAACGTGTCTGTTCCCGTGGCGCCGGGCGCCGGGGGTAGTTTCGAGATTCGGATGGACGGCCGCTACAGCATGGGCGGCGGTCACCGCGGGCTCGTCGTCCGCGGTGGCCTCGCCGGGTTTGCCGCGCCGAAGCCCCCGCCTCAGCCTCCAGCGAAGCCTCCGGCCCGGACGGAGACGTTCCGGGTCTCCGGGACGGTACGGGACGCCAACGGCCGACCCCTCCCGTGCCTGCAGCTCCTGGTCAGGCTTGGCAGCGCAAGCGAGAAGGCCGTCCCCGTCAACGAGCAGGGGTTCTTCGAACACCAGGCGGATCTGCCGGTGCCACTGAGCGACAAGGACAGGGAGGCCCGAATCCGAGGGTTGTTCCATTGTGTTCGGGACGGCACGACCTGGTTCCAGCTCGTCATGTTCCCGAGGCCGGCCGCGCTGGCCGATGGCATCATGGCCGTTCACAAGTTCACACTGGACGAAGGAAACAGAGACATTCAAAAGGACGTCGACTTCGGTACGTCGGAGTGGGCCGATCGCGCCAATACCAACATCAGCGACCCGGGCAAGCTGAAAAAGATCTCGGTCATCTTCAGAAACGTCCATGATGCCTGGGCATTTGCCGTCGACAAGCTGAAAGTCAAGCTCGCCGGCAACGTTCCCTTGCTCGTCGAGATCGAATCGAACGCGAAGACCGTCTTCGATTACGACCACCGGACGATCCGCCTCGAGGACGAGTACACGCTGAATGTGCCGTCCAACGCGTTCGTGCACCACCACGAGTTCGGGCACTACGTGCAGTACACCGCCTACGGCAACCGGTATGTGGAGAACGCAGCAGGCGAATCCGATCCCCGCAACAAGGCCCACGGCGGCTACGCCAACGACGACACGGGCGACTCGTTCATCGAGGGGTTTGCGACCTACTACGCGGGCCTCGTGGCGAAGCACCGGGGGATCGCGCCGTCGACCACTGGCGCGATCGGCACGTTCGGCAGTCTCGAGGATCCCTGGAAGGTCTGGGAGAAGGAAGGCAAGGACGAGGAGTTCGCCTTCGCCTCCGTGTTCTGGGACCTGGACACGAAAGCCGGGTTGGGCCATGCGGGCGTCTGGGACGTGCTCAAGCACCGCCGGGCCACTTTTTTCCTGTACTACGAGGCGTTTCTGAAGGCCCATCCCGGCAAGAAGGCGGCGATCGACGATGCCTTTCTCCGCCACGGGGTGTACAGCATCACCGTGCCGGGCAACGCGATGTACGACAGCGGCGAAGCGTTCATCGATCTGAACGCCAGCGGTGCGTGGGACCCCGGCGAGCCGTTCGTCGACTACAGCGTCGGCCCGTCGGGGCAGACGTCGATGGCGGCCACGCCTGACGCCGTGATCGGGCAGTCCGCGAACTACCAGCGTGTCGACAAGCGCTACAGCACGTTTCGGTTTCCCAACTCGTTTCTCCGCCTGGAGGGGCAGGCGCCCTCACGCCTTCGCGTTCAGGTGGCCCGGCGCGATGGAAGCCTGACGTACGACTACACGGCGCCCGTTTACGGAGGGCGGCTGCACCTGCCGCTGCTGCCCGAGGCTGTCGATGCAAACGTGTCCGTCAGGGCCGACGCAGGAGTCAACCAGAACGTGTTCTACTCGAAGAGCACATCCGAGCTCCGGAGGCTGTTCGACGCGACGCGTTCCTCGGACGCGCTGGATTCTGTGGCGGTGCCGGCCGGCGCGGGAATGCCCCCGGAGGATCCCGCGACGCGCGCCCCGGTGAGCCCGTCGCCAGCCGACCCTGCGGACTTCCTGCCGCCCGCTGACGACGTGGCGGTGGGCGGCGAGGGTACGGGGACGGCCACAACCGGCAGCAGCGGGGGCGGCGGGCAACTGCCGGCGGCGACCCGAGTGTCTTGGCCGGGCCTGGCGCTTGCCGGCCTCGTGGGCCTCGTCGTCGTCCTCGCCGCCGCGATCGTCGTGCTGCAGCGCAGGAGGGCGCGGACGTCGGTGGCCGTCCGGCTCGACGTCCTGGGTCACGACGGGCTCCGGCGTTCGATCGAGATGAAGACCTCCAGGATCTCGGTCGGCCGAAGCGGCGACAACGACGTCGTGATCGCGGACCCCGAGGTGTCCGGGCATCATCTCGAACTCGTCGTGGTGTCGGGAGCCGTGGCGGTTCGAGATCTCGGCAGCGCCAATGGGACGCGGGTGAATGCCAGCGACGTCAGAGAGCAGATGCTTCAGTCGGGAGACGACATCGAACTGGGAAGCACCACGATTCGCGTTGTCTTCTGAGTCTCGCGGACGAGGTCTGCGGCGAGCCCCGAGCATGGCAAGGCGCGTTCGCCAACGCGCCGCATGACCCGGGAACGGGAAAGTGCGGTTGCCTGCCCGGAGCGCCGCCGAGGGGCCGACCGCGCCGGCTCCGCTCCAGTTCCGCCAAGAACCGCCACGATCGAACAACACGTTTGGTAGTCCGTCCGGCCCGCGTGTCCGGACGCGCGGCCGAAGTGCCGATGCGACAGCCGTTTGCGCGCGCCGGTCTGGGCTGCGACGCACCGATCTCACGCGCGCGCCGCACCGCTTTGTGATCTTGTGCGACACCAGAATCTGTAGGCCCCGCGCAT
This sequence comes from uncultured Vicinamibacterales bacterium, assembly GCA_964481395.1. Lineage (GTDB taxonomy): Bacteria > Acidobacteriota > Vicinamibacteria > Vicinamibacterales > JAKQTR01 > JBFMFH01. The sequence goes on from CAYZYG010000052.1 coordinate 28,894, forward strand.
CCCGGAACGATCGCCTCCGACCGAATCACCGCGTTCTTGCTGGGTTTTCCCGGAATTGCACGAAGAGCGTCGTGCCGGTACGCGAGTTGCTGCAGCGTCCGGTGCCGCTGCGCGACCGAGCCGTTGGAGAAACGTGCTGCCGGGGTCAGGCACCACGTGCGCGCGCAGACGCGGCGATCTGGCCGCTGCCGACCACCGGCGGCGGCCCGCAAGTCGGACACACACGTGGAGGCCACCATGAGTCTGCGCAGAGCCAACGCGCAACGCGGCCTGTCGCTGATCGAAGTGACGATCATGCTGCTGGTCCTGATGCTCCTGACGAGCGTCCTGGCGCCGTCGATCTTCGATTTCGTGCAGGACGCCCAGTGGGTCAAAGTCAAGGAGGACTGCGAGGTCCTCGCCATTTCGGTCGCGCGCCTCATCAAAGACGTCGGGGCGCGGTTGATCGACGAGCCCGGCGGGGCGTACCCCGATGAGAAACTCGATCTGATGGTGAGCGACGGACGGCCTGCCGAAGGCGCGCCGCCGCCCGTTTCAGGATTCGGAGACGGGCGCGTGAACTGGTGGACCATCGACGACAACCCCAACCCGATCGCCAACGACGGCATCAGCACCTGCGACGAGCAGCTCATCACGAACGAGTACCAGGGATCGCAGTTCTACCCCGAGGCCCAGGGGCCCGGTTTCGGGCTGGCCTGGGGACAGGGCTGGCGCGGTGCCTACCTCTCGCCGCCGTGCGGGCCGGACCCCTGGGGCTACGCGTATCAGGTCAACGTCAAGTGGCTCACGACGACGTTCGCCCACGGCCGCACGTACGGAGGCGGGAAGACCCGTCTGCACTGCAACGACGTGTTCTGCATCTCTCCCGGCAAGAACGGCATCATCGAGACCCGGTTCGGCTACGGGTACTGGGACCCGCACGGAGGAATCGTCCGTCGGGGGGACGACTGGGTGACGGTGATCGCTCCGTGTGACCCGTGAGCATCGCGACTGTGGCCTTCGTGCAATTGACCCTCCGGCTCAGGCGGACTGGCGCTATGATGGCGCCGTCCGCCACACTTCCGGAGGTGCCCATGGCGCGCGTCCGCTCCCTCGTCGTCGTTGTCGCCGTGCTGGTTCTCGCTGCCCCCGTGACGGCCCAGAAGACGCCTCCGGTGGCCGACGTGCTCAAGGCCGTCACCGACTACCTCGCGTCGTATGCGCCTCGTGTCTCGGGCGTGTCGCTCGAGGAGGAGTACACGCTCCTCGAGGTATCAGGCGGCCGGGTGGGCCTGACCCGGCGCATCACCTCCGACGTCGTCCTGCTGAATCTGGCCGGCCGCATCCTGGGCCTCCGCGATCCGTTCCTGGTGGACGACAACGCCCTCCGCGAACGGACGCCGCGCGTGACCACGCTCCTGGCGAAGCCGAGCGAGGCGGCTTGGGCCCGCGCGCAGGCCTACGCCGGCGAGTCCGCCCGGTTCTTCCTGGACGAGCTGATTCTCCGTCTCAACGATCCCACCCTCACGCTGCAGTACGTGCTGCCGGACAATCAGGCGCGCGTGACCTACAAGATCGATGGTCGCAAGAAGATCGCCGGCGTCGACACGGTCGTCCTGAAGTTCCAGGAAACGAAGACCAAACCACCGGCTTACATCGTCGACACGCCCGGCAAGGCCGTGGCGTCGGGCAAGCTGTGGATCGAACCGGCGACCGGCCGGGTCCTCCGGACCGAGCTGTCGATGCAGTCCGACTCGGAGTCGGCGCACCTCACCGTCGACTACGCGCACAACGCCGAACTCGATCTCTGGCTGCCGTCCGCCATGGTCGACACCTACGAGGCGACCGAGCGGGTCGGTACCGGCATGAGCAACATGGGAGCCGGCACGCCCGGCGTGGCGCGTCGCTCCTTCGACTGCCGGGCGAGCTACGCCAACGCGCGGCTGACGCCGATCGACTTGCGCGTGGCCAAGTAAGGCAGAAACTCCTCGGGTTCCGGCCGGAGCCGGAGACTGCGCCCGGGAGTCCGGAGGGAGCGCCCGGGCTTCAGGCGCGCGGCCGGTTCAGGCGATGATCCCGAGCGGCTTCGTCGTCTTCCAGTGGCCTCGGGTGAAGTCGGGGAAGTCCTGCGGCGCGCCGTGCTGGGCCACGGACCGTTCGCTGAGCGGGGCCACCGACGACCAGAAGCAGCCCTCGTACACGTTCTGATCGAGCGGCAGCCCGCCACGCAGGCACTCGACGATGCGGTAGAGCATCAGGAAGTCCATGCCTCCGTGGCCGCCCATCTTCTTGGCGAGTTCGCCCACGCGCTTCACGAGCGGGTGCTCGTACTGGGCCGTCAGCTTGGCGAACTCCTCGCCCTGCGCCCAGCTGTGGAACTTGTTCATGCCCTCGACGGCCAGCCGGCCCGGGAACCCGGCCAGCGTGCCCTTGGTGCCCTGGATGAGGTTGTGCCGCGTGTACGGGCGGGGGGACTGCTCGTCCCACTGGACCATGATCGTGCGGCCGAGCGCCGTCTTGATGATCGACGTGTTGATGTCGCCGGCCTGGAAGGTCAGCGTGTTCCATTTGTGGTCGGTGGGGAAGTTGGCCTTGCCGTACAGCGCGCGCGCCTTCGACGGCGACGAGAACGACGACAGCCGACCGAACGTATCCTCCGTGCGCGCCAGGTTCATGTACTGGGCGACCGGACCCAGGCCGTGGCAGGGATAGAGGTTGCCGTTCCGGCGCGCGTAGTGATACGTCCGCCAGGAACCGGTCCCGCGTTCCTCCTCCTTCATCTGCTCGCGCAGGTCGTGGATGTACGCGGCTTCGCCATGGAGCAACTCGCCGATCACACCTTGGCGGACCATGTTGAGATACAGCAGCTCCTCCCGCCCGTAGCACACGTTCTCCATGTGCATGCAGTGGCGGCCCGTTTCCTCGGAGGTATCGACGAGATCCCACATTTCCTGGAGCGTGACGGCGATGGGGGTTTCGATGAACGCGTGCGCACCGGCGCGCATCGCCGCGACGCCCATCGGGCCGTGCAGCTCCCAGGGTGTCGAGATCACCACCATGTCGGGCTTGACCTCGGTCAGCATCGTCCGCCACAGGTTGGCGTCACCGAAGTAGACCTTCGGTGTGTGTCCCAGCTTGGCCACGCGCTGCTCCGACCTCCGGGCCCAGTCCTCGTACAGGTCGCTGATGGCGACGATCTCGGTGCCCTCGATCGACGCGAGCTGGGAGGCGTGGCCCGTGCCGCGGGCGCCGACGCCGATGAGCGCGATCCGGATCCGGTCGAGCTTCGGCGCCGCGAAGTCACCCATGTACTTCGCCCCGGCTCGTCGGGCCGGCGCGGGTCCTTGCCCGGCCAGGACGGCTGGCGCCGTGGTGATCGCGGCCGTCAGGCCGCCGAGGATCTTGAGGAAGCTACGGCGTTCGGGGACGTGCGGATCGTGTGGACTCATCGGGATGCCTCTCCAAGCCCAGGATCGCGAGGGCCGGGCCGATTCTACCTCAAGGCCCGGCGGGCTGCGTCGTGGCGCGGCGTGATACAGTCGTCGACCGGCCGATAAAGGGAGGCGGGGCGCGTTGCGCCGCTCCGGATCGAGACCAGCGCAGGCTGTCTCCAGGATGTCCAGCGGCCGGCGGTAGACCAGATGGAGCGAGTGATGCGGAAGATGCTTGTCGGGATGGTGACCGCCTGCGCGCTGGCGGTTTCAGTCCAAGCCCAGGCTCCGGACGAGATCGGCGCGCGACTGCTTCAGATGCCTGCCGTCACGGCCGCGCTCGAGGCGGCCGCGCGGAACGAGCCGCAGATCCTCCAGGAACAGATGGCCATCTGCGCTGTGCCGGCCCCGCCGTTCAAGGAGGCCGCCAGGGCCGAGTTCTACCGGCAGCGGTTCCTGGCGCTCGGCCTCGAGAACGTGCGCATCGATGCCGCCGGCAACGTGCTCGGCGAACGTCCCGGCCTCGGCGCGCGCCCGCACCTCGTGATGGCCGCCCATCTCGACACGGTCTTTCCCGAAGGAACCGACGTGACGCCCCGCCAGGAGGGCAGCGTCCTGGCCGGGCCTGGCATCGGCGACGACTGCCGCGGACTGGCGGTTCTGCTCGGTGTCATCCGGGCGCTCGACGAGGCCAAGGTGCGGACCTCGGGGCCCATCACGTTCGTCGGCGACGTCGGCGAGGAGGGACTCGGCGACCTTCGGGGCGTGAAGGCGCTCTTTAACGACACGCTCAAGGGCAGGATCGACCGCTTCGTGTCCATCGACGGCACCGGGTCGGGCATCACGAACGAGGCCGTGGGCAGCTTCCGCTACAAAGTGACGTTCAAGGGCCCCGGCGGGCACAGCTACGGGGCGTTCGGCCTCGTGAACCCGGTTCACGCCCTCGGCCGCGCGATCGCGGCGGTCGCCGAGTTCCAGGTCCCGGCCGAGCCCAAGACGACGTTCAACGTCGGGCGGATCGGCGGCGGCACCTCGATCAACTCGATCGCGTTCGAGGCGTGGATGGAGGTCGACATGCGGTCGGCCGATCAGGCCTCCCTCGTCTCCCTCGACGCACGATTCCACGAGGCCGTGGCGGGGGCGCTCGCCGCCGAACGCGAGCGGTGGGGCCGCCGGGAACTCACCGTCGACACCGAGTTGCTCGGCCGCCGGCCGGGCGGACGCACGGCGGCGGACTCGTACATCGTCCGGGCCGCGCAGAGCGTCACGGAGGCGCTCGGGCTGAAGGCGTCGCTCGGAGAAGGCTCGACCGACTCGAACGTGCCGATGAGCATGGGGATTCCTGCCATCACGGTGGGAGGCGGCGGGAGAGGATCAGGCGGTCATTCGCTCGCGGAGTCGTTCGACACGACCGATTCGCACAAGGGCACGCAGCGGGCGATCCTGCTGGCGATCGCCCTGACGGAGCCCGAGCCCTCACGCTGAGGCGGCTGCCGCCGGGCCTGTGAGCGTCGTGGCAGGGCCTGGCCTGTCAGGCCCCGGTCGCCTGTGCCGTGCCGAAGCGAATCCCGAATCCTGCCCCCGCACTCCCGGTGCCGGGCCCGTTCGTGCGATAAGATGCCCGCGTGAGAAATGCCACGGTCGCGCTGCTCATCGTCGGTCTGCTCGGGGCTGCGGCCTCACCGGCGGCGGCGCAGGTCGTGCCGGATCCGATCATCGCACCCGTCGTCTTCCACTGGGTCCAGAACCAGACACCGTGGCCGACGCTCGAGGGCGGATCCGTCGCGGGGGCCTCGCGTCTGTTCTGGCGCCGGCAGACCGAGCATCTCGAATCGGCCGGATTCACCGCGCAGCTGTTTCAGGTGGCGTGGGGAGCGACGACGTCCCAGCGCAACCACCTGCTCGCGCTGCGGGACCGGCGTGACGAGCAGCCGGACGGGCCGCTGCCGCCGCGCGTCATTCCGTTCTTCGCTGCTGAGACGTTCCAGGAGTACAGCGTCCCCAAGGACGTCCTGTCTCCTGAGGGATTCGAGGTCTTCTACAGCGCCATCCGCGGTTTCTTCGTGATGTACGGCGAGGTGTTCCCGGCCCGACCCGGCGATCGGGGGCCGCTCGACACGCGGTTGCTGGCGCGAGTCGACGGCCGCGTCTTCATCGCGCTGTGGTGGGTGCCGCTCACCAGCTACGACCTGCCCGTGACCTTCTTCGAACGGCTCAGCGACCGCCTCGAGCGGGATTTCGGATTCCGTGCGTACTGGTCGGTCCACGAGTGGTTCGAGCAGGGCGGGCCGGACGATGTGCACTACCTGTTCAACGGGATGCCGAACCTCCAGCGTGGGCGGAGCACCGCGAACCCGTCGGTCGATCTGCTCGTGGGATTCTGGCCTCCGAGCCTCAACGGGTATGCGCGCGAGATGTTCGTCCCTCGGGCTGGCGGAAACGGGTACGCCGCGGCCTGGGACGCGGTCATCGCGATGCGGCCGCGCCCGTCGATCGTGCTCGTCGAGTCCTACAACGAAATCACCGAGGGCAGCCACCTCATGCCGTCCTGGCCCGTCGACCACTTCCCGGGTGACGGGCATTGGACCGGGCCGCCCGACGACCCGCGGTGCCTCACGCAGCCCTGCCATCCGCTCGAGTTCACCGACCAATGGGGCTCCGGAAACCCGTGGCACTACCTGGACCTGACGAAGCGGAAGATCCTCGAGTGGCTGGTGGGGCCGGCGGTGTCCGGCGTGGATCGGGTGGCCCCGCACGCATTCATCCAGACGCCGAAGACCGACGAAGAGGCGAGTGGCGCCATCCCCCTGAAGATCCTCGCGGCCGACGATGTGGCGATCCGATCGGTGAAGCTGTACCTCGACGGGGACCTGATTCTGGAGACCGACCGCTCCATCGACACCCGCCTCAAGACGTGGTTCCTGGCGAACGGCCGGCACCGGCTGCTGGTGCAGGTGGAGGATCAGGCCGGCAACCGCGACACGGATCTGAGCGACTTCGTCGTCGCCAACGCCGCGGATCTGGCCGCGGGTGTCCGCGGAGAACCGGTGTTCGCCGACGTGCTAGGATCGGCGCGTGTTCGACGATAGACGTCTTGAAGGCCCAGATCCGTGGCGAATGCGTGAAGTTTCACGACGGCCTTCAAGACGTCTACGCCCCGCCGTAGGCGGGGCAACGAAACACTGTGATCTAGCGAG
>CAYZYG010000053.1:0-12440 GCA_964481395.1 uncultured Vicinamibacterales bacterium
CGCCCGCAAGCTCGCGCACGTCACCCTGCTCATGGCCGACCAGATCCTCCTGGGTCTCCGGCACATGGAACAGCGGCGGAGCGTCACGCCCTGCGTGGTGGAGGTGAACAGGCTGGAGAACGAAGCGGACCGGATCCACAAGGAGGCGATCGTCACGCTGTTCGACCAGGAGAAGGATCCCCTCGCGGTCATCAAGTGGAAGGAGATCTACGACTGCCTCGAAGCGACGACCGACCGGATGGAAGACGTGTCGGACGTCGTCCAGGGCGTCATCGTCAAGCACGCATGAGGCGATGATGGAGTTGTGGATCGTCGTCCTGCTCATCGGCGTCGCGCTGCTCTTCGATTTCATCAACGGTTTTCACGACGCGGCCAACTCGATTGCCACCATCGTGTCGACCCGGGTCCTGTCCCCGGCCAAGGCCGTCGTGTGGGCCGCGTTCTTCAACTTCGCGGCCGCCTTCCTGTTCGGCACGGCCGTGGCCAGGACCGTCGGCTCGGGGATGATCGACATCAATGTCGTGACCTACGCCGTGATCTTCTCGGGCCTGTTCGGCGCCATCGCCTGGGATCTGATCACCTGGTACTTCGGCCTGCCCACCAGCTCGTCGCACGCCCTCATCGGCGGATATGCCGGGGCGGCCATCGCGAAGGCCGGGTGGGTCAGCATCATCCCGGCCGGATGGAGCAAGACGCTGGCTTTCATCGTGATCTCGCCGATGGTCGGGATGCTGAGCGGGCTCGTGTTCATGGTGCTCATCTACAACGTGTGCCGGCACACGACGCCGAAGGCGGTGGACCACTGGTTCCGCCGCCTGCAGCTGGTCTCGGCGGCCCTGTTCAGCCTGAACCACGGGGCCAACGACGCGCAGAAGACCATGGGCATCATGGCCGGCGTGCTGTTCACCGCCGGGTACCTGTCGGAGTTCACGATACCGTTCTGGGTGGAGATGGCGGCCTACACGGCCATCGGCCTCGGGACGCTGTCGGGGGGATGGCGGATCATCCACACGATGGGCTCGCGCATAACCAAGCTGCAGCCCGTCCACGGCTTCGCGGCCGAGAGCGGCGCGGCCGGCGCGGTGTTCATGGCCACCATGATGGGCGTGCCCGTGAGCACCACCCACGCCATCACCGGCGCGATCGTCGGCGTCGGATCGACGAGACGGCTCTCAGCCGTGCGCTGGGGCGTCGCGGGGCGGATCGTGTGGGCGTGGGTCCTCACGATTCCCGCCGCCGGCCTCATCGGGATGGCGATGGAGTCGCTCCTGCAGGTGTTCGGGATCAACTGACGGGGGGCAGGCGTCAGTCTTCAGTCCTCAGTTATCAGTTGTCAGTTGTCAGTTGTCAGTTGTCAGTTGTCAGTTGTGAGTGTTGAGTGATGAGTTGTGAGTGGTGAGTCGGGGGCTCCGAACTCTGAACTCAACAGTGAACACTGATAACTGAATACTGAAAACTGACCACCGAAACCTATCTCTTCCGCTCCACTTCTTCCGGCGTCGCGCGAGCGGCCACGTAGCCGAGCGGTTCGCCCTCGCTCACGGGCGGCGTCGCCACGACGTAGAGAATCTCCCCCGCGAAGGGCGCCCGCACTTCCTGCAGGAGCGTGCCGTGGAAGTCCGTGACACGCCCGACGAGCGCGCCCTCGGCCACCGTCTGCATCGGCTCGACGGCGGGGTAGAAGAGACCCGTGAACCTCGTCCGCAGCACTTCGTTGCGGCCCAGCCAGACGGGATGGCTGACCGGGTCGGGCCCGTCGCTGGTCATCTTCAGGTGCTTGAGCACGCCGGTGACGCCCCGTTCGATGCGTGCGATCGACGCCTCGTCGGTCTGCGCCCAGGCCCCGGACTCGGCCGTCAGCGCGGGCTTGCCGCGCGTCATGGCCGTGTTTGCGAGGTACACCGAGGCCTGCGGATCGGTCGGCCGTTCGGTGTCGATCACGATGTGATCGAGGCCGAACGCGAGGGCGAGCGCCTTGCTGGCCTCGACGACCGCCGGCTGGCCGGTGACGACCCAGTAGCTGTACGGCCGCAGCCACTCGTTGCCGTCGCCGCAGTGGATGTCGATGACGTGGGTGGCGCGGTCGATGACGTGGGTGGTCAGCGCGTGCGCGATCCGTTCCGACAGCGTGCCGTCAGCCTTGCCGGGAAAAACGCGGTTGAGGTTCTTCCAGTCGGTGGGACCGTAGTACACCGTCCGTTTGAGAAAGGACGGCATGTTGGCGACGTGAACGAGTACGACCGTCCCGGAGAGCGTCTTCGGATCGATGGTTCCGCGCAGGCGCTGCAGCGCCAGCACGGGCGGGTACTCGACGCCGTGCGTGCCGGCGATGAGCGCCAGCACGGGACCGGATCTGACCCCGTTGACGATCGAGAATGGAATGAACGTCCCCGGCTCCTGGCCCAGCGCCGGAACGTCGAGCGTGCCCGACGCCACGGTGCCAGGCTCTGCCCGGGTCGCGCCGATGGCGAACACGGTCTGTGCCGCTGCCGGCTGCGCGGCGAGCAGCAGGCCGACGAGGAACCACGCGCCGACGGTGAAAACGCGTCCGATGTGCATGCCCATGCCTCCGCAAGTTGGCCGAAGTCGCCGTGCATTATGGCACGAGGGCACCCAAGGCAGCGGTCTTCGTCCGGGTCGGGGGCGGCTGACGGTGCAGGCGCCGGTGTAGGATGCTTCGAGTGGTGTAGATGACCATCAGCCGTGAGCGCCTCCTCGTCATCGCCGCTGCCGTCGTTCTCGTGGTCGCGCGCACCTCGGTGTTCGTCATCTGGGAGCAGGCGGCGTTCGACTCCGACCAGGCCATCGTCGGCCTGATGGCGAAGCACCTGGCCGAGGGACGGGCGTTCCCGCTGTTCTTCTACGGGCAGAACTACCTGCTGGCCGTCGAGGCGTGGATGGCTGCGCCACTGTTCTGGCTGGCCGGCCCGTCGGTCGCGGCGCTCAAGCTCCCCCTGCTGGCCGTGAACGTCGCGGTGGCGGTGCTGCTCGTCAGGCTGATCGAGCGCGAGATGGGGCTCAGGCCGGTTCTGGCCGGACTCGCGTCGGTCTTCTTCGTCCTCGCCTCACCGGGGATCGCGAACCAGCTCATGACCGCGCTCGGCGTGAGCGTCGAGCCGTTCCTCTACGTCCTGCTCATCTGGATGCTGCGAAACCGGCCCGCCTGGCAGGGGCTCGTGCTGGGCTTCGGCTTCCTGCACCGCGAGTTCACGGCGTACGGATTCCTGGCCCTGCTGTTGGTCAGCGCCGCCGACCGCTCGCTGTTCACCAGGAAGCGCCTGACGGGCGCGGGTCTCGCGCTGGCAGCGGCGGCAGCGGCCGTCGCGGCCACGTGGTGGCTTCGACCCTACTCGAGCGCGCTCGGGCCGGGAACGTCGTTCGCGGACGTGTACGGCGCCGCCAACAATCTGGCCAGCCTTGCCGCCCGCGTGTGCGGGGAGCCTGACCTCATCGTGCGGGGACTGAGGCAGCTGTTCGGGACCTACCTGGGCTACTTGTTCGGCCTGACGCCCGTTGCGTTGTCGGATTTCTGGGTCAACAGCCGGCTCGAAGAGGGCGTGGCGGGAGGCTGGCCGATCTTCGGCGCGGCGTGCCTGGCGGGGCTCGTCCGCATCGTGTGGCTTCGCGTTCGGCCGGCGGCGCCCGGTTCCAGCCCGTCGATCGCGTTCGGCGCGTACCTGTTCGTCGTTGGCCTCCTCACCGTGATCGCGTACGACGTGGGACGCTGCGGCGACCTGCACGTGCTGACCGTGCGCTACGCACTGCTCGGCGTCCTCGCGCCGGTCGGCATTCTCGCCGTGTGGCTCTCACTGGAGCCACGGCGCGCGGTTCGGGCCGGCATCGCGGGCCTCGCCATCGCCTGGGGGTGCTGGAGCCTGGCAGGCCATGCGCGACTGTGGGACGAGTATGTCTTCCGCACACCGCCGGCCTATCGCCGGGCTGTCGCCGACTATCTGATCGCGAACCGCATCCGGTACGCCCGGGCGGACTACTGGACGGCCTACCACGTCACCTTCCTGGCTCGTGAGCGCGTCGTCGTCGATATCACCGAGGGAGTTCGGCGGATCGCGTCCTATCAGACGCGCGTCGAGGCGGCGGGCGAGCGGGCGGTGCTCATCAGCCGGCAGCCGTGCGAGGCCCCGGGTGTCGAAGTCGTGCCACGCGTGTACTGGGTCTGCGGTCAGGTGCCCTGAGCACCGATGAGCGGCGCCGCGGCCTGCGGCCGGGGCGGTGACTCTCGTCGGGGACCGGGGACCTGGGACCGGGGATCGGTTCTGGAAGTCTCCAGTCCCATTCGTGGTCTTCGATGGATGTCGCCGGGGTGAGGGGCACAGATGAGTCGCGATCTGGAGGCCGGCCCTTCAGGGCCGGCATGTCCGCCGGGGCTGAAAGCCCCGGCCTCCAGCAGGACGGGCGCGCGCGCGAATCCGAGACGGATCACAGACGAGCCGCTTCCTCCGGGGCGGTCCAGATGTCTGAGCCGCGCCAGGCGAAGAGTCCGACGACGATGACGAGCAGGATGCCGGTGGTCGCGAGGGCCACCGGGGCGGAGGCCCGCTGCGCGAGGTAGCCCGCACCGAGGCTGCCGAGCGGCATGCCGCCGCGGAACGCCATCATGTAGACGCTCAGTGCCCGACCGCGCATCTCGTTCGGGACCGCCAGCTGCACGCACGAGTTGAGCAGGGCGAACGACATCAGGAGCGCGAAGCTGCCGACGAACAGCAGGGCGTAGCTCAGCGGTAGGCTGCGGGAGAGGGCGAAGGCGACGAGCAGGGCGCCAAGGCCCGTCAGCAGGGCCATGGCCGTGCGTTCCATGTTCGCGAAGCGGCCGAGCCAGGCGACGGCCATGGCGCCAAGTACGCCGCCGGCGCCGGAAAAAGCCATCAGCCGGCTGTACCCCGCGGCGTCCTGATGGAAGACGTTCTTCACCATGACCGGGAGCAGCGTGAGCACTGGAGAGCCGAGCAGGGCCGTGCAGAACGCCAGGAACATCAGCGCCAGGATGCCGGGCCTGGCCCGCACGAAGCGCAGGCCGCCGCCCAGTTCGGCGGCGATCGAGCGGGTCGTGGGCGCGGCTGGGGGCATGGGGCGCAGCGAGAGCAGCGAGCCGATGACGACGAGAAACGACAGGCCGTTGAGCGAGAAGCAGACCGCTGAACCGTAGGTGGCCAGAGCGATCCCAGCGGCGAGCGGGCCGACGATGCGCGCCAGGTGGAACTGGATCGAGTTGAGCGCGACGGCGTTGGGCACGTGCTCGGTGCGGACGAGCGTGGGGAGCAGCGACTGGTAGGCCGGTCCGCCGAAGGCCTGAGCCGTGCCGGTGAGAAACGACAGGGCCAGGATGTGCCAGATCCGGACGACATCGAAGAACACGATGGCGGCCAGCGTGAAGGCGGAGATCAACTGGACGGTCTGTGAGAGCAGGAGCACGCGGCGGCGCTCGTAGCGGTCGGCAGCGACACCGCCAACCAGGGTGAAGAGGAGCAGTGGCGCTTCGCCGAGAAAAGCATCGAGCCCGAGGTAGAACGGCGAGTTGGTGAGGGTGAGGACGAGCCAGCTCTGGGCGACCTTCTGCATCCAGGTGCCGGTGCTCGACACGAGGGCTCCGCACCAGAGAACCCGGTAGTCGCGATAGGCGAGTGCGGCCCCCAGGCGGCGCGCGGCGGTGTCGAGCGGCACGTTGGCATCTTATCCGGCCCTGCGGCCTCATTGCCTGATCCCTGATCCCCGATCCCCGCCTTTCCCTTGTCGCCTGCCGCCTGATCCCTGGTCCCTGGACTTTCGTCTTGTATTCGCCTTTCTGCTCGTGTATGCTCTGGATGGAGAACAAAAAACGAAAGTTCTGTCGGAGGCCCCAATGCCTGCCGCCTGCCGTGCCAGCCTCGAAGCGTTACTGCGCGACCGGAAGCTCGATCGCACCCTGGTGTCGGCTGGGCATCCGCGCCGCGGAGGATTCTCAGCGGTCGCGTCAACGGGGCTGCCGGCGCTCGATCGGGCCCTTGGCGGAGGTGTGCCGCTGGGGCAGCTGTCCGAAGTGGTGGGACCGCGGTCGTCCGGGCGCACCAGCCTCATGATGGCCATGATGGCGGCGGCGACGGCCCGTGGTGAGTTGGTGGCGCTGGTAGATACCTTCGATCTGCTGGCGGTGGAGACGGCCATGGCGGCCAGCCTCGACGTTACGCGTTGCCTGTGGGTTCGCGGCGAAAGCTGTACCCCGGCGTTTCCGCTGCTGACCAGCCGGCAGACGGGTGCGGAACGGGCCATTGAGCGGGCGCTGAAAGCGACGAATCTCATCCTTCAGGCCGGTGGGTTCGGTCTGGTGGTGCTGGATCTGGCCGATGCGCCCGTACGGGCCCTGCGGCGCGTGCCGTTCACGACATGGGCGCGGCTGCAGCGCGTGCTGGAAGGGCGAGAGTGCGCGGGTGTGGTCGTCGGCAACACGCCGATGAGCCGGAGCGCCGGCGGCGTCAGTTTGGTGCTGGAGCCGGAACCCGGGGGGGCCATCGGCATCTGGCAGGGCCAGCAGGGACCGGTTCCGATGTTCGGAGGCATCGAAAGCCGTCTGCGGATCCTGCGGTCGCATCTGATACCGGGAACCGGCGATCGGCCCGTTTGTCTGGCAGCGTCCGCGGCCGTCGCGTAATCCTCGATGCACAAAATGGCAACGTGTTTGCGCCCACATCCCTCGGCGTTGCTCTGGATGACCCTGAGCCAGTCGAAGGGTCAGGACTACGTGCTGAGCGGGCCGGTAGGACCCGCCGCCCGGATGCCGTACGTCGCCAAACTTGCGAGTCGAAGCACGTAGGAGATTCCGATGTTTGCAGCGCTGTTCGTGCCCGTGTCTGGGACGGCTGGCATGCGCGCGGGCGAGGGGGGCCGTCTCCTGGACGCGGCGCGGCAGTGTTCGCCGCGTATCGACGTGCGGGCGGTCAATCTGGTGGTCCTGGATCTCGACGGGCTGGAACGGGCCTTTGGCGATCCGCACGCGCTCGGGGCGCGTGCCTGGCAGGCGGCGCACGAAGTTGGTTGCGCGCCCGTGCACGTTGCGGTGGCGAGCACGCGGACCGCGGCCATCCTGCTGTCTGTGTCCCATGCGGGTATCACGATCGTGCCGGAAACGGAGACCGCCGCGGCGCTTTCTGCCCTGCCCCTGCGCGCGTTGGCGGTGTTCGCACCGGACGCTCATCAGGATCCGGGATCCGGGATCCGGGATCCGGGATCCGGTGCTGCACTGCCCAAACGCTCGGAACGGGCTACGCTGGGGCCCTCAACGAGGACCATAGACGAGCCCCGGTCTGACCGATGCCGAACGTTGGTGCGTAGCAGAAACCCGGGTCCCGCCCTTCGGCGTGGCTCAGGGCGGCCTGAGCGAGCCCAAGCGAGTCGAACGGCCGGGTCCCGGGTCCCGGATCCCGATCTGCTGTCCGTCTTCTCCCGTTGGGGCCTCCGCACGCTCGGCCAGCTCGCCGCCTTGCCGACAGCCCAACTCTCGGCGCGTGTCGGGCAGCGGGGGCTGATCTGGCAGCGCCTGGCCCGAGGCGAAGATGCCTGCCCGCCTGCGCCGGTTGTCGAAGAGGAACGGTTCGAGGCGGTGCACGAACTCGAGTGGCCCCTCGAGACGCTCGAGCCGCTGTCGTTCGTGCTGGGCCGTCTGCTCGAGCCGCTCTGCCAGCGTCTCGAACGCCGGGATCGTGCGGCGGCTGTGCTGACGTTGCATCTCCGGCTCGTCACGCGGGAGGTTCATACGCGGACGCTGCCGTTGCCTGCGCCCATGCGTGAGCCGAAGGTGCTGCGCACGCTGCTGCTGCTCGATCTGGAATCGCATCCCGCACCGGCGGGGATCGACGCGGTGACGATTGCCATCGAGCCGACGCCGGGACGCATCATCCAGGAATCGCTGCTCGAGCGGGCCCTGGCGGCGCCGGAGCAGATCTCGACGCTGCTGGCGCGTCTGGGCGCGCTCATGGGCGAGCGACGCTGCGGCTCACCGCAACCAACGGATTCACATCGTCCCGGCGCGTTCGCGATGGCCCCGTTTCGCGTGCCCGCCGACGCGCGGACGGCTGTCCCGGCCCTGCGCGTGGGAGCCGGTTCGCGTGACGAGCCCGAGCGTCGCCATACCGAGGCCTCGGTGGCGGGCAGCCCCCCGGTCCCGGATCCCGCCCTTCGACCAGGCTCAGGGCGGCCTGAGCGAGCGAACGCGAGTCGAACGGCTGATTCCCGACTCCCGACTCCCGACTCCCGACTCCCGACCGCCGCCCTGCGGCGCTTCCGTCTGCCCGTCCCGGCGCGCGTGCTGGTCGATGACGGGCATCCCGTCAGTATCCGGACCGAGCGCCAGGGGCTGGCGGGCGGCCGTGTGCGAGCCTGGGCCGGGCCCTGGCGGACGTCGGGCGAGTGGTGGCTGACCGTGCCAGCCGACCGAAACGCCGAACTGGATCGCCTGCGTGGGCGGAGCGGGTGGGATCGGGACGAATGGGACGTTGCGCTCGCCGACGGCGGCATCTACCGCGTGTTCGAAGACCGCGACAGCGGGCGGTGGTTTGTGGAGGGGATCGTGGACTGAGACAGGAGTCAGGAGACAGGAGACAGAATCATGACGGGCTGGCGTATGCGTAGACTCCTCTTGAATTGAGCCTTGCGAAGAAACGGTCACGCAAGACATGCGATGCGTGTCCTCCTGACTCCTGAATTCTGAATTCTGACCGGCCATGTACGTAGAACTGCACACCTCCTCCGCCTTCAGCTTCCTCGACGGGGCTTCGCTGCCCGAGGCGCTCGTGGCCCGTGCGGCCGATCTCGGGTATCCCGCTCTGGCGCTGCTGGATCGCGACGGCGTGCATGGCATTCCGCGGTTTCACAAGGCTGCGCGCGCTGCCGGCCTGAAGGCGATTGTGGGGGCGGAGCTCTCAATACGGGGGTCGGGGACCAGGGACCGGGGGCCGGATATGAATGTCCCCGATCCCGGGATTCGTGGCGTGCCCGAGCGCCGCCATGCCGAGGCCTGTATGCCGGGCAGCACCCCGGCCCCCGGTCCCCGCCCCTCGACGATGCTCGGGGCGGCCCTGAGCTTGTCGAAGGGCCGGTCCCCGGTCCCTGTTTTCTGGCGCCTCCCCGTCCTTGTCGAGACGCGCGAGGGCTATCAGAACCTCTGCCGTCTGGTGACGCAGATGAACCTGCGCGCGCCCAAGGGCGAGGGCGCGCTGACGTTGGCCGACCTCGACGGGCACACGGCCGGTCTGATCGCGATCGTCGGTCGCGAGGCGCTGGCTGCCGGCCGCCACGGGGTGGGCGGTCTGGTGGATCGGCTGGTGGGGATATTCGGGCGCGGGCAGGTCTGCGTCGAGGTGCAGCGGCACCGGTTGCGCGACGAAGCGATCGACAACGCCATGCTGCGCGACCTGGCGGCGGCGTTTCACGTGCCGCTCATCGCCTCGAATGGCGTCCGCTTCGCCGAGCCCGCCGATCGGCCGCTGTACGACGTGCTCACTTGCATCCGGCATCGGACCACGCTGGCTGCCGCCGGGCGCCGGCTGGCGCGCAACGCCGAGCGTTGCCTGAAGTCGCCGGCCGAGATGGCGCAGTTGTTCCGGGACGAGCCCGTCGCGCTCGCCTCCACCCTGGCGCTGGCGGAACGCATCCAGTACACGATGGCCGACCTCGGGTACCGCTTTCCCGACTATCCGGTGCCGCCGGGCGAAACGCCGATCTCGTTCCTGCGGGCCGTGACGCTGGTCGGCGCGCGCGAGCGCTACCGGCCGTTTCACGACCGGGCCCGCGCCCAGATCGGCCGCGAACTCGATCTCATCGGGAAGCTCGATCTCGCCGGCTACTTCCTCATCGTCTGGGACATCGTCAACTTCTGCCGCCAGGAGCGGATTCTCGCGCAGGGGCGCGGCTCGGCCGCGAACAGCGCCGTGTGCTACAGCCTCGGCATCACCGCCGTCGACCCAGTGGGCATGGATCTGCTCTTCGAACGGTTCCTCTCCGAGGAGCGAGGCGAATGGCCGGATATCGATCTGGATCTGCCGAGCGGCGAGCGTCGCGAGCGAGTCATCCAGCACGTCTACGCGAAGTACGGATCGCGCGGAGCCGCCATGACGGCCAACGTCATCACGTACCGCGATCGCAGCGCGGCGAGGGAAGTCGGCAAGGTGCTCGGCCTGGATCCAGCGCAGATCGACCGCCTGTCGAGGCTGATCGGCCGATTCGAGTTCGTCGAGTCGGCCGACGGACTCGCGCGCAACCTGCAGGCGGCTGGCCTCGATACGGAGGAGTCGTCCGTCCGGCTGTTCGCGGATCTCTGGCACCGCATCCAGGACCTGCCGCGTCACCTGGGCCAGCACTCGGGCGGCATGGTGCTGGCCCGCGGGCGGCTCGACGATGTGGTGCCGCTGGAGAACGCGAGTATGCCTGGCCGCGTGGTCGTGCAGTGGGACAAGGACGACTGCGCCGACATGGGGCTGGTGAAGATCGATCTGCTCGGCCTGGGCATGATGAGCGCGCTGCAGGACGCATTCGAGGCGATCAACCGGCCTGCGCTCGCCGCGGGTGAGCATCGGCCGGCTGGAGCGGCCGATCCGGACGAGGGCCGGGTCCGCCTGGACCTGTGGAACATCCCGCCCGGCGATCCGACGGTGTACGACATGCTCCAGCGCGCCGACACGGTCGGCGTGTTCCAGGTGGAATCACGGGCGCAGATGGCGACGCTGCCGCGCCTCAAGCCCGCGACCTTCTACGACCTGGTCGTCGAGGTGGCGCTCATCCGCCCCGGGCCCATCGTCGGGCAGATGGTGCACCCGTATCTC
This sequence comes from uncultured Vicinamibacterales bacterium, assembly GCA_964481395.1. Classification (GTDB taxonomy): domain Bacteria; phylum Acidobacteriota; class Vicinamibacteria; order Vicinamibacterales; family JAKQTR01; genus JBFMFH01. The sequence goes on from CAYZYG010000053.1 coordinate 10,809, forward strand.
GACCGGCGCGCGGGCCGCGCCGAGGTGACCTACCCGCACCCGCTGCTCGAGCCCATCCTGAAGCGGACACTGGGGGTGCCGCTCTTCCAGGAACAGCTGCTGCGCATGGCGATGGCGGTGGCCGGCTTCACCGGCGGGCAGGCCGAAGAACTGCGCCGGGCCATGGGCTTCAAGCGGTCGGAGAAGCGGATGAAGCAGATCGAGGTGCAGTTGCGCGAGGGGATGGCGCGGCGGGGCATCACGGGAGAGACGGCCGACGCCATCGTCCGGTCGATCAGTTCGTTCGCGCTCTACGGTTTTCCGGAGTCGCACGCGGCGAGCTTCGCGCTGCTCGTGTACGCGAGCGCGTACCTCAAGGCTCATTTTCCCGCCGCGTTCTATGCGGCGCTGCTCAACAACCAGCCGATGGGGTTCTACCATCCGGCGACACTGGTCAAGGATGCGCAGCGCCGTGGCGTGCGCTTCGCGCCCATCGACGTGCAGCAGTCGGACTGGCCGTGCGGCATCGGAGCGGACGGGGCCGTCCGTCTCGGCCTGCGCTACGTCTCGGGCCTGCGCGAGCAGGTCGGGCGCGCGATCGCCAGTGTGGCGGCCGTTCCCGCCTCCCGCGGCACGGCCATGACGGGGACCGGGGACCGGGGATCGGGGGGCGGTTCAGCCGGCGAGTCTGCGAGCGTGCCCAGGCCTCTCAGCGCCTTGGCGTCTCTGCCGGGCAGCACACCGGTCCCCGATCCACGCCCCTCGACGATGCTCGGGGCGGCCCTGAGCTTGTCGAAGGGCAGGTCCCCGGCCCCTGTCTTCTGCCCCAAGTGCACGTGTGGCGATCCCTCGATGATCGAACGTGTCGAAACCGGAACCGCCGTCGCGTGGTTCTGCAATACCTGTTCGCACGAATGGCGTGCCGAGCCGCCGATGGCGCGTTTCCGCTCGCTCGACGACCTCATCGGGCGCACGGGCGTGAACCGCGAAGAACTGGCGGTGCTGGCGGAGATCGGGGCGCTCAACGCGTTCGGCTACCACCGTCGCGAGGCCCTGTGGCAGATCGAACGGGCCGTGCGGAAGGCGGGGGAGCTGTTCGGGGAACACAAGGACAGGGATCGGGGACCGGGGATCGGGGACCGGGGACCGGTTCTGACTGAAGCGGGATACGTCCATGACGATCGGCAGCGGGAACTGGGGACATCCACAACCGATCCCCGATCCCCGGTCCCCGATCCCTGTCCTCTGCCTCCCATGTCCCTTACCGAGCGTCTGGTGGCCGACTACGCCGGCACGCGCCTGACCATCGGACCGCATCCGATGGCGCTTCGCCGGCGCGAGTTGTCGCTGCGGGGCATCCTGCGGGCCATCGACCTGCCGCGCGAACGGCAGGGGCGCCGCGTCCGCATTGCAGGAACGGTCATCACCCGCCAGCGCCCGGGCACGGCCAAGGGGTTCGTGTTCCTGACGCTCGAGGACGAAACCGGCATCGCCAACATCATCGTGCGGCCCGATGTCTTCGCGCGCCAGCGTCTGGTCATTCTCGAGGAGCCGTTCCTGATGGTCGAAGGCGTCCTGCAGAACCAGGAAGGCGTGACGTCGGTGCGGGCCGAACGTTGCGAGGGCATCTGAAGAACAGGGATCAGGGGATAG